>CAKPFG010000001.1 GCA_934153675.1 uncultured Bacilli bacterium
ACATTATTAAAGAAAGAACCATTAACAGTAGCTGAAGTAAATAAATATGGCGGAGTAGGAACAGAAAATAACCATGTTAATATGTATGAAAAACCAGGGGACTCATTTTATCAAAAAGCCTATGATAGAAATGGCTATGGAGGAATGGCATACTATTCAAGTTCAACGTGTGGATATAATGGTTCTAAATGGATAGAAGATGGATGTACGACAGATTATGCAAAGAGTGAAGTAAAATATGTAGTTGATGCCTGGGTATTAGATAAACTAAAGGCAAGTGACTTAAAAGAGGATAAAACCGGCTATAGTGCAAGATTAATAACGTTGGATGACTTAGTAGATAATTTTGGTTATACAATTAAAGATGGAAATAGTTGGTATACTCCAACAGTAGATGTAACCCCAAGTTGGGTATATAATAGTAACTATTGGTATTATACGATGAGCCAAAGAGAAGATTCCACTTATCGCGTGTGGTTTGTGGACTTCGGTGGCGGCGTGTACGACAACGATGTGGATAGCGGCTACGGTTCCGTGCGCCCTGTTATAACCATAAAAAAATCTGCTATCTAAACAAAAAGATGACAAAAATAAAAAAAGTAGAAAAGCTAAAGAGATTCTATAAATGATAATAAATAATTTATAATAATTTGTGAGTAAATTATTATAATAGTGATATAAACATTTTAAAACTTTCAATAATTTTGTAAATTATTGAAAGTTTTATTTATAAGGGAATCTTTAGAAATAATCTAAAGGTTTATTAATATTCTAAATTAATTTTTTTTCTTTTGCATAATATTAAATGGGAGGATATATGGAAAAGGTGACCAATATAGTAAGTTTAATATTAATATCATTTTTAATGTCTTTAATTATAGGTAGCAGGTTAATTAAAGTATTAAACTCAAAACATGCTTCTCAACGCCTTAGTATTTATTTAGAACAAAGACATAAAACAAAAAAAAATACACCGACAATGGGTGGTTTGATTTTTTCTATTAGTTTATTTTTAATAATATTAATATTATATTTATTTAATAAAATAACAATAACATATAATTTAATTATAGTATTATTTACATTTTTTAGTTATTCACTAATAGGTTTTATTGATGATTTTTTAATCATTAAAAGAAATAATAATAAAGGTTTAAGTGAATGGTGTAAATTAGTATTACAAATAATAGTGGCAATATTTTTTTTCTATTTATTTATATCAGCGGGCAATGAAACATTGATTTGGATTCATTCTCTTAATATAAAAGTTAATATTTCTTGGTATTATGGTTTATTTATTTTATTTGTTTTGGTGGCAAGTAGTAATGCTGTTAATATCACAGATGGTTTAGATGGACTTGCTGGTGGCCTTTGTTTAATTGCTTTTTTAACATTTGGTATAATTACTTATAATACAACTTGGTTACTTGGTTATGTAGAAATTGCATATACTTGTTTTATAATTAGTGGATCTATTATTGCTTTTTTAATTTTTAATGTAAATCCAGCAAAAGTATTTATGGGGGATACTGGTTCATTAGCTCTTGGGGCTACATTAGCATCTATAGCAATTTTAACACGTCATGAGTTATTATTAGTTTTAATAGGAATAGTATTTGTGATAGAAACATTATCTTGTATTATCCAAAGAATATATTATAAAATTACACATAAAAGACTTTTTTTAATGACACCTATTCATCACAGCTTTGAAAAAAAAGGTTATAAAGAAACAGATATAGTCAAGTATTTTTGGCTTGTTGGATTACTCGCTAGTATGTGTGCATTAGCCTTTGGGGTGTTACTATGAAAAAAATGAATTTACCTTTATTAATAAGTATTGTCACTATTTCGGTATTTGGTATTATAATGATTTATTCTGCTTCAAATGTTTGGGCAGATTATAAATATAATGATGCATTAAAATATGTTAAAAATCAATCATTATTTTTTATAGTAGGTTTATTTATTATGATTATAGTTAGTAAATTTGATTATAAATGGTATTATAAAAATGCTAATAAAATTCTTCTTGTTTGTTATGTTCTTTTAATATTGGTTTTAATTCCTGGTATTGGAAGTGTAAGAAATGGATCTCGTAGTTGGTTTGGTGTAGGATCATTTGGAATACAACCGAGTGAATTTGCAAAACTAGGATTGATTATTTTTACATCTAAATATTTATCCAACAATGAAAATAGTATTAGTGATATAAAAAGGGGAGTTCTTCCTATTTTAATTCTTACTCTTTCTATGTTTTTTATAATAATGTTACAACCAGATTTCGGAACGGGTACTATTCTTGTTATGGCTATTATAGGATTACTATTTGTTGGTGGAGTAAGTATTAAATTTTTTGCAAAACTAGCATTTGTTGGTATTATCGGAGTAGTTATATTAATATTAATGGCTCCATACAGATTAAGTAGAATTTTATCTTTTTTAGATCCTTGGAAAGACCCTTTAGGAAGTGGATTTCAAATTATTCAAAGTTTATATGCTATAGGGCCTGGAGGATTATTTGGAATGGGCTTTGGTAATTCTATTCAAAAACATTTTTATTTGCCCGAACCTCAAACAGATTTTATTTTTTCCATTATATCGGAAGAATTTGGCTTTTTAGGCATAATTATAGTATCTTTTCTATTTTTAACAATAATTATTTCATGTTTTCATATTTGTCATAAAACAAATAATTTGTTTGCTAAGTATTTATCTTTTGGTATAACGTTTCAGTTTTCCTTTCAAGCACTTCTTAATTTGATGGTAGTTGTAGGTTTAATACCAGTAACTGGAGTAACATTGCCATTTTTATCTTATGGTGGGTCCAGTTTACTTATTACAATGGCCTCAATGGGAATTATACTATCAATTTCAAGAGATATTGTATAGCACTAATATTTGTGATAGAATATAGTTGGGTGTTTTATGATAGCGTTATTGTTTTTTCCAATATATATATTGTTTAATTATTTATTATGCAAAATAGTGATAAAATGGCTTTCTATTTTTAATAGATTTTTTCATAAAAAAGTATTTTGTAGTGTGATTTTAACAGTTCAAATTATTTTAACTATCTGTCCTTTAATAGGCTTTTTACTACCAAGTGGTTCTTTTAGAAGATTCTTTCAATTTTTAGGTAATTATTACCTTGGTGTTATGATTTATGCTTTCTTAATTTTGCTTTCAGCACTTATATTAAAAAAATTATTTAAAAAATTTATTATAAAGCATAATAGTAATAGGATATATGCAATATCTGGTTTGGTTTGTTTATTATTGTTATTTATAGTAAGTATTTATGGTGTTGTTAATGCAAGAATAATTCATGTTAAGAACTATTCTATTACAATAAATAAAAAAAGTAATATTGACTCTCTAAAGTTAGTTATGATTGCAGATTTACATATGGGATATAATATTGGAACTAAACATATAAAAAGAATGGTTAATAAAATTAAAAATGAAAAACCAGATATTTTATTGATAGCTGGTGATATATTTGATAATGAATATGATGCTATAGAAAATCCTAGTGAAGTTATTAAACTTCTTAAAAGTATAAATCCTAAATATGGAATGTATGCTGTATATGGTAATCATGATATCAATGAAAGAGTGTTGATGGGTTTTACTTTTTTTGATAAAAAGCAAAAAATGAGCGATGCTAAAATGGATGACTTATTGAAAAAATCTGGTGTAAGATTGTTGCGAGATGAAAGTATTTTGATTGCTGATAGTTTTTATATTTATGGCCGACCAGATTATTCTAGATTGGGAAGGGGAATAAAAAAAAGAAAAAATCCTGATGAAATGGTAAGCAATTTGGATACAAAAAAATCAATTATTGTTCTAGATCATCAACCAAGACAATTACAAGAAATGTCAAAAGATATAGATTTATCACTTTCAGGGCATACACACGATGGTCAAATTTTTCCATTAAATTTATTAATGAGATTAGTTTATAAAAATAGTTATGGATTAAAAAAAATTAATAATATGACTAGTATAGTAACAAGTGGGGTTGGTATATATGGTCCTAATATGCGCGTGTTTACTAAAGCTGAAATTACATCAATAAAAATTAACTTTAAAAGTTAATTTTTTTGTTTTAAAATATAAATATTTTTTGGAGTTAGTGTAAAATGAGTGTGTAGATTTTCTTAAAAAAGATTAATAATTGAATTAATTTTACAACTAGAAAGTAGATAGCCAATATAATTCTTTTTGTAAAATTTGACAAAATAAAATTCTTATATTAAAAGTCTTTTTCAATGTTGAAGTGTTGCAATTTAAATTAACAAAAATATAAATATTTGACACAATTAAAATTTCAAAGTATAATAATAATTCTTTAGGAGGAAGTATATGAATTATCAAGATTTTAAAAAGTATATAAATTCTATAGATACTATAGATGAGACCACATATGATAATTTATTGAAAATAGAATCTGAAAAAAGATTAAATTTTTATTTTAATCAATATTTAGATGAAATAAAAAAAGCTGATTTATCAAATGAAATAGGTAAATTAGAATACTTTATATCAAAACAAATAGATGATTTATCAACTAATGTAATTTCTAATGATATAGTTTCTATTTATTTTAATGAAATATCTAAAATACCTTTGCTAACAAGTAAAGAAGAGTTTGAAATAACCTCCAAAATCAAAAAACTTAATTTAATTAAATACAAACACAATATTTATGATGACAATATTAATGCTATGTTAAATAAATATGGTTTTGAGGAAATGGGTATTATTGATAGAAGAATGCAGTTAAAAGTATTAAAAAATATAAAGAGTGCAAGAAGAATTGCTTTATATTTAGCAATTCAAATTAAGTATTTAGAACTACGAGAAAAATTAATTAGTTCTAATTTAAAATTAGTTGTTAAAATCGCAAAAAGGTATGTGACACCAGAGTTAGATATTGCTGATTTAATTCAAGAGGGGAATAAGGGATTATTAATAGCTGTTGATAAGTTTGATCCTTATAAAGGATACAAATTTTCAACTTACGCATATTTTTGGATTAGACAACAAGTTTCTCAATTTTATCACAATAGAAATATAATAAAACTTCCATATAGAATATTAAAAAAATGTCAAAAACTAACTGAATTTGAGCAAGATTTTGTTTCTAAAAATGGACGTATGCCTAATTATAATGAAAAATTAGATTACATATATAATGAAAATAAAAAAAATAATGTTGATATAAAAAAATGTAAAGCGAAATTAGAAATGATAGAAAATGCTAGATTATCAGCAAACCCCATTTCTATTTATAGAGAAATTCAATCTGATGGTAATTTAATTTTATTAGATACAATTGAGTCTAAAGATGATGAAAAAATGATTGCATTTGAACTAAGGAATGTTTTTAAATTTGTTTTAAAAGGAATAAGAAAAAGGGATGGAATTATATTATTAATGAGAAATGGCGTTGTAATTAATAATTATTATGATTATTGTGATGTACAAAAAATTTTCTTTAATTCATCAAAAGAAGAATTAAATGATATATATAACAAAGGAAGATGTTATACTTTGGAAGAAATTGCTTCATTGCTTAATCTTTCTAGGGAAAGAATAAGGCAGATAGAATGTGAGTGTAAGATAAAAATAAAAAGATATTCTAGTTATTTTGATGATTATAGTTTCTAAAAATTGAAATATGTTTGATAAAATGATTAATAGTATAATAAAAATTAAAGTGATGAAATTATATTTTATGGTGTAAAAGTGATTTTATTATGCATTTGATAATTGTTATGTATATAATAAAATCTTAAAAATATTTAAATAAGTTTTATTTTAGGAGCTTATAAAAATAAAATAAAGTTTAAAAAGAAATGAATTTTAATTTAAAAATTATGGATTTTTTTTTATTATTGGGTTATAATTATATTTAGCAGAGGTGTTATATGAAAAGTGGCAAGCATGCAAAAAAACAAAGAATAAAAATAAGTTCTTTTTTTATATTAATAATGATATTATTAATTCTATTTTTTTTAGTTTATTATATATTTTTTAAAATAGAATCAACAAAAATGGTAAAAATAGTTAAAGAGTATTATCGTACTGAAAATTTAAATGTAGATTTTGGAAAAAATAAAGTAGATAAAAATTTAAATTTTAAATATGCTTATTATATTAATTATCCTGAAATTTCTAATAAAATTTTGGATAACCTTATCAAAAAGAAGAAAAATAAAATTAAATCTAGTTTTGAAAAACCAAGTTTTATAAATGTTATTAATCATAATATTAATTATGATATTGTTAATTATGAATTATATTCTGCTCCAGAGAAAACCTTTGGTTTAATTTTTATAAAACATAAATTAAATAACAAAAAGAAAATTATTTCTTCAAGTATTTATACATCTAATTATAGTATGGATTTGAATGAAAAATTAAAGGATAGTTATATTTTCAACAGTGAATATATTTCTGTTTTAAATAGTTATTTAATTAAATATTTTAAAGAAAGCAAATATGATTTAAAGAAAAATTATGATAAAATTATAAAAAAAATAAAACCACAATATATTATTACAAGTAAAACTGTAAATATTTATTATTTAGAAAAAGATTTATTAAATAAAGGGACTGGTATTATAAAAATAGAAATACCATATGATGATATTAGTTCTGTTATGAATATGGATGTTCATAAAAAAAACAATGCTAAATCTGAAAAGATAAAAAAAGAATATAAAAAAGAAAATAAAAATATGTATTTAAAAAAAGGGACATATTTATATAAGTCTGATAGTAAAAATAGTTCTGTTTTAAAAATATTAAAAAAAGGTGATTCTATCAAAACGACTTTAAAAGGACAGATTTTTTCTAAGGCTATTATAAATAATGTTGAAGGATATGTAATAAATGATTATTTAAGTGATGATATTATAGCAGATTTTGGTTATATTGATAAAAAAGAAACAGTTTATGCAATTTGTGATTTAGATATAAAAATAAAATCATCATCTAATGCTGTTTTGGCTAGTATAAAAAAAGGAAGTTCTATAACTAGAATAGGGACTAGTGATAATGGCTTTAGTGAAGTTATATATGATAATAAAAAAGGTTACATAGAAACAAATAAATTATCTATTTCACCTGTTAATGATATTCCAACCAATCGAAAAATTAATCCTAATAGACCAATGGTAGCTTTGACTTTTGATGATGGGCCAAATCCCTCATCAACAGGAAGAATTTTATCAACTTTATCTAAATATAATGCAGTTGCTACGTTTTTTGATCTAGGTAAACTTGTTTATGCATATCCTGATGTTGTTAAAAAGGAAGAACGATTGGGATGTGAGGTTGCAAGTCATACTTATAGTCATGCTAATTTAAATAATTTAAGTGTGCAAGGTATTTTAAAAGAAATGGAGCAAAGTTCTAATGCATTTAAAAGTGTATTAGGACATGATGTTAAACTTTTAAGACCTCCTTATGGTAATGCCAATGATTTAGTAAAATCAACGGTTCCTTATCCACTTATAGAGTGGAATATAGATACATTAGACTGGAAATCTAGAAATAAAGAATCAATTTTAAAGGAGTTTAGAGTTACTAATAACTATGATGGAAAGATTATATTAATGCATTCTATTTATGCTCAAACAGCCGATGCTGTTGAGGTAATAGTTCCAGAATTAATAAATAAGGGATATCAATTAGTAACAATAAGCGAAATGGCTTATTATAAAGGGGTTACTTTAAAAAAGGGGCAAAAATATTATAGTTTTTAGATTATCTGATGATAATCTTTTCTTTGGAGGCTTTATGAGTTATATACAAATTATTTTTATTTCAGTTGTTATTTTTCCACTTTTAGCTTTTTTAATAACTTTACCATATATAATATATAATTATAATAAATATGGTTCTATATTATTTATAAGGACCTTTTTAATATATATTTTTGTATTTTATTTGTTATCAGCGTATTTTTTAATAATATTGCCTCTCCCTTCAATTAATGAAGTAACAAAACTAAAAACAGAGGTGCAACTTATACCATTTAGTTTTGTAAATGATATAATAAATACAGTTAAATTTGACATAAAAGATATTAATACTTATATAAATATTTTTCAAAATCCATTTGTATATCAAGCTATATATAACTTATTATTAACAGTACCATTTTCTATTTTTTTAAGATATTACTTTGATTGTAAATTTAAAAAAACTGTTTTTATGACCTTTTTGCTTAGTTTGTTTTTTGAATTAACACAGCTTACGGGACTTTATTTTATATATCCTCATGCCTATAGATTATTTGATGTTGATGATTTAATAATAAATACTTTAGGTGGTGTTTTTGGGTATTTAATAGCACCAATATTTATAAAATTTTTGCCAAGTAGGAATGAACTTGATAATAAATCATATCAAAAAGGCCAAAAGGTTACCTCAACAAAAAGAGTATTTACCTTTTTGATTGATTTGTCTTTTATAATTGCATTTATTTTTATTGAATATTTTATTTGTTATTTCAATAGTGTTGATATGACTTTTTTTGCTTTAATAGTTATTTCTCTTATTCTTTTTATGATTATTATTCCTTTATTAAGTAATGGATTTACGATAGGTTGTAAAATAACTAATATAAAAATTCAAAGTGATAAATGGTATAAATTATTGTTTAGAAATATCTTTTTTTGTTTTTATATTTTATTTCCATATAATCTTTATTATTTATTTAGATATATTAATTCTATTAATACTAAATTCAATTTTATAATTATTATTTTATATATAGTTATTGTTTTTATATATATTTTTATTATTTTAATTAGAAATCTTATTTTACATAAACCATACCTGTATGAATCTGTTACAAATACAAAAATGATTAGTACAATTAGTACTAAAAAAAAATAGACTTGCAAAATACTTGCAAGTTTTATTATAAAAAAAACAGAATTAATCGTTATTCTGTTATAATTTAAAATGGGGCGATAAAAAAGGTTATCTGAAACCCTAAAGTAAAAGTTGATAAACAACTAATTCCTATAAACATTATAGCACATTTTTTATTAATTGTTTAAACATTTTGCATTTCAGTTACTGTTTTTTCTTTTATATGATACTCAATATTTCTTTCTTCACAAAATTTAATAACTTGACTTGCTAGGTTATTATAATATTCTTTATAACCTTTATATTGACTAACAAGTTTATTATAATGAAGTCTACCAAATATTATTTTATCTACGAAAGAAATAGAATTTAGTATTTCTTCAAAATCTTGATTAATTATATTTGGTGTTGGATAAGGTTCAATACTAACCCAAGTTTTACATCCTTTATCATGAAGTTTTTTTAAACTATTAATTCTATCTAAATATAGAGCTGAACCAGGTTCCATCTTTTTTCTAAATCCTTCATTTAGGGATATAAGAGTTATACCATAGCTATTATCTTTACTCAAATCCGCTAATTCTATCGGTAATACTCCTTTAGTTAAAGCCGTACATGGTAAATTATAACTATTTATCAATTTAATCACATCTATTGATAAATTGCATATATCTTCATATCCATACATAAAAGGATCTGTAGTAAAACACAAATGAACACTTTTAATTTTATCTTTTAATTTTGGTAGTTCTTTATTTAATAATTCTATTGTATTTGAAACAATAACTGGGCAAATCCATTCTTCATATGTTTTTACTGTTCCAAATCTTTTGGCTAACATCGAAGCATAACAAGGATACTTACAACCATGTGAGCAACCCTGAACATGGTTTATTGTATAATCGCCATATTCTACACCTGTTTTATATAAAAGAGATTTTCTTTGCATAGACTTATTACATATCATTTTTTCTAACCTCCTTTATTATATAACATAATTATACCATAGTTTTATCTTTTAAAATATACTTTTCGACTTTTTTTACTAATCCAATAGCTTTAGGATTATCATTACTAATTAATAAAAAGAGTAAAAACAGTGGGGAATTCCTACTATTTTTAAGCACCAAATAATTTTCTGATACATACGGAAATACCTCTTTCATTTTTTTACAAATGAATTTTTGAACATCTTTGAGTGATACTTTTTCATATTCAATATTCTGAAATACATTAAGTTGTGTATTTTCAAAATACAAATCATCTTCCCATGTATCATCGCCTAAACATCTATTGAGAACTTTTTTCCATTCATTATTTATATTTTTGTCCTTCTTTAACATTCTATTTATTGCATGAAATGGAAATAAATACCAAACATCTATAGCTTTTGTTTTTGAAACGTTTTTTAAAGTATTAAAATCCAATTGAGTTGCATATGGGTCGATAAAAAGAATTCCTCTACTATATCTCCAATCAATTTTACTAATAATTTTAGGTAGTACTTCATTACAATCCTCATTATAAGTATAAATCTTTAATTCAGGAAACTTTTCTTTTAACTTTTCCAGTTCCAAGAAATTTTTTCTATCTTTTTCAATAAAATGATATTCATCAAATTTATTATCTAGATTTAAAGCCATAATAGTTGAACCATCAATTTTAGTTTCATCAGAAAATTCTATTTCACCACTACCTGCAAAGCAATCAATATATATTTTTTTAAATGGCATATTTTTTAATGCCGTCATGTAAAAGTTAAAATAGTCCTCTAATACATCTAATTTTTGTTTTGTCCATTCTCCACCAAATTTATTCATAAATCATCCTCCTAACTACAAAAAAGGGCATAGTATTCCTTATTTGTATTAATAAGTCTGTACTAGCCCTTATCTAATTATTTATTTCTTCTATTTTTTCTCTTAAGTAATTTTTTTACACTTTTTTCTTGAGCATATCCTTCTGGATAATCAATACCTTCTGGTAATTCCATTGAAATATGTCCTTGTTTAAACCAAAGAACATCCCTTAAAGAATAAAATTTAAATTCTAATAAATCACATTTTGTAACCATATCAGTATGTTGTTTTCTTTCTTCTTCAGCCATTGAATTAAATGCGTTAGCAATTCCATCTCGTTCTTCTCCGATACTTTCTGCTAATTTAATTATTTCATCTTCACTTAAATCTTTAACTTCATTATAATTAATCATCCAATCTAAGCCTTTAAAGTATTCTATTTCTGATTCTTCATCGAACTTAACAAAATCGTATCTATTACTATCATTAATTATAGTAACACCATTACCAAAAACTTTCATAAATATAGAAGCAGGTATTGGTAAATCAGATGAATTTAAATATGCAATATCATTTTTTTGAACATATGCTGAATCATTAGTAATTATTTTCACGTAAAACCATCCTTTGTCTAGTTATTTATTATAACATACTTTTATACTATTTAAACAAAAAACTATACTTTTTCTAAATTATCTTTCATAATCATCTTTTTCTTTGTTTAAACCTAATTCTTCGATGTCATTATCATCTAAAACATTATCATCATACATATCATTAACTACATCAATATATTTATCATCTTTATCATACCAACTATGAAGTTTATCGTGTAAGAATGATATTAGTTTTTCAAATTTATCTTTCCAGTAGTCAAGTGTATTTTTTAAACTTTGTATTTTAGATTTTAAAAATGATATTTCGTTATCTTTTTCTTTAATCGTATCATTCAAAGTTTTAACTCTTAAATTAAGTGCTTCATTATTTTCAGTAAGAGTTTTAATCCTATTATTCTTATTTTTTAATAGCTCATGAGCATTAACAAGTGTATTAGACAAAGTTTGTATCTTATCATATTCTTTACTAGTATTATTTACTTGTTCGATAAAGTCGATAAAAGACTCTTTATCTTTTTTTGATAAAATATAATTATCTTTATTTAATTTAGACATTTCTAATTTATCAATTTTATCTTTTATATCTATAGAGTTTTGTTTTAACTCTGAAGATTTTATGTTGGCTTGTTTTAAGTTTTCAGTATTCTTTTCAAGTTGCTTTTTCATTTCGATATAGTTATCCATATCAGATACATGAATATCTCTATTTCTACCTTTTTGTTTTTTCTTTAAAGTAGAATCTAAACTATATACTTGATTAAATTCTTCAATACATAAAGTTCTCATTTTATCTTGTAATCTAATTAAAGATTCTTTTGTAAACACATCAGATTTACCAACTTGTTTTTCCATACCGTTTTTATTTTTATATTTTATTGGAACACCAACAATATGTAAATGTGGACTAGTTTCATCATAATGAATTATAGCACTAGCTACTTTAAAATTAGGAACAAGCATTTCTAAATCATCAACTTGCTTTTTATAAACTTCGGACATTTTCTTTTTAAAAGTTTCATCTTTAGTATCCCAATATTCTTTGTCTCCTAGTTCTAGAATAATTTCACAAGCAAGATCTTTCTTTTCATTATTAGATACATTATCAAAATAATTATCAATCATACGACTAGGTCTAGATTGTTTAGAATTGTATTCTAATCTAGCTTTTTCAAACTCATTTAAATATAATTCTTTTACATCATCTAGTGGAGAAGAAGTACCTCTAACTATTTCAATTAATTCTTGATTATCATCATATTTTCTATAATTATGTTTATTCACTTTTGATAATTGTCTAACATTTTGAATAGCATTATTTGGTAAAGAAGTTGTACCACTTAAATTATTTTTACCATTTTTTCTAGATATGCTTTTCTTGTTCTTATCACTACCTAAATGCAATGAATAAGCAAGTTCTGACATAGTTTTCCTCCTTTCTAGAAGTGACCACTAGAGTGGTCATTTTGGTCATCCGAAATTTCTAACCCCCTAGGAATTTTGTACGTTCCATACAAAATATCCAGTGGGCTAAGATTTAACACCTTAGAATCCGTTTACTTTATTCCGTAATAACTATAAACTTCGCAAATAGTTAAAACTACATAAAGTATTAATTTTTAAATTGCTATCACCACTTTCATTTACTTCGTAAACAAAACGTACCACGCATTTTAAAAATCTTCTTCGGTAACATTATCAGGTATTGTTTCAAATACATCTCTAATGTTTACCTTTATATCATTCGGGTTATTTTTAGTCGCTAACATTCCCATTGATAACCAATTCTTATCCCCGTTATTATCTTTTTGTAATGGAAATACTCTAATGGGAACTTCATTTCTTTGAAGTGGTCCTATAGCTAGTTTTTCAGTTTCTTTATAATAAGTTCCTTTGTATAGACTAACTTCATAATATTCATTTAATCTATATAAGTATTGCATTACATCTTTAATTGGTAAATATTCACTATACCTTACATTTGTATCTACACAAACACCATTTATATCGTATGTAAGAGGTCTCTTTCTATCAATAAAACCTTTCTTATATAAATCTTCATAATCATTATAAAAAGTACTTCTAAAATTGATTTGCTTTACATGATATTTTTTATTTTTAATTTCTAGTTCAATATCATCAATATATCTCATAACTATATCAGCTTTAGTTTCTCTATCAAGTAAATCCCAGTTTTCATTAAATGCATAATAAGATATTGGTAGTTTAACCTTATTAATGAAATCCATATCTCTTTTTAATAAAATATCTTCTGTAGTAAAGTTTAATTGTTCTGCTTGAGAGTTTTCCAATAATTTAGAATTAACAAAATCTATTTGACTATCTATAGTTTTAGATTCTTGTTTATATTCTTCTTCAGTAAATACAGAATCTATATATGCTTTTCTAACTCTTTCCTTTTTATTATTTAAACTTTTTAATTCTTTTTCTAACTCAACTTTTGGATCATTTAATTTTGATTTTAAAACCGGTAGGAAAAACTCATTAACAACATTATCATATTCTAATATATAAGCAAGTAAATATTTAACTGAATTTTCAATAACTTCTTCTTTAATATTATTTTTACAATTTTCACATCTATAATAGAAATACCATTTATCTGATTTTAGTTTATGACTAGCACCACCAGCAAGAATTCTTCCACATTTAGGACATTTAAGTTTTTGTAAGAAGATATATGTTTGTGTTCTCATGTAATTTTTTTGATTTTTCTTTTTTTGAACTTGACAATTTTCCCATAATTCTCTTGATACAATAGGTTCAACTACATTCTCATAATAAACAGGTTTATTAAATGTTTTACCAGATACAAAGTCTCCTTTATATATTTCATTTGAAATAATGCGAAGTATTCCAGTATCTCGCCAATTTGTTTTTCCTAATACTTCTTCTTGATTAAATATAGTAGCAATATTAGAATAACTTTTTCCTTCAAAATATAAATCATATATTCTTTTAACAATATCTTTAGTTAATGGATCTATTACTAACTTTTTATTATCTCGTTTATAACCCAGTGGATTCTTACCTGGAATATGTCCTTCCTTAATTGCACCAACTAAACCAAATTTGGTTCTTTCACTTGTTCTTTCAATTTCATTTTGAGAAACACTTGTAAGCATTCTAGCGACTAATTTCCCACTTGAATTTGTAGTATTAATTTCTTCATTAGCACAATCTAAATATGCATTATTTTCTTCTAGAAATCTCATAATACCTTCTAGATCAAATACTGAACGAGTTAATCTATCTAATTTTAATACTACAATAGTATTACATTTCTTTTCTCTAATATCTTGTAGTAATTCTTCAAATGCAGGCCTATAATTGCCCGTTTTAGCACTTATTCCAGCATCCTTGTATAGTTTATATATTTCATACCCTTTATACTCACACATAGCTCTTAACCTTTTTTCTTGTTCTGGTAAACTAAATCCCTCACGAGCTTGATCTTCGGTACTAACCCTGATATATAATCCTGCAACTTTCTTTTCATTGTTCATAAAACTTCAACTCCTTTTACTAAAAAAGAGGAGCCAACAGTATTTAATAAAGTCTAAATACTACTGACTCCTCACAATATTCAATATTATAAATTTTTTGTTTATGTATATATTTTATCATAGATGTACCTTTCTTTCTAGAGAATACCTCTTTCATTGGTTATTTATAATATCACTTTTTTAAGATTTGTCAATTCCCTGATTAGAGAATAATAGTATTTAGATTGTTTTTAAATAATCTTCTAGTTCTGATAATTTTATCTTGTTAGATAAATTTTCAATAAATATTTCATTAGAATAATTAAAAGCAAGAAATGTTATATTATTAATTATTATTCTATGTGGTTCAATGTAAGTTAAATTAGTTCTATCGACTTTTCTAATATTACCATTAATAATTGTTGGTTTAGTATTAGTAAAATCACATATGAACTCAATTTTCTTTTTTAGTGATTCTTCTAATGAAAGTTCTTCTTTAATAATATTTACCATTGTTTCCATCCTTTCTTTTTTTGTTAGGATAGTTTTTAACAACAAAAAAACTAATCCATTTCTGAATTAGTCATTTATCATAACTCGAAAAGTTCGAGCAGATTTCACAATGGGGCGGATATAGGGATTCGAACCCTAGCATAATGGAACCACAATCCACCGTGTTAACCCCTTCACCATATCCGCCATATGTCATAAGACACTATAAAATATATCATAAAAATTCATCTATGTCAATAAATTTATTTAATATTTATTATAAATATGTTAAAATAAAAAGGGTGATTGGTATGGAGAAACAAAAAAAGAAAGTAACTGGTAGTTATAATGATGAACTTGTAAAAGATTTAAAAAAAGAATTAACAAATAAAGTTAAAGAAAAGATTACTAAACAAATAGTAGACGATGTAAAAAAAGATGTTTCTGTTTTAGTATATGAAGATGTTTCTTCTAATTTAAAAAAAGAATTATCGCGTGAAATAAAGAAGGAAAATAAAAAGGTTCTTCGTGTTAAACGTGGAAAAATTTTAAGAAGGGACTTTCTTATTTTATTTTTACTTTTTATTGTTTTTTATTTGTTGTATTTTATGTATAATCATAATTATATATCTTTTAACATTAATTCTAATATTTCAAATGTTAGTGTTGATAATGATAAAAAAGGTAATAATAATTATAATGATTTGCTTTCGCTTGTTAATGTTAATTTACCTTTTGATAATATAAATTCCCTTTATTTATATCGAAAAAATTACACTGTAGAAAATATTAATGATGCGATTAAATTAAATATGGCTTATAATAGTTTAATGAAAGATGAGTTTACTAGTGATGAAATAAAAGATAAATATGTTTCGTTATTTGGTAGTGATAAATATTTTAAGAATACTTCATTTGATTATGGATGTAAACATTTTAAATATGATAGCACGCTTAATAAATATATTGTTAGTAGTAATGATTGCGTTACTATATCTTCTTTTGAAATTATAGAAAAAATATTGGATACTAAAAAAAATGGAGATATTGTTACTATTATAACCGTAGTAGGAATTTATGATAAAGAGGATAAATCTCTTTATAATCATAAAAATTTATATACTAAAATTTCTTCTAATTTGAGTACTAATTTTTCATTGCTTGATTATAAGGATAAATTATCTAAATATAAATATACTTTTAAATGCAATAGTGATATTTGTAATTTTGTAAAAATAACTTCATTATAGTTTATATTATTTTAAATAAGTGCTATAATAATCTAGGTGATAATATGAGATATAACCCTAATATATATGTGGGACTTTTAGATGAACAAGTAAAATTAAGAGTAGAGGAAAAACTCGTTAATTATGATACAGAAATTAAAACAACAAGTATAAAAAAAATAATTACTAAAAATTTTTTTACTCTTTTTAATTTACTGAATTTTTCAATTGCTCTTTGTATATTTTTAGTTCATTCATATAAAAATCTTTTATTTTTAGGGATCATTTTTTGTAATACTGTTATAAGTATTATTCAAGAAATACATGCTAAAAGAACAATTGATAAGCTTAATGTTATTGCTTCTAAAAAAATTTTAGTTTTAAGGAATGGTCAGGAGCAGTTGATATCTATTTATGATTTAGTTCTTGATGATATTGTTAAATATAAATTGGGAAGTCAAATTGTTACAGATTCAATTATTTTAAAAGGAAATGTTGAGGTGGATGAATCATTTATTACAGGTGAGTCTAATCATATAATTAAAAAAGAACAAGACATGCTTTTATCTGGAAGTTTTATAGTTTCTGGTTCTTGTTATGCTCGTGTTGAACATGTAGGAAATAACAATTATACGGCAAGAATTTCTAGTGAAGCTAAGTACATTAAACGTGCTAATTCAGTCATCGTTAATACTCTTAATAAAATTATCAAAACAATATCTTTTATTATTATTCCCCTTGGTTTAATATTATTCATTCGACAATATAATAAAATAGGTCTTACAGATGCTGTGATTTCAACTTCAGCAGCTATTATATCTATGATTCCAGAGGGATTGGTGTTGTTGACAAGTTCGGTTTTTTTTATAAGTGCTATTAGATTATCGAGGAAGAATGTTTTAGTTCAGGATTTATACTGTATGGAGTCACTTGCCCGTGTTGATACTATTTGCCTTGATAAAACGGGGACATTGACTAAGGGAAGCTTAGAATTAGTCAAAACCATTTGTCTGAATGATAATTATAACTTTACTAAAATATTATCTAGCTTTGTTAATGCTTTGAAAAATGATAATAAAACTATGGATGCAATTGAAGAAAAATATCATAGCAATGATAGTTTTACCGTAATCAAAAAAATTCCGTTTTCATCAGAAAGAAAATATTCTGGAATAACTACTAAAGATGACGGTTCATTTATTTTAGGAGCAAAAGAAATGCTTTGCCCTCAAAATAATTGTAAGTATTTTTCTTTATATCGTAATTATCGTGTTGTTGCACTTATGCATTCAACAAATCCTTTTATATCATATGATTTACCAAGTGATACCAAATTAATCGGTTTGCTAATTTTTCAAGATGAAATTAGGAATAATGCTCAAAATACCTTAAATTATTTAAAAAATGAGGGTGTTGATATTAAAATTATTACGGGTGACAGTATCGATAGTACTTCATTTATATTAAATAGATTAGATTTTTCATTTAATATAATTGATATGAGTACAGTTAAAAATACAGATAATCTTATATCTATTGTTGAAAATTATAATGTATTTTGTAGAGTATTACCAGAACAAAAAAAAGAGCTAGTTTATGCGTTACGAAAAAATAAGAGAAATGTTGCTTTTATTGGTGATGGTGTAAATGATGTTCTAGCTTTAAAAGAAGCTGATAGTAGCATTTCTTTTGCTTCAGGTAGTGAAGCTGCAAGAAATGTTGCTCAATTGGTTTTGATGAATTCTGATTTTTCATCGGTACCGGATATAGTAAAAGAAGGAAGAAGAACTATTAATAATATTGAAAGGTCAAGTTGTTTATTTTTGACTAAAACGACATATTCAACGTTACTTGCTATTATATTTTTGTTTATTCCTATGGGATATCCATTTGAACCAATTCAGCTTAGTTTAACAAGTGCTATTACTATTGGCATTCCTTCATTTATTTTAGCTTTAGAGCCTAATAATAACAAAATTAAAGGAAATTTTATTATTAATGTTTTTTCTAAATCGTTACCAGCGGCTGTTACGATTGTTTTAGATATATTAATAGTTATGTTGTTCTCTTTTTTGTTTAAATTAAGTAATGAAACATCTACAGTTGCAGTTTTGTTAGTTGCCTTTACAGGGTTTATATTACTTTTTAAATTGTGTTATCCATTTAATAAGTTAAGATTATCCTTATATATTTTTTTAGCAACGTTATTTTCAATATGTGTAATATTCTTACATAGATTATTTGATTTAATATTGCTAAGTCCATTTATGATTTTGCTTATGGGTAGTTTATGTATGTTAAATATAGCTATTTTTTCTGAATTGAGCTATTTGTGTGATAAAAAACTTTTAAAATATCAAAGAAAAAAGATAAAAAAAATATAATAAATATTTCCTTAATATATCTTTTTTTTTAATATATAATATAGTATGAAAAGAAAAACTATATTAACTATATTATTATTTTTAGCGTTGTTTAGTCCATCAATTATAATGGCTAGTGATATATATTTAACTTTTGATGATGGACCTTGTAAAAATACTGCTTATATTTTGAATATATTAAAAAATGAAAATATTAAAGCTACTTTTTTTATAACTGGGAAGGGTAGTGATTATCTTATAAAAAAAGAATATGATGAAGGTCATAGTATAGGTCTTCATACATATTCACATAATTATAAATATATATATTCATCAACCACTAATTTCTTTAATGATTTAAATATTTTAAATGATAGACTTTTTTCAATAACTCAAACCAAAAGTAATATAATTAGATTTCCAGGTGGTAGTAGTAATACTATAAGTAAAAGGTATAAAAGAAAAATAATGAGTGAATTAGTTTATCTTATAAATGGTAATTACAAATATTATGATTGGAACATTGATTCAAAAGATACAAGTGGTATATCTAATTGTAATAAAGTTTATAAAAATGTAGTTGAAAATTTAAGAAAAGATAGAATTAATATGGTACTTATGCACGATAGTAAAACATGTACTAGAAAGGTATTAAGAAAAATTATAATATATGGAAAGAAAAAAGGCTATCATTTTAAAAAAATAACAAATAAAACTAAGATGATAATACAAAAAATTAATAATTAATTTTTAATATATCATTTACTTTATAAGTATTTGTATATTTTTTTAATTCATAAAAATAATAAGCCTTTTTTTTAATAATGATTTTATTTTTATGAAAATTGGTGTAAATATATAGGACTTTATTATTTTTATCTGTAATTATGATATCAATATTTTGTTTCATAAAAAATGTATGAATAGATTTGCATTTAAATCTTAATGCACAATCAATGTTTTTTTTGAACATAAAGCCAATTAATTTATCTTTAAAATTGTTACAATCTTTCAAATTTATTTCTTTATTTTTTAATAATAGTTTCATATAACTATTATATCAGATAAAAAGTTGATTGACAAATATATTAAAATGGTATAAAATGATTTTAAGGTAAGGTGGCAAAAATGAAATTTAGTAAGGGTCAAGCTCTTGTAGAATATTTGTTAATTATAGCTGTTATAAGTGTTGTTGTTATAAGTGTCGTTAAATTATTTGGTGGATACTTACAAGATACTATGACTAAATCTTCTTGTCAAATGATGGGCAAAACTTATGTTGAGGGGTCAAAACCTGGAGATGGAACTTGTAAATAATTATTAGGGGGATTTATGGGATTATTTAATAAATTTAAAAATATTTTTAAGTCTGCAAATAAGGAAGAATTAAAAAGTTATGATGAAGCTTTGTCTAAAACAAGAAATTATTTTACTGATAAAATAAGTCTTTTAAATGGTAAATATAAAAAAGTTAATGATGAATATTTTGAACAATTGGAAGAAATATTAATAATGGCTGATATTGGAGTAAATACAGTTGTTAGTTTTATTGATAAATTGAAAAAACGTGTTAGAAGTGAAAATATTACTAACAGTGAAGATTTAAAAGATATTATTGTTGATGAAATGTTTATTATATATCTTAATAATGAGATAGTTGTTAATAAAATTAACTATAACACCAAAGGACCAACAGTTATTTTATTTGTTGGTGTAAATGGTGTTGGGAAAACGACTACTATTGGTAAACTCGCATACAGGTTAAAGCAAGAAAATAAGAGTGTTTTAATGGTGGCTGCAGATACGTTTAGAGCAGGTGCGAAAGAACAATTAAAAAAATGGGGTGATCAAACATTATCTTCAGTTATTTCACTTGATAATACTGATCCTGCAAGTGTTGTTTATGAAGGCGTTAAAAAAGCTATAGAAAAAGATATTGATGTTGTTTTAATAGATACGGCGGGAAGGTTACAAAATAAATCTAATTTAATGGAAGAACTTGCAAAAATAAATAGGGTTATTAAAAAGCTTATTAAAGATGCGCCTCAGGAAACATTATTAGTTCTTGATGCAACTACTGGTCAAAATGGTATTAGTCAAGCAAAAAGTTTTAAAGAAATTACAGATGTTACTGGTATTGTCTTAACAAAATTAGATGGTACGGCCAAAGGAGGAATAGTATTAGCTATTAAGGATAATGTCGATATTCCAGTTAAATTTGTAGGGCTTGGAGAAAAAGTAGAAGATTTAAGAGTTTTTGATATTGAAAAATATATATATGGTCTTTTTAAAGATATGTGAGGTGTTTTATGAAAAAAAGGAAAAAGGGGCTTTTAAGAGAATATAAAGATTTTAAAATTAATATACCACTTTTAGCGCAAGTATTATTCACAGAAGCGGTATTTATTTTTGCAATTGTTTCTTTATTTGAACCGATTTTTTTACCAATTTTTTATATAGTAGTTGGTGTTACATTATTAATTATGGCTTATAATAATTATATATATTATAAGAAAAAATATTTTAATTTAGCCTGTATATTTTTAAGTATAATTTATACAGTTTTGGCTATTTATTTTATTGTATCAACCATTTTGAATATTATTAAATGAATGTAGAATTATCAATTATATATGATTATTATGGTAATTTATTAACAGAGAAACAGAAAATTTATTTTGAAGATTATTATTTTAGTAATTTGTCTTTAAATGAAATTGCCATCAACTATAATGTAAGTAGAAATGCGGTTTATAATAGTTTAAAAGAAATAGAAAAAAAACTACTTCATTATGAAGAAGTATTAAAATTATATAAAAAAGGAAAAATTATAAAAAATTTGATTAAAGATTTAGATGAAAATTTAAAAAAAGAAATAGAAAAATTGGTATAAGGTGTGATAAAATGTTTGGTAAAATTGTATATTTAAGTGATAATATAGCTCATATTAGTATTAATGATGTTAAAATTAATTTAATTAATATGAATGTTGTTTTTCAAGATGGTGATAGAAAAATATTGGGTGAAGTTGTTGATATATCAAAAGAAATTATTAAAGTTCATTTTTTAGGTGAAATTAATAATGGAAAATTTGTAGGGGGCGTTCTTATGAAACCTTCAATGAATTGTTCTATTCGTATGATTAATGAAGAAGAATTAGCCTTAATTGTTGGTAGTAAAAGCAATAAAGCATTTCGCCTTGGTTTTTCACCACTTTATGATAATAAGTCAATTTACATAGATATTAATGATTTTTGTAGTAATCATTTGGCAATTTTTGGTAATACTGGTAGTGGTAAATCATATGGTGTTGCTAGTTTGCTTCAAAGTCTATTTTATAATCCTGATTTTATGCCGTTCAGGGCTAATTATATGATATTTGATGCATATGGTGAGTATCATACTGCCTTTTCCAAATTAAATTCTGTAAATCCTAATTATCAATTTAAATTTTATACAACAAATAGGAATCAAACAGATGGAGAACTTTTAAGAATTCCTTTATGGCTTTTGTCTATTGATGATTTTGCTTTATTACTTGAAGCTGATACACATTCTCAACTTACAATTATAGAAAGAATGTTGAAACTTGTGCGCATATTTGCAACAGATGATAATATTAGTAATGAGTATAAAAATCATTTAATTGCCAAGGCTATTATGGATATTATATATACTAATCAAACAAGTGCCAGTAAAAGAAATGATATATTTTCTATTATAGCAAGTTGTTCTACTGATCAGTTTAATTTATCAACGCCAATTCAAGGCCTTGGGTATATTAGAAAGTTTAGTGATTGTTTTGAAATAAATACTAATGGTTCTTTTGTTGAAAGCAATTTAATAACTGATTATATAACTAGTTTTATAAAGCCAGAACTTGAAAAATTAGAACCTAGTAGTGATCATTATTTTAACTTAAATGATTTGGAAAGAGCTTTGCAATTTACTTTAATATCTGAGGGCTTGCTTCGTAATGATCATATGTATAATGAAGCGATAACTCTTAAAGTTAGATTACATTCGCTTGTTATCTCAGAAAACGCCGTTTTTTTTAATTATCCTAAGTATATTACAGTAGAAAATTATATTTCAACTTTAGTTAGTAAGAATAATCGTAAAGCTCAAATAATTAATTTTAATTTAGAAGACATAGATGATCGACTTGCAAAAACGATTGTTAAAATATATTCTAAGCTATTATTTAATTTTACAAAATCTTTAAATGTTCGTGCTTCTATTCCTTTTCATTTAGTCTTGGAAGAATCACATAGATATGTTCAAAATGATAATGATGTCTATTTGCTTGGATATAATATATTTGAACGTATTGCTAAAGAGGGACGTAAATTTGGAATGATATTAAATTTGATATCACAAAGACCCGTTGAATTATCTGAAACAGTTATCTCGCAATGTACTAATTTTTTAATATTTAAAATGACTCATCCGAGAGATTTAGATTATATTAAAAAAATGTTGCCTAACATGAGCGAAGAAATAATGGAAAAACAAAAAAGTTTACAGCCTGGTACGTGTGTTGCTTTTGGAAAAGCATTTAAAATACCTATGATTGTAAAAATGCCACTTCCATCCCCAGAACCATATAGTAGTAATGCCAATATACTAGCAACTTGGAAAGCATGAACTTTCCTTTTTTTATTTGGTACGATTTTTTACAAAATGCATAGAAATATTTAAAAATTTGTTTACAAGAATTTTAATTTGTATTATAATAAAAAGCATTGAAGATGGTAGGTTATATGCAAAGATATTTTGGTTTGAAAAAAGTAGAAGATAATTTATATTTACATAATAGTGATTATCATCATATAAAAAATGTTATGAGAATGAAAGATGAAGATTTAATAGAAGTTATTATTGATAATAATCTTTATTTAGGATGTATAGAAAATGTAAATAAAAATTTAAATATTAAAATAAAAAAAGAGCTTAATACTAATAAGGAGTTTCTTCCTGTAGTTAATTTAATAGTTCCTCTTTTAAAAGAAAGTAAAATGGATTTAATTTTACAAAAGGCAACGGAAATGGGAGTTTATAAAATTACGATTTGTCCTTTTAATCGTTGTGTAGTTAGGTTTGATGATAAAAAAATCAAATCAAAATTAGAAAGATGGAATAGGATAGTAAAAGAGGCTAGTGAACAATCGTTTAGAATGAATATTCCATCAATTAATTATGTAGATTGTATAAGTAAATTATCTGATATTTCTGGATTAAAAATAATATGTAGTACGAAAAAAAATATTAATAATATAAAAAGGGTGTTAACGGATAATAAAATTTGTGATACAATTAATATAGTGATAGGTCCAGAAGGTGGATTTACAGAAAAAGAAGAAGTAATGCTATCTAATTTTGGTTTTGTACCAACATCATTAGGAAATAGAATAATGCGTGTTGAATCTGTACCACTATTTATTTTAAGTATTATTAATTATGAATATATGGAGTGATAAAAATGAATTATTTGAATTTTGTTAATAATAATTTATATCTTTATTTGGCAATTATAATTGCTTTGCTTATATTAGATGTGATTTTAACTATTATTTGTTTAAATCAAAGAAAAAGAAGAAATATAAAAGAGCAATTTTCTAAAATCGAAGATGAAGAGGAAAAATTAGAAAGTATTACTGATGAAGTAAAACCAGAAGTGGCATTTGAATTAGAAGAAATACTTGAAAAAATGCAGAGAGATGTAGAAATGCAACCTGAAGATGTTGTTCGTAAATTTGAAGAGGAACAGGAGCAAAAGGCTATTATTAGTTATCAAGAATTAGTTGACAGTGTAAATAATAATAAAATAGATGTAGTTGATGATGAAGAAGGCGATATGGATTATGTGGCTGCCTTGGAAAAACAATTAAATCCTAAGGAAGAAAATTGTAAACATAACTACAATAATAGTGATTATGCTAATAAGAGTCATTTAGATGTTATTGATCAAATGGAAATGGAAGATGAGCCTAAAAGATTTAAAAATTCTGAGGTATTATCTCCAGTTTTTGGAAGAATGCAACCAGAATTTGAATATAAAAAAATTAATTCTTTTTCGAATACAAATAATAAAGTGGAAGTAGAACAAGTATCAGGTGTATCAACAGCAGATGATGTTAAAAATAATGAAGATTTTCTTAAAGCTTTAATAGAATTTAGAAATAACCTATGAAATTTTATATATATAATTTAGGATGCAAGGTAAACTCCTACGAATCTAGTATAATGAAAGAAAATCTTCTATCTAATGGCTTTGTTTTGGGGGATGAGGGTAATAGTGATATATATATTATTAATACTTGTACCGTAACCAATACTAGTGATAATAAATCATTAAAAACTATACGTAGAGCTCTTCGTAAAGAGGGTAAAATAGTTGTAGCGTGTGGCTGTATGACACAAGTTAATTCTGTTTATTTAAAGAATTTAAATGTTTCTATCATATTAGGTAATAAGGGTAAAAGCAAAATTTCTACTTATATTAAAGAATATATAAAAAACCAAAAACAAATAATTGATATAACTGATTTTAAGGATGAAAAATTTGAAGATATGTGTCTTTTAAATTTTGATAAGACGCGTGCTTTTGTTAAAATAGAAGATGGATGTGAAAATTTTTGTAGTTATTGCATTATTCCGTATGCTAGGGGAAAAGTACGAAGTAAAAATCCAGAATTAGTTATAACTGAAGTAAAAAAACTAATAAAAGAAGGGCATAAAGAAATAGTATTAACTGGAATACATACTGGACATTATGGAACTGATATTAACTATGATTTTTCTAAATTACTTAATCAATTGGTCAAAATAAAAGGACTAGAAAGATTAAGAATATCTTCGATAGAAATAACAGAAATTACAGATGGTGTTTTAGATGTATTTAAGAATAATTCAAATTTAGTTGCTCATTTTCATATTCCTCTTCAAAGTGGTTCTAATAAAATATTAAAATTAATGAATAGAAAATATGACAAAAATTATTTTATTGATAAAATTAAGAAAATAAAAGCTATAAGGAAAGATGTATCTATTACAACAGATGTGATAGTAGGTTTTCCATCAGAAACAGAGGAATTATTTTTAGAATCTTTGGATACTATTAAAAAAATTGGCTTTTCTAAAGTACATGTTTTTCCTTTTTCGCCAAGAAAAAATACGAAAGCGTTTGAGATGCCTAATTTAGTAGATGATATTACGAAAAAACAAAGGGTAAAAAAATTGATTGATCTTTCTAATAATCTTGAAAAAGATTATATGAATAGATTTATTCAGAATATTGTTACAGTTCTTCCAGAAACATTTAATCAGGGATATTTAATAGGTCATACTGGTAATTATTTAAAAGTACGTGTTAAGGCAGATCGTAAATTTTTAAATAAGTTTATTAAGGTGAAAATAATTAGTAATGAATATCCTTATTTAGAAGGACAATTAGTTTCAGAATGTGTCTTAAATTAATTAATTAACACATTCTTTTTTTTTGTGTTTTCATACTATAAACTAGACAGGAGGAATTATATGTTTAATATGTTTAATCGAGGTTGTGGATGTAACCGTGTGGATACAGGTTGTTGTGAAAGACAAATAGTAGAGCCTACAATTAATAAATGTGTAGAAAAAGAGTTTTATCATGAAGTACCACATGTATGTCCTATTCATACACATGTTATAAATCGTCATATTTATAAGCATACATACACACCACAATATACATGTTCAGAAGAAAATCAAGTAGTAAATAATGATTGTGGTAGTTGTTGTAATTTTAGATAAGTAGTTTAAAACTACTTTTTTCATGCTTTTTCTTTACATAAAAATCACAATATTGTATAATTAAATAGGTGATTATATGTTTGAAAATTTGTCAGATAGATTGCAAAACGCAGTCAATAAAATAAAAGGGTACGGTAAAATTACAGAAGATAATATTAGTGAAGTAACAAGGGAAATTAGGCTTGCTTTATTAGAGGCTGATGTCAATTATAAGGTTGTTAAAGAATTTATTTCATCAGTTAAAGAAAAAGCTTTAGGTGAAGAAGTAAAGAAAAGCTTAAAACCAGGAGAAGTATTTGTAAAGATAGTAAAAGATGAATTAGTTGAATTGTTAGGTGAAAAAAAGGAAGAATTATATATTAATGGTAATCCATCTGTTTTGATGCTTGTAGGTCTTCAAGGAAGTGGAAAAACAACTACAATAGGTAAATTAGCATTGTTACTTCGTAAAAAATATAAAAAGAAACCTTTGCTTGTTGCTTGTGATGTTTATCGACCAGCGGCAATTGATCAGTTAAAACAAATAGGTAAACAACTTGGAATAGAAGTTTATGAAGAGGGAAATTTAGATCCTGTTGTAATAAGTAGTAATGCTATTAAGTATGCTAAAGAAAATAAATTTGACTATGTTTTAATAGATACAGCAGGTAGATTGCATATTGATGATAAACTAATGGATGAGTTAAATAATATTCAGCTGACAGTTAATCCCCATGAAATTTTACTTGTTATAGATAGTATGACAGGGCAAGATGCTGTAAATGTTATAGAAGGTTTTAATAATAAATTGAAATTAACAGGAGCTATTTTAACAAAATTAGATGGAGATACAAAGGGTGGTGCTGCTCTTTCCATTAGACATCTTACTAATGTTCCAATTAAATTTGTAGGTGTTTCTGAGAAAATGGATGGATTAGATGAATTTTATCCTGATAGAATGGCTCAAAGAATTCTTGGTATGGGGGATCTTCTTAGTATGGTAGAAAAAGTAGAAAGTACTATAAATGAGGAAGAAGCCTTAAAAACAGCTAAAAAAATGGAGCAGGGAAAGTTTGATCTGGAAGACTTTTTATCTACTTTTAAACAAATTAAAAGAATGGGACCATTAGAAGGCTTACTCAAATTAATACCAGGAATACCTAAGAAATTAAAAAGTGTTAAAATTAATCCTAAAGATTTATCACACATAGAAGCTATTATTTTATCTATGACTCCTTATGAAAGAAGACACCCGGAATGTATTAAAAATTCTCGTAAAATTAGAATATCTAAGGGTTGTGGGCGTAGTGTCGAAGAAATTAATAGATTATTAAAACAGTTTGATCAAATGAAAGTAATGATGAAAAAGATGAAAAATGGTAATTTTAAAATGCCATTTTAAGGGGTAATAGTTATGGCAAAATTACATTTTAAATATGGAACTATGAATAGTGGCAAAAGTATTTGTTTGATGCAGACAGCTTATAATTATGAAGAGGTAGGTTATAGTACTTTAGTTTTAAAACCTAAAATAGATATAAAAGGGAATGATTACTTATCTTCACGTATTGGTCTTAAACGTCGAGTTGATTATTTAATAGATGATGATACTGATGTTATTAATATAGTAAAAAGATGTAAAAAAAAGGATTTAGCTTGTATTTTAGTAGATGAAGCTCAATTTTTATCTGCTAAAGTAATAGATGATTTATTTATAATTACAAAAACATTAGATGTTCCAGTAATCTGTTATGGACTTAGAAATAATTTTAAAATGGAGGGTTTCGAAGGATCAATTAGATTATTGGAAATAGCAGATGAATTAGAAGAAATTAAAACTATGTGCAACTGTGGAAAAGTTGCACGATATGTAGGAAGAAAAGTAAATAATAGATTTGTTTGTGATGGTGATTTAATATTAATTGATGGGGCATTATCAAATGTAGAATATGTACCTATGTGTGGCAAATGTTATTTAAAAAAAGTAAAAAACATAAAGTAAGTTTTTGAGGTGTAAGAATGAAAAGGTATTTTTATATAATTGTTGTTCTATTTTTAATGTTTATAAATAGTTCTGTAAATGCAAAAGGTATTGATATAAAATCAAAAGAAGCAGTTCTTTATAATTTAAATGACAATAGTATTATTTATGAAAAAAATAGTAATAATATTACTTATATAGCTTCATTAACTAAAATAGCAACAGCGTTGGTTTCTATTGAAAATATAGACAATTTAGATAGTTATGTAATTGTAAAGAATAGTGATTTGATAGGCCTTAATGGATATGCAAAAGCCGGGTTTAAATCAGGAGATAAAGTTACTTATAGAGATTTACTTTATGGTTTGTTATTGCCTAGTGGGGCGGATGCAGCCTTAATATTAGCTAATAATATATCTGGTAATGTTGATAATTTTGTTAATTTAATGAACAAAAAGGTAAAACAACTTAATTTAAAAAATACTAAATTTTCGAATCCTGTAGGTATGGATGCGAATAATGTTTCAACAGCTTCTGATATTGCTATAATTTTAAAAGAAGCGTTAAAAAATCAAAGTTTTAAAACTATATTTGAATCTAATGAATATACTACTAGTAATAATTTAAATTTAAAAAAAACAACTTTTTCAACTTCTTTACGAAATAATATCGATATATCTTTTATAACAGGATCTAAAACTGGATATACATTAAAAGCATCATACTGTCTTGCATCTACTGCGAATATTAATGGTGTTAGTTATTTATTAGTTACTTTAAATAATCCTAATAAACTAGGTCATATAATAGATAGCTTGGGTATATATAATTATTATAGTAGTAATTACTCTTATAAACAAATAGTGACAAAAGGAAAAATAATAACTAGTATCAAGGTAAAACATTCAAAAACGAAAAAATATAATATTAGGGCTAGTAAGACTATAAAAAAATATTTATCTAATGATATTGATTTAAATGAAATCGAATATAAGTATGATGGTATTAATACTTTAAATAGAAAAATAAAAAAAGGTGATTGTTTAGGAATTGTCACTATACTTTATAAAGAAAAAAAATTAAGTTCTTTTAAAGTATATTTATCATCAGATATAAAATATTATAATTATTGGTTATTATTAATATTATTAATACCAGTAGTAATAGTTTATTTAAAATATATATCAATAAAGAAAAAGAAAAAGAAAAAAGTTCGTAAATTTTTAGACTAAAGTTCGTTTTTTTACGAATTTTTTTCTTTTTTAGATTTGGATCATAAAAAAATAATTTACATTTTTCTTCACCAGTTATTTTTGAAAAACATATTCCTTCCATATCTGTAAAACTAGGATCTCTATCTGTTAATATAACAGGCACTAATTCAATAAAAACATTAGTTCTAATTTTTTCTTTAAGCTCATCAAAATATTCAACAAATTTTTGTTGGTTAGGCTTTTTAATCAAATCTAATAAAATAAATTGCAAATCTGGTAAAACTAATGATAAAATATTATTGTTATCTGTCTTAATTTTTCCAAGAAAATCTAGTTGCCAGACGTAGATTCCTAGATGTTTGTGTAAATAGGCAAGATAATCAATATAAGTATGACCTGTTGTTTCGATTTTAATTTGATAAATAGATTTATTATCGTCTACATCGTCTTTAATAATTTTATCTAAACGTTTAAATTCTTCATCATCTACATTTATTCATCTTCTTGAATTAATTAAATTTGTATCAGCATTTTCCTGTGCTTTAGAAGCATTATATTTATATTTAGTATAAGGACAATTATTATATCTATTTTTACATCCTGTACAAACATATGGCCATTTCTTGGTTCGCTTACAATCATTTTTTAAACCAACTGAAGTTTTAATTCTATTTCTTTTCACTTCTTTTGATACATTAGTTGGATCAACTAATAAATTTTCTCCAATTTCTCTTAATTTATAATTATGCGATATTCCGTTTGAAATAATTTTTCTTTGTTCAAAAGTTAAGTGTTTCCATTCTTTTATTTTCAATTCTTCCTTTTTGGCAAAGAAACACTTATATTATACTATAAACAGACTTATTGCAGTTTTTTACTTAAAAACGGAATTTCAAATGAAAATTCACGGAGAAGAAAAAAGTTTAAAAAAGTAATAGACAAATAGTTATAGATATGTTATAATTATCTTGTTGTTGCAGGTGTAGTACAATGGTTAGTACACGGCCTTGCCAAGGCTGGGATGCCAGTTCGATTCTGGTCACTTGCTCCATTTGAAGACAACTTACGAACTAATTAAAGTTCGTAAGTTTTTATTTTGCCCGTAGTCAGTCTTGGAAAGGCTTGTTCTACCAAATATAAAGATAATGTTCTCTTTCTAGGAAGGAGGACATTTTTTATGCTTGAATTAAAAACCATTGAAGAACTTAAACCTAATACTAAACTACTAGAACTTATTAAAGACTTTACTTATAAAACTAAAAAAGGAAAAATTAAAGTTCTTCTAAATACTAATTTACAGTTTATTGAACCTACTGAATATTTAATTACATATCTCATTAATATTACTATATTTGAATATAAAGTAAATAAAATTAGTAATAAACCATTCTACATTAAAGAGCGTAAAGAAAAGTATAATTTGAAAGAAATTGAACTTATGAAAGAATCTGCTGTAGCTTTAAAGGCAGCTCTAAAAGCAATTGAAGAAAATATACGTCCAGGAGTTACAACTATGTTTTTAAATGATGTTGCAGAAAAAGCAATGAGAGAACATGGAGCAATTCCCGCATTTATTGGTGAAAGATGTCCATATAGAGGTGGAAAAACATATAAATGGGCAATCTGTACATCAGTAAATGATGAGATAATACATGGAATTCCAAGCGAAAAGGTAGTTTTAAAAGAAGGAGATATTGTATCAGTCGATCTGGGAACAAACAAGAATGGTTGGACATCTGATGCAGGACGTACATATGCAGTAGGTGAGGTATCTCCAGTATGTAAAAAGTTAATTAAAGTTGCAAAAGAGGGAAATAGAATAGGTGATATTTCAAATGCAGTTCAAACTTATGTTGAAAAGCACGGATTTTCACTTCTAAGAGAATATCAAGGTCATGGAATTGGTGAACAAATGCATGAAGATCCAGGAGTACCAAATATTGGCAGAAAAGGAACAGGACCTAGACTTCAGGCAGGTATGGCACTTGCTATAGAACCAATGATATGTGAGGGAAAGCCTGATGTTTATGTAAAAAGGGATATGTGGACTGTAGCAATTCGTGATAGAAAAATGACAGCATATTATGAAAATACAATTGTAATTACAAAAGATACACCTATGATTTTAACTTTAGATTAAAAAATGTGCTAACCTTAACACATAACTATATAACAAAAATTCCTGATACAGTTAAATATATCAGGGATTTTTGTTATATCCATTCTTTGTATTTTTATATATATATTCTTTTTGCAAAACTTGCTATAATACAGTATACAATACTTACTGCAAAAATTAGTCCAATGTGAATTAATTTCATAGGAACTAATCCAAGCATTTTTCCAAATCCTGTAAATGGAACTAAAAGCCCTATTATCATAAGGATTATAGATGAGGCATATACCATTTTGTTTGCATTACTCTGTATAAATGGAATTTTAGATGTACGTATAATATGCATTCCAAAAAGGTTTGAAACTATGCTATAGCTAAACCAAATTGTTTGGAATAATGCAGCACTTTTTATTCCAAGAACAAACCATAATATAGCAAATATAATTAAATCAAAGCAAGAACTAATTGGTCCCCAAAAAAGCATAAAGCGTTTTAAGTCTTTTACTGAAAGTCTTTTTGGTTTTTCAAGAGTTTCTTTGTCAACATTATCAAAAGGTAGAGTCATTTGACCAAAATCGTAAAGTAAACCTTCAACTAATAATTGTATAGGTGTTTCTGGTAGAAAAGGTAATAATACACTTGCAACTATTACAGATAAAACTTCACCAAAGTTAAAGCTTGTTGAGAGTTTAATGTACTTCATTAAATTAACAAATGTACGTCTTCCTTCAGTAACACCGTCTACTAATACTTTCAAATCTTTCTTTAATAAAATTATATCAGCAGTTTCTTTAGCAATATCTACAGCAGTATCAACAGATATTCCAACATCTGAATTTGTAAGAGACGGACTATCATTAATTCCATCACCAATATATCCGATTACATTTCCTGAGTCTCTAAGTATTCTTACAATTCTTGCTTTTTGAATAGGTGAAAGCTTAGTAAATACACTAGTTTTCTTTAAAATTCTAAGTATTGCTGTATCAATCATTTTATCAAGTTTACTTCCAACAACAATATGACTTGCGTCAATACCTACTTTTTTACAAACACATTTTGTTACATCTGAATTATCACCTGTTAAAATTATAGTTCTAATGCCAGCTTCTTTTAGTGCTTCAATTGATGCTTTGGCTGATTCTTTTGGAGGATCAAGGAAACCTATAAATCCCATTAATACCATATTTTTTTCGTCTGACACAGAAAAGTTTTCTATTTCATTTATATCATTTTTTTGACATACAGCTATGACTCTTAAACCTTCTTCATTTAATTTTTTAGCTATTTTTCGTATATTGTCTTTTACATCCTTAGTAATAGGAGATACTTTCCCTTTATAATCTATCATAGTGCAAATGTTTAGTATTTCTTCTACAGCACCTTTAGTTATCATCTGCTTTTTCTCAGTATCTTTTACAATAATAGATAAGCGTCTACGAGAAAAATCAAAAGGTATTTCATCTATTTTGGTATAATTTGTAGATAATTCATTAAGTTTTATTTTCTTTGCTCTATTTATTATAGCAACATCCATACTATCCTTTAGACCTGTTTGAAAATATGAATTTAGAAATGCATGCTTTAGAACTCTGTCATCTTCTTGACCTTTTATGTCTAAATATCTTTCGAGAACTATTTTTCCATCAGTAAGGGTACCAGTTTTATCTGTACACAAAATATTCATAGCACCAAAGTTTTCTATTGAGTCTAATTTTTTTACAATAGTTTTTTTCTTGGACATTCTTACGGCACCTTTTGATAGACTAGAGGATAATATAACAGGAAGAAGTAGAGGAGTAATTGTAATTGCAATAGCAACTGCAAATGTAAAAGCAGTAATATTTCCATGTTTAAATATATTAAGTGCAAAAACAATTGGAATCATTATTAACATGAATTTTATTAATAATTTACTAATATTTTCAATTTCTACTTGAAAAGCATTTTTAGGCTTTCCAAGAGTAAGAGTATCTGCAATTTTTCCAAAATATGTAGAATCTGCAGTTTTAATGACTATTCCTTTACCACTACCAGATATTACGTCAGTTCCCATAAAACATATTGTGTCTAAATCAGAAATTGTATCTAAATCCTCTTTTGAAAGTTCAGATATACTATTTTTCTTTACACTATCAGACTCTCCTGTAAGAGAGGACTGATTTACAAATAAATCTTTTGATTCAATAATTCTTAAATCAGCAGGTATCATAGTACCAGATGACAACAGAACAGTGTCTCCAAGAGTTACCTTGTTTACCGGAATTTTTGTTTCTTTTCCATTACGAAGTACACTGACAGTTGTTGCAACCATTTGTTTTAATTTTTCTGCAGCTTTATTTGAACGAAATTCCTCAAAGAAATCAAGTAGTGTACTTGCTAGAACAAGTATAAGTATAACTATAATGTTTGCATAACTTGGGGGATTTGATAAATATACATCGGTGTATAGTAGTATACATATTATTCCAAGTAATATGCAGTTAAATGGTGCAAATAGACTTTTAAAAAAATAATTATACCATTTTTTAGGCTTTGATTTTTTTATTTCATTTAGTCCTAAATTTTGAATTCTAGAATTTGCTTCTTTACTTGAGAGGCCTTTCTTACTTACTTTGTATTTTTTTATAAATTCTTCCTTAGATATGGAACAATCTTCTTTGTATGAGGCAATAATATTTGTTTCATTTTTTTGGTTTGCCAATATAAATCATCTCCATTTTTTAATATAAATTTCTTTTTTGTTATATCACTTTTAGGAAAAATATACAATAGAATTTTTCAATATATTATATAACTACTTGATTTTTAGATAACACTAGGGTATAATAAGTATGAAAAGTATGACTAGTTATACAAAAAGGAGAAGCTATGGAAAAAGATAAGTATGTAGGAATTTGTAAAGTTGGAGAAAAGGGACAAATTGTAATTCCTAAAGAAGCAAGGGATATGTTTAATATAAAACCGGGAGATTCTATAATTGTACTTTGTGATAAATCTCAAGGAATTGCACTTGTAAAATCAGATGTAATTGAAGATTTATCGAGTAAAATATTTCCAAAAGGGGAGGATTAAGCATGTATTCAATTGAAATTTCAAACCTAACAAAGAAATTTAAAGAAAAAGTTGCAGTAAATAACATTAGTCTAAAAATCAAAGAGGGAGAGCTATTTGCCCTGCTTGGAACAAATGGGGCAGGAAAAACTACAACTATAAAAATGTTATCTACGTTAATTTTACCAACAAGTGGTACAGTTAAAATTAATGATTTAGATATTGTAAAAGATAGACAAAAAATAAAAGAAATATTAAATGTTTCACCACAAGAAACTGCTATTGCACCTAATCTAACTGTTAGAGAAAATCTTGAATTTATGGCAGGAGTATATCAAATAAAAAATAAAGAAGAAAAAATAAAAGAATTAATTTCTATGTTTAAATTAAATGATGTTTTAAATCAAAAAGCTAAAACTTTATCTGGTGGTTGGCAAAGAAAAGTATCAATTGCTATGGCATTAATAAATGATCCTAAAATACTATTTTTAGATGAACCTACACTAGGTCTTGATGTTATTGCAAGAAAAGAACTTTGGAATGTTATAGAAAAACAGAAAAAGAAAATGACTATTATACTTACAACACATTATATGGAAGAGGCAGAGAGTTTATCTGACAGGGTTGGAATTATGGCAAGTGGAAATTTAATCGATGTTGGTACATCTGAGGAATTAATTAAAAAGTCAGGTGCAAAAGACTTTGAAGATGCTTTTGTAAAAATTGCAACAGGGGGTGGGTTATAGTGAGAACACTAAATTTTGCAAAGAGAAATTTTAAGGAAATTATACGTGATCCTTTGAGTATAATTTTTGCAGTAATTTTACCACTTTTTTTACTATTTATATTTCAACAATTTGATATTCCTGCAGAAAATTTTAAAATAGAAAATTTTACACCAGGAATTATAATATTTAGTTTTTCTTTTATAACTATATTTACAGCAATGCTAATATCTAAAGATAGGAGTACTTCACTTTTAATAAGACTTGGAATAAGTCCAATGAAACCAATGGATTATATATTTGGATATATTATATCAATTATTCCAATAATAATAATTCAAAATATTTTATTTTTTATACTTGCCGTTATTTTAGGACTTAACTTTAGTATAAATATTATATGGGCTGCTTTAATATCCATTGTAATTGCCATTTTGTTTATAGCTATGGGAATATTAATTGGTAGTATATTTAGTGAAAAAGCTTCATCTGGCATATCAAGTATAGTTGTTCAACTTGTATGTTTTACAAGTGGTATGTATTTTTCAAAAGATATGCTTGGTGATGTCTTCTCAAAGATATGTGATTACTTACCTTTTGATAGCTGTGTAACTATTATAAAAGGAGTAATGAATAATAAACTTGATTTAATAAGTATAAGAAATATTATAGTGTTTGTTGTGTACATTTTAGTTACTTTGGTTATTTCTGTTATAGTATTTAGAAGAAAAATGATAAGTGATAATAAATAGAGAAAAATATAATTAAATAGAGGATAATACACTAATAATTATCCTCTATTTTCTACTTTATAATTGCATCATTAGCTGTAAATTCTTCAAGTGAATTTTCTTTTACTTGAATGCAAATGTAAGAAATTGAATGGTCTTTAGAAGCAAAAAATTGACGCTTTGCTACTGGAGAAATTCTTATCCAATCACCAGTAACTAAATCAATTTCTTCATTGTCAATTATTACTTTACCAGAGCCATCTATAACAAAATAAATTTCTTCATTTTGCTTATGAGAATGAACAAAAGGTACATTTTGACCAGCAGAAAGAGTATTAATACTAATTTCTGCGCCTGTTAAACCTAATTTATCATGTAATTCTACTCTTGGTGCATTTTCTGCACTGATTTTCATATAATTTGACATTTTTCTCCCTCCTTTATTTTATATTATACTTATATCAAAGAGCACATAAAAAAACAAGTACGCACTTTAAAGTAACTGCTTGTTTATTTTTTAATATATGATATAATATGGTAAATAAGGGAGTGCAATAAATATGAGAAAATTGGAAGAATTACCAGAATGTCCTGTTGCTACAACGATATCTCTAGTAGGTAACAAGTGGAAATTATTAATAATAAGAAATTTGATGAAAAAAACATGGAGATTTAATGAATTACAAAGATCATTAAATGGAATATCACAAAAAGTACTAACTGATAGTTTAAGACAATTAGAGAAAGATGGTATTATTTATAGAAAAGACTATAATACTAATCCTCCTAAAGTCGAATATGGAATGACTGAGTTAGGATTAGAATTAAGTAAAATGTTAGATATAATGGCTTCATTTGGAGATTTTTATAAATCAAAAATATGAAAACTTGTGTGATATTTTTTTCTAATATTTAATTTGCAAAGTTTAATAGTTAATTGTTAGAAGAATATGTCAAACATATAGAATCTATGATAAAAAATAATTATTGTATAAAATACAAATAGTGATAAGTGATTAATATATTGTAACAATATAAATCTTACATAAATTTTTTTTATTTTATCATCAATATATAATTTTTAATGGTTAAATTATAGTAAATTTTAAATATAAAATATTTTTGGAGGTTAAAATATGAAAAAGTATAATAAAATTGTAATTTTTGATTGGGGTGGAGTGATTGAAAACAATAATACATCTAGCTATAATATTAGTAGAGTAATTATAGATATTATGAAAAAATATAATTGTAGATTAACAGATAGAGAGATAATAGATATTTGCACTAATGGAAGAAAACTATTTAATACTTTTACTGATGACAATGAACAAACTACAATTGATTGGTTTAATGAAATAAAGAATAAATTAAATATAGATTGTAGCTATGATGAATATAAAAAATCATATTATGAGTATGGTAAAAAAATACCTTATCATGAAAATGTGGTTAAATTTGCTCATGAATTAAAAGAAAAATGCTATATTGCCATTTTTTCAAGTTTAGTAAAACTTGATGAGGCAAGAATTAATGATCAAGTAAATTTATCTTTGTTTGATTATAACTTTTTAACGTATAAAATGGGGGTTAATAAACCTGATACAAGAGCATTCGAATATATAGAAAATACTGTTAAAATTAATCCTGAAAATATTTTATTTATTGATGATACACAAATAAATATAGAACAAGCAAATATGAGAAAATGGAACACATGTAGGGCAGATGGCTATGAATTTGAAAAAATCAAAAAAAGCGTAGAAGAATTTTTAAAAAAAGGAGAAGTTGATGAATAAATTAGGAAATAAAAAATTTTATAATGCAATAGAGTACGGATTAAATTCAAAAAATAAAGATAATTCTGAAATGTTGCAGTCACTTATAAATTTGGTACATAATAGTGGAGGAGGAGTAATATATATTCCAAAAGGAGTTTATATTTTTAATTCCTCAAAAAGTTCGTGGAATATGACTGACAATATAACGGCCATTTGTGAAATGAAGTCTAATGTATCTTTAATTGGGGAATCTTTAACTGATACAGTTTTAAAAGTTGTTGGTAATACAGAAAAGGGATCTGCTTTGTTTTGTCATAATAGCAAATTTTCAAAAGAAATATTACATTCTTCAACCGCTCAAAATTTTACAATTGATATGTCTGAAGCTACTTTAAATCAGTATACACATAGAGGAAAAGCTTTTTATTATAGTGGAATTAAAGATTGTATTTTTAGAGATTTGCGACTTATTTCCACTCCATCTACAGCGTTAGGAATAGATATGTTAGATAATGTAGTTATTGATTCAGTATATATTTACGAAGGAGGAAGAGCTTGGAATTATGGTGGCAATGGGGGTGCTGGAATCGGAATAGGTACTGGACTGTGGGAAAATGAAAACTATATTATTAGAAATTGTATCTGTGTATTCTGTGGGCATTTTGGAATATTTTTAGAGGATCAAGGAATTTTTCATAATAAGGAAAATTTTCCAAAAGGTCAAATAATTTCTAATAACATAGTTAGAAATTGTAAACACTATGCTATTGGCATTCGCGGTGGAGATACAGTTTTGATTTCAGCTAATAATATATATAACAACAATGGAGGATTATATGTAGATTATGGTGCTAAAAATATAATATTCAATGGTAATGTTATAAAAGGTTCTAAAGAGGCTGCTTTTTGTATTGGAAATGAAGATAATACTATAAACAAAAATTCTAAAAAGTGTAGAAATATAGTATTAACAGGAAATACATTTATTGAAAATAAGATAAATATATTAAAAAGTGCAGATAGTTTAGGATATATAGAACAAAATAATATATTTATTAATTAATAAATAAATATTTAATAAATGTAGGGATTATAAATAAAAAGGCTGATTATATAAAAATGGTATGTTTTATTAGAATAAATATAGATAAACAACTTTTTAACAAAATATTAGAGAAAGAATAGTTAAATGTTATTAATATAAAATAAAAACTTACGAACATTAAGGTTGTAGATTGATTCCAATGAGGGCGATAACTTTAATTATATTTAAAAACGCATACTACAAAAGTTGTTTGATTAAATCGACTAAATTAATAGTTACTATTCTCCTAGTCTGAATAGTAACTATAATAAAGAAAAATTTTATCTTTTGGGGTGATTGTATGAAAAAAGACACAAAAAATTTATTTAAAATATTCAAGTATTATAAAAGATATATATTGCTTTGCATAATGGTTATAATCTTAAGCCTAGGATATGCTGGAATATCACTTTTATCTCCAATTTATGAAGGGCAATTATAGCAGCATATCCAAATACTGTTTAACAAAGATGTATAGTTTATATGATTAGAAATTCAGTTAAATTTGTAAATTATAAAAATTTAAAAATGTTCACAAATGATTTGAAGAAAATTTATACATCAGTTGATGAAAAAAAGGATATGAACAATTACAAGAAATAAAGAATAAATGGTCTGATAAATATGCATTAGCATTTAAAACTTGAAAAGAAAATTAGAATGCAATTTGTCCATTCTTTCAATTTTCAAAACAGATTAAAAAAATAATGTATACTACTAATACAATTGAATCTTTAAAAAGACAATTTAGAAAATTTACTAAAACTAAATCTGTTTTTTAAACAGATATGGCATTACTTAAATGTTTATATTTAGCTACTAAAAATATAAATAAAAAGTGTAATTAAGCATATAGAAATTGGAAACCTATATTATCTGAATTATCTATTATGTTTGATAGAAGAATTTAGTTCTTTGAAAATTAAATATTATATGTTATTATTTAAATAACAAAAAAGAAACCAATTAAGGTTTCAAAATATCGTGGTTAGATTCCATTTACACAGAATTCCTTACACACTTAAATATACAAAAATTTTATAAAAATATCATAAAAGTTTTATTCATAAGAAAACCGCTAGAAAAAATCTCGGGGGTTGTCTACAATCTGAAACGTAAATATGTAATGTAAATTTCTTCAAATTTATACACGCATAAAGGAGTTTTTTCACTTTTTCGTTTTAATTTGTAAAAGTATGTGTAACAGAGCCATCTGAATTATGACTTATAGTTGTATGTCCTATTGTAGTGTTATGACTAATCGTGCCATTAGAATTATGACTTATTGAAGAATGTCCAAATGAACTTGTGTGACTACTACTTCCATCAGAGTGATGACTAGTTGTAGAATGTCCAATTGAACTATTATTACTTATCATACCATTAGAACTATGGCTTATCGAATTACTTGAATTAAGTCCAAATTTCGAATTGTTATCATTGCCAAACATCAACATTACCTCCTTACTTATTTTCTCCTTCGTTTTTGCCTTCTTGTATACCCTTACTAATACTTTGGGCAATTGAACCTGCAGCATTAGCAACTGTTGGAGTTATTTTTTCTATACCTTCTTGTGCAACAGGCATAACTTGTTGAGTAGTATATGCTGTAATTTCTCTCCTATGTGCTATAACCATTATAATACCACCAGTAACTGTTAATGCGAAACCAATAAAGTTTAAAAATCCTCCTAAAGTGAACATGCCAAAACTACCAAATATTTCTTTTGTTGTATCTTTTGTACTATTGAAAGTATTTTGATCCATAGAATTAAAATCATCAAATGCATTTGAAGCACTCATAAATCCAATAATTATAAGTGCAATGCCTATAGCTAATGTAATGATTCCAATAATCAATAATATTTTACCAACTTTTTTTACCCTAGCATTATTTTGCTGATATTTTTCTTCACTCAATAATTTCTGATTATCCATTTTTACCATCCTTTCTAAAGAAGTAAGACATTGAAGTGAACTATTTGGGGTCCATTTCAACTTATACTTTCTTTTAAATTATTAATAACTTTTTTTCTTTAACTAAATATATAATAAATGTAACTAAAACTACTAATCCAGCAATAGAACCAACAATTATATAAAATATTTGATAAGATATGGGTTTAACTAGATCATTTTTGCTTGTAATTTTCTTTATTCTTTTTCGCATTTAGAATGTTTTTCAAACCAATCTGAATCTCTTATATTCATTGCATCACATTCTTGTCTTTTTTTCATATTGTTCTTTTAAAGAATAATATTTTTTTCAGTTTCTTTTAATTTCTTATTGGTTGCGTCTATAGCAGTTTGAGATTGTTTTGTGCTGTTTCTTTTCTATATTCAACTCCTTTCCTATATTTATGATTATATCATATTTTGTCGTTATGAATAGCAAATTGTCAAAATTAGAAGTAAAAATCAGATAATTTTTTTAAGGGATGTTTATGCCCTTGAGGAAATTAAAAATATAAGGGCAGAATCAGAGATTACCCAAGAAGATATATCAAGAGTTTTAGGTGTACAGGAATTATTCATTGTGGAAAATAAACAAAAATACTTATTTAAATAAAATATCAAATTTGATAAAGGAGAAATTGATAAAATTAATTTAGGTAAAATGTTAATAGAAACAAGGAATTTTATTAATTATACTTAAGAAAAACTTGCCTCAAAGTTAAATACAATATACTCTGTTATAAGTACTATTAACATCTTTAACATTATTCATAATAAAGATTGCAAAATTTATAAATAAGTCATTAAATAAAGTTCAATGAAACTATTTAAAAATTTTTGAAAATAGGATAGATTATATTTAGTGATTGATATTTATGTATCAATTCGTATATTGAAAAGAAGTTGTAGATACCTATGATATTGGCTCTATTTGAAAATTTATGAGCTTATTAAAGTTCATAAATTTTTATTATGCAGGTAATATAAAAAGAGAAAATTATTAAAATGATTTTCTCAATTCACCTTATTACTATTTGAATATATTAAAAATTTAATTATAGAATATGAAGAGGTTAAATAAAAAATAAAAAAATATATATCAATTGAAAATAAATAATAAAAAAAAAGATAAAATTATTATAGTTTAATTTTATTATTACATTTTTCTTAAATATTAAGATATTTTATAATAGGTAAGTTTTAATTTAATATGTGCAATCTATTTATTTGTTCTCAAGGGTACTTTTATATACATCATTGATAAATTTGTCTCCTAATTCATTTACACCTATACAATTATTATTATTATGACCCCTTCCTGGAATTATTTTATGTTGAATATCAATTCCTAAATGTTTAAGTATTTGAACTGTTTTTTTTGCTCTAGAAAACATTTCTTTTCCTAGAATTTTTCTTTGTTCTTTTCCAACTTCTGTTGGCACACTTCTATCAAAGTAACTCATATCATGTACTGGTGCAGGTTGTTTAAAATCATCAGTTCTTGAATCTGATTTTGTCATTGTTTCAAATTCCCCAACATAATATCTAAATTTAATTTTTAAATAACTATCTAAGTCAAATTTTTTGCCTGTCAAAGTTTTATAATCTGCTATTCCTAATGGATAAGCTAACTTTTCTGTTGGAATAGGAATACTACCGCTTGCTCCACCTATACAAGCAGTTTCAACTATGTTTGGATGTAATAAAGAAAATCGTTGGGCAAAAACCCCTGAACTTGAATAACCATTTAAAAATATTTTATCTTTTACACTTAAATTTTCTTCTTTTTTTAAAATAAATTTTGCTTTATCAATAATTTTAACCACTTGTTCATCTATTTTATAATTCTTATCATTACTGGAAAGGCTAAAACATTCCTGAGATAATTGTTGCAAATAAGGATAATCTTTGTAACTTGGTATTAGCGGAATAACAATAGGTGCTGGTAAATAATTTGTTAATTGAGCTAATTTGAAAACGGTTTGAATTCCTTGTTTTATAATCTCTTGTGAATTTTCACTTTCTAAATTATTAGATTCTACTATTATTTGATTATTTACATTTAAAGATAAAGGAATCGCCAGAATACTTGTTATATTAATGCCTTTCTTTATGTCAGTAGTCAAAAATTTTATTTTATATTGCCTTTTATTAATTTGATATTCTAAATTTACATTTCTGCCTTGTTTTAGTTCATTAGAGATATACATTATAAATTGATTTTTATTCATCTTTTTCGTATAATCAATCTTATAGAACTATTAATTAATTTCTATTATTGATTAATCCCTTTCTATTTATATTTTTGAATTATTATACAACTAGTTGTATAATAATTCCCACACTGTGGATTTGTTACCATTTTTTTACAGCTACACTATGTGTCGGACTGGTTCAAGGAGTCACAAACCACAGATTTTTAATTTAATTGTGAATTAGTTAGTTAACACGTTAGTTTTTTACTAATCGATGTTTTATTACATTACGAGTTTACACGATTAGAAACCTTGTGGCAAACATTCAGTGCAAAAACTAATTAAGGAGGTGTTTATAATTATATATTACATTGGTATAGATATATCATTATAAACATGATTTCTGTATTATCTCAAATACATGTGAAATAATTGTTGAAAATTCATCTTTTGAAAATAACAAAAAAGGATTTCAATCTTCTTTCTTCTAAAATTACAATTAATTTTATTTTACTCAAAAGTAAAATAAAACGCAAGTTTTTTTACAAAAAAATATGGCTATAATTACATTTTTATTTACAATATGTTGTTTGCCTAAATTAACTAATTTCTTTGTTATTTTTCCACCTACGGTACCATTTAATTTACTTGATGTATCTGCACCTAGCGTAATACCAAGTTTCTTGCCATTTCATATTATCAATAGCTTGTTTAGCACAAGCAATTAGAAGTGAATATAAAAACTTTTTAAAATATGTAACAAATAAAAAGAATCATTTAATTGATATTAGAGTTCCAGCAGTATTTTTAATTCTATAAATGAATTTATATCAAAGTAATACTTGTTTTTATATATAAAAGTATCAAAATAAAAATAGATCAATTTTGATCTATTTAAATAAATCTAAAAATTCTTGCCATTTTTCATCGGTATAATTTTTAACATTATTAATTGCTGTTGTTAGATCATTTGTAATTTTATCTATATCATTTTCTTCGCCGTAATAATGTTTGACAAATTTTTTAGCATTTTCACTTAATGTTACTATTTCATGATCTACTTTTTTACCATCAACTTTAGAAATTTCTTCTATTTTTGAAGCCGCTTTATAAAGCTCTTTAGCATCATTTTCATTATCTTTATTAATTCCATTTTTTAAACTATCATATTTTGTTTCAATAGTATTTACTAAAGATTGAATTTCTTCTTTGGTTATATTTTTATTGTCTTTTATTTCATTTTTTGCTTCATTTTCGATATCTTCATAATCTTTTTTTACCTTATCCCAAGTAGTATTAAAAGTGTTATCTGTATTATCAATTTCGGTATTTGTTTTTTTATTATTACATCCTACTGCTATTACTGCAATAATTAAAAAAGCACATGAAAGTGTTAAAAACTTTTTCATAATCTCTCCTTTCTTTTTACAAACTAAATATTTTAAATTACTATGTAGTAATTTGAAATATTCATTATTAGTATGTATAACAAATTAAGAAAAGATACTTTTTAAATTATAATTAATTTCTGCTTTTTAAAAGATTTATATTTAACTAACGCGATATCTAAAGCTTTTTGCTTACTAAATTTATTATTACCATTTAATTATATTACATTTTTAATATTATTAAAAATTTAAAATTTATTTGAGTAAAAGAAATTTATGTGTTATACTAACTTAAATGAGGGATGTTATGAAAAAAATAATATTTATAAAATATGGTGAATTAACAACAAAAAAAGGCAATAGAAATGCTTTTATTAAAAAGCTTATTAGTAATATTAAAAAAATGTTAAATAATGATTATAAAATAAAGGCAGATAGATCAAGATTATATATAGAAACTGAAGATATAGATTATGTAGTAGATAAGCTAAAGTTTGTCTTTGGTATTCATAGTATAGTTGTTGCTTATCAGGTTGATAATAATATTGATACTATTAAAAATACTATTCTTTCTTTAGTCAAAAAAGAATCTTTTAAAACATTTAAAGTAGAAACCAAAAGGGCATTGAAAACTTTTGAAATACATAGTATGGATTTGAATAATATTATAGGAAGTTTTATTTTAAAAAATATGAATGTTAAAGTTGATGTTCATAATCCAGATATTTTAATAAAAATAGAAATAAGAAGTGAAGGAACTTTTATTTATTTTAAAGAATATGAAGGTTTAGGTGGATATCCAGTTGGAATACAGGGAACATCACTTTTAATGCTTAGTGGTGGAATAGATTCTCCTGTTGCGGGTTATTTAGCTCTTAAACGTGGTGTAGATATAGAATGTTTATATTTTGAATCTCCTCCACATACAAGTATGCAAGCTAAACAAAAAGTAATTAAGTTAGCAAGTATTATTAATAAGTATTCATTAAATATTAAAATTAATATTGTACCTTTTACTGTAATTCAGGAAACTATCTTAAAAAATGTAAAAGAAGAATATATTATTACTATTATGCGCAGAATGATGTATCGTATAGCATTAAAAATAGCAAATCGAAAAAATTTTAAGGTTATCTTTAATGGAGAAAGTATTGGACAAGTTGCTAGTCAAACATTAGATAGTATGAATGTAATTAATAATGTTTGTAATATTCCAGTAATAAGACCTCTTGCTTGTATGGATAAACTAGAAATAATTGATATAGCAAAAAAAATTGGAACGTATGATACTAGTATATTACCATTTGAGGATTGCTGTACTGTTTTTGTTCCAAAACATCCAGTAATTAATCCTAAATTAGATAAGTGTTTATTGTATGAATCAAAAATTGATTATGATAAACTTATAGAAGATGCAGTTAATAACATTGAAGTTATTAGTAAATTTGAAGAAGATTATTTAGATTTATTGTAAAAAATTTCCAGTAAAAAAAATGTATTAAAAAATCTTTTGTACACAAGCTATTAGTGTACAGGAGGTGAATACCATGAATCAAAAAAATAATCAATTTGTTGTACCTGGTGCTAAACAAGCTATAGAAAAAATGAAATATGAAATAGCTTCAGAATTAGGTGTTACAATGGGTCCTGATGCTACTAGTAGAGCTAACGGTTCTGTAGGTGGAGAAATTACTAAGAGATTAGTTAAAATGGCTGAACAACACTTAGGTGGATCTAGTTACCAAACTAAATAGTAAATGAAAATGGATAGCGACGCTATCTTTTTTTATTATAATTATAAAAAATAGAGAATAATAATCATGGGGTGTTTTGGAATAAGTTAGTTGTAAATAGTTTAAAACAAGTTATTGATAATATGAAATAGCAAGAAATTTGGTATTACGCTAGGTGTAGATACATCAAGTAAATTAAATGGTACCGTAGGTGGAGTAATTACTAAGAAATTAGTTAATTTAGGTAAATAACATATTGTAAATAAAAATGTAATTATAGTAATGCTTTTTTGTAAAAAAAGCTTGCGTTTTTTTTTTTTTTTTAGTAGAATAAGGGTGAAAGGTAGGATATATGAAAAATAAAAAAGCATTTACATTAATAGAATTAATAGCAGTATTAGTAATACTAGCTATATTAGCACTAATAGTAACCCCAATTGTATTAAATATTGTAAAACACGCTAAGGAATCAGCTAATAAAAGAAGTGTTGATGCATACGGAAAAAGTATAGAACTTGCCGTAGCTAATTACTTACTAGATAAAGGAGAATTTCCAACAAACATAAGTGATTTAGAAATTGAATACTCAGGGAAAGAGGTTATATGTAATATTTCTTTATTAAATGAAGATTCAAGTGTATACTTATCAGAATGCAAAGTAGGAAGTAGTGATGTTAAAGATAAAAATACTAGCGATGGATGGTATCACTATGGTAAAAAAACAACTTATAAAGCCTATAAAATAGGCGATGAAGTAACATACAATGGTATTAATTTTTATGTTATAGAAAATAGTGATGAGAATAGTGATTCTGTAACACTACTAAAGGAAGAACCATTAACAGTAGCTGAAGTAAATAAATATGGCGGAGTAGGAACAGAAAATAATCATGTAAATAAGTATACAAAAAATTCAACAGGGACAGCATCTAACATAAATGGCTATGGAGGGATGGCATACTATTCTAGGGAAAATTGTGGATATAATAACTCTAAATGGGAATATAGTGGATGTGCAAAAGATAAAATAATTAATTATGCAAAAAGTGATGTAAAATATGTAGTAGATGCCTGGGCTTTAGATAAATTAGGAGATGCTCTAAAAGAAGATTCTGGTGGTTACAAGGCAAGACTTATAACATATGATGAACTTATAGATAATTTAGGTTATGAAATTAAATTTTATTGTAGTGATAAAACTCTTTATACTGGAACTTTAGATAATGTACCAACTTGGGTATATAATAATAAGTATTCTTATTTGACAATGAGTATTTATGATTCTTATCTAGGGGATCTTCTTTATGTTAAAGAGGATGGTAAGATTGCCTCTTCTGGTGATTTTTATAGTACAATTCATATTACTCTACTAACCATACGTCCTGTTGTAACATTATCTAAAAATAAAATTAAATAAACGAGGAGAAATAAATATGAAAAATAAAAAAGCATTTGCGTTAATAGAATTAATAGCAGTTTTAGTAATACTTGCAATACTTTCTTTAATTATTGTCCCAATAGTACTTAATATTGTATCCAAGACAAAAAATAGTGCTAATAAAAGAAGTGTTGATGCTTATGGTAAAAGTATAGAAATTGCTATTTCTTCATATTTACTGGAAACGGGAGATTTTCCTAATAGTTTAGATGATTTAAAAATTGAGTATAATGGAGAAATTGTTTGTGAAAAAAAACAATTAAATAAGGATTCTTCGATTTATTTGTCTAAATGTATGATTGATGGTGAGTATGTAAAGGATAATACGGAAGATGGATATTATCATTATGGTAAAAAAGAAGTAACTAATGAAGATTATATAGATATGTATGGTAAGGCTTTGGAAAATGCTGTTAACAGCTATAAATATATATATAGAAAGTTTCCAACTGATTTAGATAATTTGGAAATTAGTTATAATGGTCCAAAGGTTGTTTGCGCACAAAGATCACTTAATCATGATGGAACAGTATATATGACAAATTGTTCGGTTAATGGCTCGGTTGTTTCTGATTCTAGCAATAAGGATGGTTATTATCATTATAAAGATAAGGATGAGGTAACATATAATGGTATAGATTATTATGTTATAAAACGTAGTAATGAACAAAGTGATACAGTAACACTTTTAAAAAAAGATCCTTTAACAGTAGATGAAGTAAATAAATATGGTGGAGTAGGAACAGAAAATAACCATGTGAATAAAAATACCTCTGGAACAGCCTATGATAATAATGGATACGGAGGAATGGCATATTATTCCAGTTCAACATGTGGATATAAAGGTTCTGGATGGATAGGTACAGGATGTACGACAGATTATGCAAAGAGTGAAGTAAAATATGTAGTTGATGCATGGGCATTAGATAAACTAAAAGCAAATGACCTAAAAGAGGATAAAACGGGTTATAGTGTAAGATTAATAACGTTTGATGATTTAGTAGATAATTTGGGTTATACAATTACAGATGAAAATACCTGGTATGCTCCAACAGCAGATGTAACCCCAAGTTGGGTATATAATAGTAACTATTGGTATTGGACGATGAGCCCACATGAAGATTCCACTTCTAACGTGTGGTATGTGGACAACGGTGGCAACGTGTACAGCACCAGTGTGAATTACGACGAAGTTTCCGTGCGCCCTGTTATAACCATAAAAAAATCTGCTTTACAATAAAATAGTTCTAACTTTTTGATTTACTCATATAGTTAATTAGAAAGGAAGAATAAATATGGAAACACTTAAAGTAGGGACTAAATCAAACCCTAATTCAGTTGCAGGAGCTCTTGCTAATGTAATACGTGAAAAAGGTACTGTAGAAATACAAGCAATTGGAGCTGGTGCTTTAAATCAAGCGATTAAGGCTATTGCTATAGCAAGAGGGTTTGTTGCTCCTTCTGGAAAAAATTTAATTTGTATACCAGCGTTCACTGATATTACTATTGAAGGGGAAGAACGTACTGCAATTAAACTTATTGTTGAGGCTAAATAGCTTCATAAAATGAGTTTTTTTTATTTTTGTAATTATTTGTGGTATAATATACTTCATTATTTATAAAGGAGTATTTTTATGGAAACGGAAGAGTCTTTTGCTTATACTACTTTGTTTGCTTTAAAATTGAAATTAACATTTGAAAATAAGCGTAATTTATCTATTTTAGAGTGCTTTGGTGCCAGAAGAGTATTGGAGTATCAGGCAAATGATGATGGTATTTATTTTAAAAAAATCGATCAAAATAAAGAATTAAAAAATTTTTTAGATATGTATAATGATATTGTATATAGAAAAGATAATGATATATGTTTAAAAAAAGATGTTGATGTAGAAATTTTGAATGCCTACATTAAAGATATTGATAAATCATATCCCTTTTGTTATGATTTAAAAACATTTAGATATTTAAATATAAATAGTCCATTAAAGTTTATATATGGATTAAGTATGTATTTGAAAAAGGTGGAAAAATTATATGATGATATAGATGAAAATTATCATATAATTGAAGAATGTTTAAATGAAATATCTATATATTTGAAAAAAATTGGAACAAATGATGACTATTTATCTGCTTTATTTGATATTCAAAAAGAATTAGTAGATAAAATAGAACCTTACTTATTGTATCCAGCTGATATTGTTAATTATTTTGATAGTAATTATTACGATGAAAAGGATTGCATTCTTGATAAACTTAATTCACCTATTCAAATAGCTATATTTTCGTCAATTTCTTTGTATCAATATAAACTTTTATTCTCTTTAGAAAAGATTATGTATAATAAAGAAAATAAAAACATGATGAATGATATTAATGATGATGAGTATGAATATATGGAAGATATTGATGATACTAATGATTATGATGAAGATATAGATGATACTAATGATTATGATGAAGATATTGATTCAGAAAACATTAATTTTACAGATGAAGATATTTACTTTGATCCTTCTTTAGAAGATGATTTGTTTGCTCTTATGTATCTTGAAAATATTGGTAATTATTTGAATAGTAATTATGATGATACTTTAATAAAAGTAAAATCTAGGTTAAAATATATAATAGATGATGATAAAATTAATATATCAAATAAATCAACAAATAATTTATTTGATATAATTAATGATTATTCTTTTTTAAATTATCATTGGTATACGGATGAGGCTTTTTATTTTTTGAATGAGATGTTTAATAATTATTGTGATGAATATTATTTACGTAAATTAATTTTTGTAAAAACTTATTATGATTTAACTGATGATTATCAATTAATAGAAAATATGAATTTATTTAAAAATTGTGAAAATTATGATGAAATATCTAATTTTATACTTGGTGGCGAAAAACAAAAACATATTTAATTGTATTTTTTTTAAAATTATACTATAATGAGGATGGTGGTAATATGGACAGTAATTTAAAAAGAACAATAATATTAGAACATTATCAATCACCTAAAAATAAAGGACTTATTAAAGATGATAGCTATAAATATATTAATATGAATAATGAATCTTGTATTGATGAAATTAATTTGATGGTTAAAATCGAGGATAATATTATTAAGGATATTAGATTTTCAGGTGAGGCATGTGCGATTTGTACTAGTGCAACTTCTGTTATGATAGAAACTTTAATTGGTCATACTAAGGAAGAAGCGTTAGAAATTTTAAAAAATTATGAATATATGATTGATGAGAAGGAATATAATGAAAGTATACTTGGTATTGCAAGTGTCTATAGTGATATAGCTAAACAACCAAATAGAAAAAAATGTGCATTGCTTTCATGGTGGGGTATTAAAAAAGTTATAGGAGAAAACAATGGATAATAATTATGAAATATGTTCTTTACAAATATGTCCTTTTAAGGTGAATAATGGTATATATAAGCCGGATAGAAACAATTATCCATATAGATTATGTGTGCTTGATAAATCTAATAAAAAAGCGATTGATGTTTTAAGTGGTTATTGTTATGATTATATTGAAACTAGTTTAGTTTATTTTATAGGCAATGAATCTAAAAAAATAAAAGAGGGTAAAAGGTATGCAATTATGAAATTGGGGTCTAATTATGTACATTTTACACAGTCGGATATGAATGAGGCCAATAATATTATAAAAAGGTTAATGGCTAAATTTTATTTTCCTGATGGTAATGCTATTTCTAATGAGGATTATTTGTCAATGATTACAGATTATGAAAAAATAAAATTAAAACGAAAATAATAAAATTAAAGGAATAAAGAGGGTCTTTATGAATATAAAAGATATAATAAATAAAAAAAGATTAAAAGGTGAACTTTCTAAAGATGAAATAGATTATGTTATTTCATCTTTTATGGGTGGTGAAATTAAAGATTATCAAATGAGTGCTTTATTAATGGCAATTACAATAAATGGTATGAGTTTTGATGAGACGTTATATTTAACTGATAGCATGTTACGAAGTGGAAAAATACTTGATTTATCAAGTATTAATGGTATAGTTGTCGATAAGCATTCAACAGGAGGCATAGGTGATAAGGTAACATTAATTTTAGCTCCATTACTGGCATCTTTGAATATTAAAGTTTTGAAGATGAGTGGTAGAGGTTTAGGTTATACCGGTGGCACTATAGATAAATTAGAAAGTATAGAGGGTTTTAATGTTAATTTAAAAGAAACTGATTTTATAAATCAGGTAAATGAAATTAATTTAGCTATTTCTAGTGCCTTTGAAATAGATCAGGCTGATAAAAAAATATATGCTCTTCGCGACGCTACATCAACGGTTTCATCTATTCCACTCATTGCTTCTAGTATAATGTCTAAGAAATTAGCTAGTAATGCTGATATTATAGTTATAGATGTTAAAGTAGGTAATGGTGCTTTATTAGAAAATAAAAATGATGCTTTGAAGTTGGCACAGTATTTAGTTGATATTGGAAAATATTATAATAAAAAAGTATATTGCGTTTTTACTAATATGTCATCTCCTCTTGGTATGAGTGTGGGAAATAAATTAGAGGTGATAGAAAGTATTAATTGTTTAAAGGGTGAAAATATTAAAGATTTAATGGAAGTTGTATATTCTATTGCTTCACTTATAGTAAGTAAAGTAAAAAATATTTCTCTTGTTGAAGCTTTTAATTTGTGTTATCAAAATATAGAAAATAAAAAGGCCTATTTTAAATTTTTAGAATTTGTAAAAAGGCAAGGGGGCAAAATTGAAAGCTTAAAATGTAATGCGAAAGTTATGAAAGTTGGAAGTTTATATAGTGGTTATATAACAAAAATAGATGCTTTAAAAATAGGAAAATTATCCTATTTACTTGGTGCAGGTAGAAAAAATAAAGAAGATAGTATTGATTATGATGTTGGAATAGTCTTGTTAAAAAAAATAGGTGATTATGTTAATCAAAATGATATTCTTGGTAACATATATTACAATGATACTGTTATATCACCAAAAGAATTTTTATCTTGTTTTGAAATAGAAGATAAAAAGGTAAAAGATGAGATTATTTTAGGTTTAAAAATGTAAAATAATGTAAAGTTTTATCAAAACTATTGCATTTTATGAATAATTTAGTTTATTCTAATATAAAAGGAGGTTAGTTATGATATATCCTTCAATAGATAAATTATTAACACAAGTAGGATCAAAATATTTGTTAGTTAATATTGTTTCTAAAAGAATTAAGGAAATGAAACAAAAAAAGTATTATCAAATGAATGATAAAGATTATAAATCTAGCAAGGACATAGGCAAAGCTTTAGAAGAAATATCTAAAGGTTTAGTTCATATTAAGTAGTTGTAAATGAAAAAAATAAAGGGTATTTTTAAAAATTTATTTGATATTATTAGTTTACCAGAAATGATGCATTTACCAGGTAATTTAGCTTTTTTTATCATTTTATCAATATTTCCAATATTAATACTTATAGGTATTAGTGCTTCTTATTTTTCTGTTTCTATAGATAGTATAGTAAGTGCTTTAAAAAATGCATTACCAAGTGGAGTGGAGCAATTGTTGCTTCCATATATACAAATGTCTTATTTTCCTAAAAATATATTAATATCGACTTTTATTGCCTTTGTTTTGGCTAGTAATGGTACACATGCGTTAATACTTGCTAGCAATTCACTTTATAATATTAAAAATTCTAATTATATAAAAAGAAGAATAAAGGCTTTATTTTTAATTATATTAATAATTGTTCTTTTTTTGTTTATGATATCATTCTTAGCTTATGGAAATGAAATATTTACATTTATTTTGGAAACGGTTACATTTAGGCCAATAAATAAAGTGTTATATTATATTTTTGCATATATAAAATGGCCAATTGCCATGTTGATTATTTTTATTATTATGAAAATAGTATATGTATTATCTCCGGATGGAAAAATATATAGTCAAACAACTACAAAAGGAGCTTTATTTGCAACTTTAGGTTTTACGGCTGCGACAGCTATTTTTTCCTTTTATGTTAATAATTTTGCTAATTATGATATTTACTATGGTTCAATAGCTACTATTGTTGTGTTAATGATGTGGGTTTATATTTTGTCATATATTTTAATGGTTGGAATGGCTATTAATGTTAAATATTATAAAAATATGAATAATAAAAATATAAAAACAAATAATATAAATGTACTATAAATTACCGATAGTACTTAATACAGACTACCTTAGTACCGAATGGTTTTTTAGTGAACAGGTAAGTATTAATTTTAGGGTAATGCTAGGCCGATACGTTCGGCTTTTTAGATATTTACTAAAATAATTATAAATGATATAATTATTAAAATGGAGGTATTATGACAGTACATAATGAAGCAAATTATAATGATATTGCTAAAACAGTAATTATGCCTGGTGATCCTAAAAGAGCAGAGGTAATCAGCAAATATTTAACAAATGTTAAAAAAGTTAATTCTATAAGAAATATGGATGCTTATACTGGGTTTTATAAAAATCATCGTATAACTGTAATGGCATCTGGCATGGGAATTCCTAGTATAGGTATATATTCTTATGAATTATACAAATTTTATGATGTAGAAAATATTATCAGAGTAGGTTCTAGTGGTGCATTAGATTCTAAATTAAATTTATATGATATTATAGTTGTAGAAAGTGCATATTCTAATTCAACATATGCTAATAATTTTAATGATAATAACAATATATTTTATGCAGATAATATGTTACTTTCCAAAATAAAAAAAACAGCTTTAAATTTAAATAAAAACATAAAAATTGGAAGGTGTTATAGTAGCGACACTTTTTATGCAGATACAAATATTAAAGATATTTATGAAAATAAAAAGTGTATTGTTCAGGAAATGGAAACATTTGCGCTATTTTTTAATGCTAAGTATTTAAATAAAAAAGCTGCAACAATTTTAACTGTTTCTGATAATATTGTAACAAAAGAAACAACAACAGCACTACAAAGACAAAATACTTTTGATGATATGATATTATTGGCGTTAGAAACTAGTATTAATTTATAAAAAAAGAGGTGAGGTATGAAGTATCGTAAAATAGAAAATCAAACATATAATTTACACATAATAAAAACTAAAAAATTTAAAACGGTTACTGTACAAGTGAATTTTAAAAGTAAATTAAATAAAGAAGAAATTACTTATCGTAATTTACTTATTAATACTTTGTGTGAGGCTTGTTTTATGTATCCTACTAAAAGGCTTATGCAAATAGCAACAGAAAATTTGTATGAGTTAACATATCAAGCTACAAATTATATATCTGGAAAATATAATGTTATGTGTTTTGATATTACTTTTTTAAATGATGAATATACAGAAAAAGGAAATTTTGAAGCATCATTAGATTTTTTGTGTGAAATTTTATTTAATCCTTTAATAGAAACAACTCATACATCAACAAGATTTAAAAAAAGCAATTTTGATCTTTCTAAAAAAATACTAGAAGATAATATAAAAACAGTAAAAGAAAATCCATCTTTATATAGTAAGATGCGTTTATTTGAGATTATGAGTCCTAATAGTATTCATTCTTATAGAAGTTGCGGTGATATTGATATATTAAATAAAGTTACTCCAAGTAAACTTTATGATTATTATGTTCAAATGCTAAAAAAAGATATAATTGATATTTTCGTAATAGGCAATGTTAGTGAAGCAAAAGTTAGAAAAATGATTGCTGATAGAATTAAGGTAAGAACAATAAAAAAACAAAGTGAATCTCATTTTACTAGTATGAAAAGAACTAGAATCTTTCCAAAAACAGTATGTGAAAAACAAGATAGTAAACAAAGTCAATTAGCTTTGGGCTTTAAATTAGATAAAACAAGTGATTTTGAAAAAAGATATGTTCTTAATGTTTTTTCTTATATTTTAGGTGGAGGTGCCGATTCAAAATTATTTAAAGATGTAAGGGAAAAGCATTCACTTTGCTATTCTATTTCCTCAAGTGGGGTACCACTTAATAATGCTTTTTTTATAACAGCAGGCATTTCACATGAAAATTTTAAAAAGACAGTTAGTTTAATTAAAAAGAATGTAAAAAGTATGCAACAAGGAAATTTTTCTGAGGAAGATATTATGAAAGCCAAAATTACTTATGTAAATGGTATTAAGGAACTTGAAGATAATCCTCAAAATTTACTTAGTTTATATACGGGAATGGAATATTTAAAGGGTGATTCTATAGATATGAGAATAAAAAAAATAAGTAAGGTTACAAAAAAAGATATAATGAAACTTGCTTCTAAGGTTCATTTAGATGCTATTTATTTATTAGAAGGTGAAGATGATGGAGAAGATTAATCTTGTAAAAATGGATCTAGATATGTACTATGAAAAACTTGATAATGGACTTAGTGTATATATTGTAAAAAAAGATAATGTAAATGGTATTTATGCAACGTTGTCTACTAAGTTTGGATCTATTTATTCAGAATTTGTTCCTTATGACAGAACAAAAATGACTAAATTTCCTTTAGGAGTTGCACATTTTTTAGAACACAAGATGTTTGAACAAAAAAATGGTATAGATCCTTTTACTTTTTATTCAGAACGTGGTAGTGATGCGAATGCTAATACATCTAATTATAAAACAACATATCTTTTTAGTGGGACTAATTTTTTGGATGATAATTTAAATTATTTGCTTGATTATGTAGGAGAACCTTATTTTACAGATGAAAATGTTGAAAAGGAAAAGGGAATTATTGAACAGGAAATTAGAATGTATGCAGATAGTCCCTATTTTAAAATTTATGATAGGATTTTGTATAATGCCTTTAAAATTCATCCCATTAAATATCCAATAGCTGGAACTATATCAAGCATTAAAAAAATAACTAAAGAAGATTTATATACTTGCTATTATACTTTTTATAATCCGGCTAATATGTTTTTAGTAGTAACAGGTAATGTTGATGCTAAAGATGTCATGTGTCTTGTAAAAGCTAATCAGGAGAATAAGGTGTTTAAACCATATAAGGAAATTAAATTAAAAGAATATGATGAACCAGATGAGGTTTCTGTGAAAGAAGATTCATCTTCTATGGATATAGAAATACCAAAAGTAAGTATAGGGTATAAAATAAGGAATAATACAAATTTAGATATAAATAAATTTAAAACATATATAGGCATGTTTTTTGATATTAAATTTGGTTCGGTATCCTTATTTAATGAAACAATAAAGTTAGAAAATTTAGTTACTATGGATTTAGATATAACTGTTGTTAATACCGATAAACATGTTTTAGTGATATTATCTGCTGAGACTAATCATCAAGATCAACTTTTAAGAAAAATTGAAGAAGAGATTAAAAATACTAAAATAAGTGAAACGGATTTTAATAGAAAGAAAAAGGTAAAAAAGAGTTCAGTTATTTATAAAAGTGATAGTATATACGCAATCAATAATAAAATTATGTCTAATATCATTAATTATAATCATGTCATAACAGATGAATGTGAATATATAGATTCGTTAGATTATAAAGAAATATATGAAATGTTAAAAAAGATTGATTTTTCTAATAAGACAATCTATAAACTTAATAAGAAAAAAGATTGATTTCTATTTTGTTTTGTGGTAAATTATTATTAGTGGAGGGATATATGCAAACTTTATTAATTATAATATCAATATTAATAATTGCTTTAGTTTTACTACAAAGCAGTAAAGCTGAAGGTGCTTCAAATATAATTAGTGGTGGAAATGATGCTCTATTTCAAAATCGTAAGGAAAGAGGAGGAGAGTTGTTTATCACTAGGTTAACTGCTTGTTTAGGGGTTATATTCTTTATATTATGTATTATATTATAATGCGCACTGGTTGCGTGTTTTTTTAACCTTTTATTTATTTTATTTTTTATTTGTGTTATAATTTTGTTGGTGATAAAATGAATAAAGATAATCCAATGATAACTATAGATGATATAGTTGATGATATAACTTATTTAACTAAAGATGAAATAGAATTATTAAAAAAATCATATAATTATGCGCTAGAAGTACATAAAAATCAAAAACGTTTAACTGGTGATGATTATATAAAACATCCTTTAAATGTTGTTCATATTTTATCAACTATTAATGCTGATAGTGATACTTTAATTGCAGGTATGCTTCATGATACTATTTCTGTTGGTGGTGTTAGTATTTCTGATATTGAAAAAAATTTTGGTGATGATGTTGCTGTTTTAGTTAATGGTGTTACTAAAATAAATAAATTGCACTATAATGGTACTACTGAGGCAACAATTGCTAACCATCGAAAAATTTTAGTTGGTTTGACTGAAGATGTTAGGGTAATTTTTATTAAACTAGCTGATAGATTACATAATATGAGAACTATGTATATGTTGTCAGATGAAAAGAAAAAGTCTAATGCTAAGGAGACTTTAGAAATATTAACTCCAATTGCTCATCGTCTTGGTATTAATCAAATTAAAAGTGAGTTAGAAGATTTATCATTAAGATATTTGAAACCGGATGTTTATTTTTCTATTGTAGAAAGACTTAATAAGTCTAAAAATGAAAGAAATAAATATGTTGATGAAATGATGAAAAATGTATCTAATCTTTTGAATGAACATAGAATTAAACATGAAATAAAAGGTAGAGCTAAGAGTATTTATAGTATTTATAAAAAACTAGATAAAGGGAAACGTTTTAGTGATATTTATGATCTATTGGCGTTACGTGTTTTTGTTGATACCATACCAGATTGTTATCAGGCGATGGGGCTTATTCATTCAAAATATCGTCCTGTACCTAAAAGATTTAAAGATTACATTGCTATGCCTAAAAGTAATATGTATCAATCATTGCATACAACAGTATTTGGCCCTGATGGAAATTTTTTTGAAATTCAAATTCGTACTTACGAGATGGATGAAATAGCAGAAAGAGGTATTGCTTCTCATTGGTCTTATAAGGAACAAGGCAAAAATTTGATGAAGGGTATGGAAGAAAAATTACAATTTTTTAGATCTATTATGGAAATTAAAGAGTCTAATGAAGATGAAATGATTGAAAATAAAATGGAGGAGTTAAAAAATACAGTTTACGTATATACACCAAAGGGTGATGTAATAGAACTGCCTAGTGGATCTACTCCGATTGATTTTGCTTATCGTGTACATAGTAAGGTTGGAGATTCTATGGTAGGGGCAATTGTTAATGAGGCTATAGTACCTCTTGATTACGTTTTGCAAGATAATGATGTTATTAAGATAAATACTAATAAAAATTCGAATGGTCCTTCTAAAAACTGGATAGATATAGCTTATACACAGCAAGCAAAAAATAAAATTAGATCATTTTTCAATAAATTGGATAAAGCAGAATATTTAAAAAAGGGTGAAGAATTATTACACAAAGAATTAAGAAAAAATAAATTATCAATTACAGAATTTTTAGATAAAAATATTACTAAAATTCTTGAAAATTTACATTTAGCTAATATAAATGATTTATATATTAATATTGGAAATGGTAAAGTTTCCCCTTTGCAAGTAATTCATATTATATATAACGATTCTAAGAAGAAAGAAGAAGTTTTATTGAATAGGGTTTTATCTGATAATATTAATGAAATAAAAGGGGAAATTATTGTTGAAGGTATTGATGATATTAGAGTTAATCTAGCTAAATGTTGTTCACCTGTAATGGGAGATGATATTATTGGCTTTATTCAAACCGGGATTGGAATAAATGTTCACAGAACAATTTGTCCTAATATTTCTAATATTAGTGAGAAATTAATAGATGTTGATTGGAATTATAAAATAGAGAAAAAATATTCTACTAATATTATCGTTTATACTAATGACAATAGAGATTTCATTTTAGATATAGTATCCAAAACACAAAATAATAATGTAAATATTAAAAGTATTAATACTGTTAAAGTTGATGGTAAAAATTCTTATGCTATGAAAGTATCGGTTTTAAATTTAGATGTTTTAAATAAATATATGAATGATTTAGAACAAATCAAAGATGTTATTGCTGTTGAAAGGGTTATAAAGTGAAAGTAGTTGTTCAAAGAAGTTTAAATTCAAGTGTATCTGTTCATAATAAAGTAGTTGGTAAAATAGATAAAGGTCTAGTTGTTTTGGTAGGATTTAAATATAATGATACTATTGAAGATATTAAATATATTGTGAATAAAATTATTCATTTACGTATATTTGATGATGATAATCATATTATGAATAAATCAATAGCTGATATTAATGGAAGTGTTTTAAGTATTTCACAGTTTACGTTATATGCAAATACTAAAAAGGGGAATAGACCTAGTTATATTGAAGCTATGAAAAGTGATAATGCGAAGGTATTATATGAATTATTTAATGATGAAATTAGTAGGTATGTAAATGTTTCTAAAGGAATATTTCAAAGTGATATGAAAGTAAATATTGTAAATGATGGCCCAGTTACAATTGTTATAGAAAGTGGTGATAAAAATGGAGAGAAAAATAAATTATAAGCTAGTAAATTTAGCTTTAGTTGTTTTGGTTATTTACTTTTTATATAAAACAGGTAGTTTATGGATGGGAATTGTTTTTAAGGCTGTTGATATTATTATACCTTTCTTTTTTGCTTTTGCTTTAGCTTATGCTCTTTATCCTATTTTGCAATTTATGCAAAAAAGAAAAGTTCCTAAAAGTCTTGGAGTATTAATAATTGTATTATTACTTTTATTATTAATAGCAGGTTTAGTTTATGTTGTATCTACTATATTAGTAGGCCAATTATCTAGTTTGTTTGGAAATATATTAAATTTTGTAAAACAATTATCTAGTTCTGACTTTGTGACAGATTTTAATTTTAGTGGACTAGAAAGTAGTCTTAATGATGTTTTTAAAAATATTTTATCGGGTGTTGGCAATTATGTTTCTAATGGAACTATCCATTTAGTTAATTCTTCTTTGTCATTGCTATCACAATTTTGTATAGGCGCTGCTGCGTTTGTATATTTGCTCATTGACATGGATCATATTCGTGCTTTTGCAAAAAAATTTTTCAAAAAAAGAAAAGAGAAAACTTTCTTGTTTGTCTCATCACTTGATAAACAAATGAAAAAATATTTAAGTGGGCTTGTAATTGTTATGGTTATTTCCGTTTTTGAATATGGTTTTGTTTATTCTTTAATAGGGCATCCTGATGCTTTGCTTTTAGGTTTACTTGCAGGCATTGCCAATTTAATACCTTACTTTGGGGGAATATTAAATAATTGTGTGGCAGCAATTACAGCTTTTGTGATTAGTCCATCATTATTTATAAAAACATTAATTGTATTTACTATTTTATCATTGGTTGATAGTTACGTAATTAATGCAAATGTATATGGAAAAACAAATTCAATTCATCCTTTAATAGTTATTTTTAGTGTTTTTGCTGGTAGTGCTATATTTGGTATTATGGGTATTGTAATATCATTTCCATTAGCAATTTTTATGGTAACGGCATTCAAATTTTATAAAGATGATATTTTTAAAAATATTAAAGGTAGTACTAAAAAAATAATTGAAAAATAAAAAATATGATTTATTTGACTAAATGATAATTATTTGATATTATATCTAATCTGGAGGAATTTATGTTTATAGATTATAATAATATTAAAAATTTCATTATAGAACAGTTAATATATAATAATCGTAGTGTTATTAATAATTTGATTAAATTTGATTTATACGATGTTGTGTTAGAAAACATCAAAAAAATAAATAATGAAATTTACGTGTTTGATAATAAAATAGATTATGTAAGTGGTAATAAGGAAGATGTTTTAAAACAATTCATCATAAATGATAATAATTATAAAATATTAATAAATTCTCTTTTAGATTTTAATTGTAAACAATTATCAAATAAAAATATTGCTTTATTGATTAAGCCATATTTAACGAGTGTTAAAAAAGAGGATGGAAAAATAGAAATTAACATGAAAAATGAGGTATATTATCAAGATACTTTATTAGGTATGTATGAATCATTTCGTTTTATAAAAAATGATAATATAGATGATTTTATTTTACTACGTAAATCAATTAATAAAGCCTATAATATTAATAGTGATGATCTTTTTATACAAAATATGAATATATATAATTACAGATATAAAAAAGCTATTAATGATTCTATCTTAAAAAATGTTAATGTAATAAAGAAAAAAAGATAAAATCACTATCTTTTTTTTTTATATTTTGATATAATTATTAAAGATAATGAGTGTGATAAAATGAATAATAAGGGACAGGCTTTAGTAGAATTTGTTATAATTATGCCGGTATTTATTTTTGCCTTTCTAGCCGTTTTTGATATGTCTAACATTATTTTTAAAAAATATTCACTAGAAAATGAATTAGATACTGTTGTTAGTATGTATGAAAATGGTAATGAAATAGAACTTGAAAATTATGTGAAAAGCATTAATGCTAAAGTTAAATATGAAAATAATGCCAATTATAACGAAATTACTTTGTCTAAAAAGGTTAATGTAATTACTCCAATAATTAATAATATTTTTGGAAAATTTTATGAAATTAGTTCCAAAAGAATGGTTGCGTTGAATGACAAAATTGAATAATAAAGGACAGGTATTGGTTTGTTTTGTTATTATGATTCCTATATTATTTTTCATAATATCACTCATTTTAAATATAGGTTTATATAATTTAGAAAAAAGGAAAATTACTAATACTTTAAAAGATACATTAAAATATGGTCTTGAACATATTGATAATGATAATATATCAGATAAGATGAAATCTTTAATTAGTGCAAATACATCGATACCTTTATCTTCTATAGATATTATTGTTGATAATGGTTATATAAAAATAAGTGTTGACAAGAAATATGATGGTGTGATGAATTTTAAAAATGATGAAATAAATGTTTCTTTAATTGGCAATGTTGATAATAAGAATATAAGGGAGGAATCATAATGAATAAGGGCAAAATAATTACAGTAACATCTGTAAAAGGAGGAGTAGGTAAAACTACTTTTACCCTTGCTTTGGCCTCTGTTTATAAAAAACAGAATAAAAAAGTATTGCTTATTGATATGGATTTATTTTCTGGCGATATAGAGGCTATTTTAAATGTAGAAAGTAAAAGAGATTTATATACATTATATGAAGATATTATTAATAATAATTTTTATGATATAGATAATTATATAACTAAATATGATTCTAATCTACATTTTATATCATCACCAAAAGATCCTAGATATGCAAGTAAAATATCATCCAGATTTTTAAATTTGCTTTTTAATCGTGTTTGTTCCTTGTATGATGTTATTTTAGTAGATACTAATCATTTTTTAAATGAAATTAATTTAGTTACGTTTGATCATAGTAGTCAAATTTTGTATTTAATTAATAATAATAGTATGAATTTAAAAAATATGAGAAGTATGATATCTATATTTTCTGATATGCATATGAAGGATTATAAAATTATATTATATGAGGCTAAAGATAAAAATAAGGTTATATTTAAGAAATTTGATATTAAAAATTTGATTAAAGATAATATCGATTATATTATTTCTACTGATTTTTATAATAAAGACTTAGACAAATATATAATGAGTGGCAATATAGTTGATAATAATAAGTTTTTAAAAGGTAACCGTGTATTTCTAAAAATAGCAAAGGATTTAATTAAGTAGGTGAAACATGAACTCTAAAAATTTTGTTGATGAATTTAATGTATCATTAAAAAATGAAGAACTTTTTAATGTAACTGATTATGAAAGATTTAAAAATAAAGAATTATTAGATTTTTTAAGAAGTAAGATTATTCAGAATTTAATAGATAATAATATAAATAACCAAAAAGATATTGAATCATTTATTAAAGATGAGATTGACTATTCACTAGAAGGCTATGATCTATCGATAGAACAAAGAAGTTATATATATAATTTGATTGACAACGAAGTAAATGGATATGGCCCTATTACGGAATTGTTAAGAGATAAATCTATTACTGAAATTATGGTAAATGGTAAGGATGATATATATATAGAAATAGATGGAAAAGTTGTTAAAGATGATAGTACATCATTTATTAATGATGAACATATTATAAGAACAATTCAACGTCTTATTCAACCAATTGGTAGAACAATTGATTCATCAAGTCCGATGGTTGATGCTAGACTTTCTGATGGCTCTCGTTTAAATGCAGTAATTCCTCCCTTATCGTTAAAAGGACCAGTTCTTACTATTCGTAAGTTTAAACAAGATCTTGCTAATATTGATGACTTTTTAAGAAGTGGTGCTCTTACAAATGATATGGCTTTATTTTTACAAGCTTGTGTAAAAGCAAAATTAAATATTATTATATGTGGTGGAACTGGTGGGGGAAAAACAACTTTATTGAATGTTTTATCATCGTTTATTAATAACGATGAACGAATTATTACAATAGAAGATGCTGCAGAGTTAAAACTTCATCAGAATCATGTAATTTCATTAGAGACGCGTCTTACCAATTATGAAGGGGAAGGGGAAATTACAATTAGAGATTTAGTTATAAATTCTCTTCGTATGCGTCCAGATCGTATTATTGTTGGAGAGGTTCGTGGTAAAGAAGCGTTTGATATGTTACAAGCTATGAATACAGGTCATTCTGGAAGTTTAACTACAATGCATGCTAACGGTTGTTCTGATGCTTTAAATCGATTAGAAACTTTAGTGCTTATGGCAGTAGAAATACCTGTTAATGCAATTCGTGAGTATATTTCTAATGCTATTAATATAGTTGTTAATATATCAAGATTAAGTGATGGTAAAAGAAAAATTACAAGTATTTCAGAACTAGATGGATTTAAAGGGGAAGATATTAAATTAAATGAAATATTTTCATTTGATCAATCAGGACTTACTGAGGAAGGTGAAGTAACTGGTTCCTTTAAAACACATTCTATACCAAAAGTTTTAGGTAAAATTGAATCAAAAGGAATAAATATAAGAAAAATATTTGAGTAAGAAGGTGAGTTATGAATGAGGTTGGAACACTTAATATAAATGAGTGTGATATTACTTCAAAGGATGTAACAGTTACATTTGTTCCGCACACATTTGTAACTTTATATCAGTATACAATATATAAAGAAGGCCAATATTTAAATACTGTTAATGTTTCTAATAATAAAAAAAGTAATATAGTTTTTTCTAAAACTGGTAATTATTATATAAAATTTGTTGTTTATTATAATGGGGGGTATCATACTTATAAAACTGGTATATATAAAATTGACAAGGAAGCTCCAGTAATTAAAATAGATAAGCAAGTAGTAAATCTTGGCCTAGGGGAACATTATAATATATATTCTAATGTAAGTGTAAAAGATAATATTGATGGTGATATTACTAAAAATATATCTACAAATATAGATAGTATTAATTTAAATACATTTGGTAAGAAAAGGTTAATATATACAGTAAGTGATCAGGCTGGGAATAAATCCGAAACTTATGTTACTTTGAATATATCATATGATAAATATTTACTTAATATAAATGAAGTTATTATTATTGGTTTACTTTTTTGTTTGTTAGTATTTTTAATAATACTAAATCGAAGTGTTAAATTTGAAAAAAGACTAATAAAATATACTGTAAAACCTATTAAAGATCGTACTAAATCAATTTTTGATAAATTAGCTATTGCTATTAGTAATTTGTCATATCGTATATCAAATAGTATAGATAGATTTGAAATATTTAAAAAATCTAGTAAAAAATATCAGAAATATGTAGATGCTTTTAGTAATGGAAAATATAGTGCAATTGATTTTGTTTCAATGAAGATTATAACTAGTTTAATATTTTTATTCTCAGCTATAATAATTCAAACAATGCGTTTTAAATTATTGAGTATTGTATCTTTAACAATACCACTTATTGTAGGATATTTTTTGTTAGATATAATATATGCTTATAAATATTATAAGTATCGTAAAAAGATAGAAAAAGATTTACTTCAGGCTATTATAATTATGAATAATTGCTTTAAAGCAGGTATGAGTATTACTCAGGCTATTAATTTGGTAAAAGAACAATTGACAGGAGCTATTTCTGATGAATTTAAAAAAATGGCTTTAGAATTATCTTTTGGCTTGGATTTAGAGGTTGTATTTAAAAGATTTTCAGAACGTATTAAGTTAGAAGAGGCTGTATATTTAACAAGTTCAATATCAGTTTTAAATAAAACGGGTGGAAATATTATTAAGGTATTTACTTCAATTGAAAAAACTCTTTTTAACAGACAAAAACTTAACCTAGAGTTAAAATCTCTTACTAGTAGTTCTAAGGTAATTATGTATGTTTTAACTATTATGCCTATTTTATTTACGATAGTTATTAGTTTTATTAATAAAGATTATTTCGCACCACTATTTACAAGTGCTTTAGGATTTATTATAATAGGTATTATCCTGATACTTTATATAGTTTATATTATAGTAGTTAGAAAAATTATGAAGGTAAGGATGTGATAAAGTGAAAAATATAATGAAGAAGATTTATTTTAAAAAAGATATAAATCACATTCAAAAAAAAATTAATATGTTAGGTTCTACTAAAATGGATGCGATAAGTTTTATTAATATGCGTGTTATTACTACTGTTCTATTAGGTATTTTTCTAATTTTTTTAACCGATATTTCTTATTTATTAATTCCTTTTCTAATTATTTTATATTACTATTTTTATTATCAAGTTATTATTCAAAATAAATTAAAAAAAAGAGAGGAAAAATTAAATAGAGAAGCTTTATATTTTTTTGAAGTATTGACACTTACTTTAGAATCAGGAAAGAATTTACAAAATAGTTTAGAATTAACTTGTAAAAATATTGATAGTGAATTATCAAACGAATTTTTAAAAAGTTTAAATGAAGTTAAGGTTGGTAAAACTTTAATAGAGGCATTAGGTGATATGCAAAAAAGAATACCTAGTGAAAATATTAATAATATTATTATGAATATTATGCAAACTAATTATTTTGGTAATAGTATTATAGATACTATGAATAGTCAAGTTGATTATTTAAGAGAAAAACAAATTTTAGATATAAAAGGTCAAATAAATAAAATACCAAATAAAATAAGTGTTGTATCGGTATTGTTCATTGTACCTCTTATTTTACTTTTAATTTTAGGACCTTATATTGTTAGTTTTTTAGGATAGGGGAGAGTTTATGAAATATTATTTAGCAGGAATAAAAGGGACTGGTATGAGTGCTTTAGCACTTCTTTTAGATGATTTGGGTTTTAGTGTAGTTGGATATGATGATGCTAAGGAGCATAGATTTACAGAGGATAAATTGATAGAACGAGGTATTAAAATATATACTGAGGAGAATGATTGTATGGATAAAGATACAATTGTAGTTTATTCTCCTGCTTTAAAATTAGATAGTCATAAGGAACTTATTAAGGCTCAAAAAATGGGAATTAAAATATATGAATATCAAGAGATGCTTGGTAAGCTTACTAAAACTTTTGATACTATATGTATATCAGGCTGTCATGGTAAAACAACAACAACATCAATGTTGAGTCATATTTATATGGATCTTAGTAATTGTAATTATTTAATAGGTGACGGTAGAGGTCATGGAACAAAGGAGTCTAAAAAGTTTATTTTAGAATCTTGTGAATATAGAAGACATTTTTTAGCTTATGATCCAGAATATGTTATTATTACTAATATTGATCTTGATCATACTGATTATTATAAGGATATAGATGATATGATAAGTGCATATGAACAGTTTGCAAATAAAGCTAGCAAAATGGTTATTGCATGTGGTGATGATCAGTATACACACACATTGGATATAAAACCATCCATTTATTATTATGGCATAGACCAAGATAACGACATACAAGCTAGAAATATTGAATATAGCAATGATGGAACAGTTTTTGATGTGTTTATAGAAGATGAGTATTATGGTCATTTTGATCTTCCTTTGTTTGGAAAACATATGCTTTTAAATGCTCTTGCAACTATTGCTGTTTGTCATTATGAGAGAATGAATGCTAAGGATGTTGCTAATTCATTAAAAACTTTTAAAGGCGCTGAAAGAAGATTTAAAGAGGAGTTTATTGGCAATAATGTGATTATTGATGATTATGCTCATCATCCAGCTGAAGTTAAAGTAACTATAAAGGCTGCACGACAGAAGTATCCTGATAAAAAGATAATTGCTGTATTTAAACCTCATACTTTCTCACGTGTAAAAGAATTTGCCCAAGGCTTTGCAAATAGTCTTAATCTAGCGGATAAAGCTTATGTTATGGATATTAATTATGACAGGGAAGATCCAAAAGATTATGAAGGTATAACACCATATACTATTATTGATTTATTAGAAAATGGTGATTATATTGAAAGGGGAATGGCTGAAAAATTATTAGAGTATGATAATGCTGTTATTGTATTTATGAGTAGTAAAGAAATATATTTTTTAGAAGATGAATATAAAAAATTATTAGAAGATAAAATGAGTAAAGAATAAAAACTTTACTTTTTCTTTACAAATAAAAAAATAATGTAGAAAAAAGTATTCAAATTATATAATTATTTGCTATAATTATAAAGAGGTATGTTTTATGAGAAATGAGTATGAAGAAGAAATAGAAAAAATTAGAAAGTATTTAGAAAATAGTAATACTGTAAGTAGTGATAATCCTATTTATAAATATGAAAATGATGCTAAATTAAACACTATATTTGATTCATCTTTATCTGATGATTCGAAAATTAATAATGCCAAAAATGGTGATGAAAAAAGGTATAAAAGTAAAAAATATGAGCCATATAAAAAAGATAATATTATCCTTACAATATCAATAATATTATTTAATTTATTTATGACATTATTTATTATATCAACTCATTCAAAATTATTAATTAAGCAGCCGTTTAATTATATTTCCTTATTTATTAGTATAGTTAGTTTTTTATTTATTATTGTATCTATTATATTAAAAATTAGACATAAAGATCTGTCTAAATCTAATCATAAATTTAATGTTAAATTGGTTATATCAAGTATAATTATATCGATTACTTTATTAAGTAGTATTGTTGTTTTAAATTTATTAAAGTTTTGGAAGTATTTGGATGTTTTTTTAAATCATAAAAAAATAATTACAACTGCTGTATTTTTCATTTTGATAATTTTGTTTATAACATTTATATTAAGACTTTTAATGCATAAAAAATTTAAAGATAATACAAAAAGAGTTTTTTTGACTTTATTTTTAATAATTTTTACGTCTTTATTTATTGGAGTAAATTTTACTTTATATGGTCCTTTAGAGGATTTTAAAAAATGGCTTATTACAACGGCAATGCCAACTATGAATCATCAAAAGTACTGTAAATGGTTTTATAGTGATGATGAAATAAACGAAATAATGAGTAAAAATTATATTGTTGAAAGTGGCGATTCTACAAATAAAGATTTAATAACAAAAAAGAAAATAACTAAGTATAAAGATGAGTATGAAAGACAAATATTATCGCATGAAGAAGGTGAAGATTATAAAGTTATTAAACTTAAAGTAGCTGGGATGGATGCATATTTAGCGGCAATATATGATTCTACAACTATTAAGGTTGAAGTAACTTCTTCACTAGGTTCAAGAGGGGAATATGTAACTAAAATGGCCGAACGAAATAATGCATTAATTGCAGTTAATGGTGGAGGATTTATGGATCCAGGTGGTAGTAGCTGGGGTGGTACACCAACAGGTATTACTATCGCAAACGGTAAGATTATTACAGATAATGAATATGGAAAAGCAACATCATCGGGAGGGGTTATTGGTTTTACTGATGATGGTACATTAATGTTACTAAAAGTAAGAAACGCCAAAGAAGCATTAAATCAAGGTGTAAAAAATGCAGTGTCTTGGGGGCCATTTTTAATTGTTAATGGTATTTCTTCAAAAATTAAAGGTAATGGTGGCTGGGGAATTGGAGCCAGAACTGCTATAGGTCAAAGACAAGATGGCGTTGTATTATTATTAGTTGTTGATAGTAATGCTTTAAGAACTAAGGGTGCTACAATGGCAGATTTAACAGAAATAATGGAAAGGTATGGAGCTATTAATGCTGCTAATTTAGATGGGGGAACATCTAGTGTTATGGCATTACCAAAAAAAATAGCAAAGGAGAAGTTTGATGCAACTTGTCATGATTATTTTACAAACAAGTATTGTGCTATTAATGATCCTATTGACTCTACAGGTGTACATCAAACAAGATATGTTGCAACATCTATTATGGCTCTTAAAAAGTAAATATGAAAAAGTTTTTTATAATATTATTTATTGTTGTTATTATATTCTTATCATATGCTATATTTAATCCTTTTTTAAAGTTAAATATTAAAGGTGGTAATTATGAACTTAATGTTAATAGTGAGTATAAGGAAAATGGATATAAAGCAAGAAGTTTGTTTGTAGATTTAACAAAAAATGTAAAAGTAATAGGAAAGGTAAATACAAAAAAATTAGGAAAATATAAATTGGAATATAAAATAGATTATTTATTGAAAAGTAAAAAAGTATATAGACAGATTAAAGTTGTTGATAAAGAAAAACCATCTATAACTTTGCTTGGTAATAAAAATATAGAAATTTATACTGCTACTAAATATAAAGAAAGTGGATATACTGCTTATGATAATTATGATAAGGACATTACAAAAAAAGTTCTAGTAAATAGCAATTTAGATATTAATAAACCAGGCGATTATGAAATAAAATATTCTGTAACAGATTCTAGTGGAAACAAGAATATGGTAGTTAGAAATATAAAAGTAAAAGAAAAAATAAAAAATGATTATAGTAATATTATTTCTTCTACACCTAAGTATATTAATGGTATTTTAATAGTTAATAAAACATATGCATTACCTAGTAATTATGCACCTGGAATAGATGCAACAGCTAGTAAGGCCTTATCACAATTGCAATCTTCTGCAGCTAAATTAGGATATAATATTCCTCTTTTATCTGGATTTAGATCGTATGAAACGCAAAGAATTCTTTATAATAATTATGTAGCCCGTGATGGTGTAATTATTTCTGACACATATTCAGCTCGTCCAGGTCATTCTGAACATCAAACAGGACTTGCGTTTGATGTTGGTAAAATAGATAATAATTATGGAAATACAAAAGAAGGAAAATGGTTAAGGGAAAATTGTGCTAATTATGGATTTATTTTAAGATACTTAAAGGGAAAAGAAAATATTACGGGATATATGTATGAACCTTGGCATATAAGATATGTTGGAATTGATGTTGCAAAAGAAATAATGCAAAAAAATATTACTCTTGAAGAATATTTAAATTTGGCATAATAAAAAGAAGAATTTATTTTTCTTCTTTTATTTTGTTCGTAATTTTTTCAGTGTTTTTAAAATTTAATTTAGCTATTTCTTTAAGTTTATCAAAGCCATATTCTTTAACAATTTTAACTCCTTTTAAATCAACTTGATCACTGGCCCCTTTAGGCAGAGTCATATTAAGTTCATTTTCCAGTTCGATAAATTTTTTTATAAATATATATCTGCTAATTAAAGAAGCACAAGCAACAGCTAAATGTTTATCTTCACCCTTAGTTAAGAAAGTAATATTTTTAACAACATTAGTATTATCTTTTAAATAATTGTAATAAACAAATTTTTTAGCAAATTCATCAACTATTATATAGTCATAATCTTTAATTTTTTCTTTTAATTTATATAATACTTTATTATGAAGGATGGCTTTAATCTTATTCATATTTATATTATTAGAATAATTTAAATTATAATCTTTATTAGATAATATAATACTTTCATAAGGAATTTTTTTAATTATTTTAGGAACAGTTTCTAGTATTTTTATATCTGTCATTTTTTTAGAATCTTTAACTCCTAAATTTTCTAAAAATTTAATATTTTCTTTAGATACATACGCTGCTGTAACAACAATAGGGCCAAAATAATCTCCAGTTCCAACTTCATCAGAACCAATTGCACTAGAATTATATATTTTATAATCTATATATATATCTTCTTTTTTTTCTTTCTTAACATTTTTAATATCTACTTTTCCACTATTAATTTTTTCAGTTTCAATCCAAAAATCTGAAGCTAGATTAGCATCGCTACCTTGAAAAACAACCTTTCCAGATTCATAAAGTGTAATTACAGTATCACCATCTTTAGCTTGCCATTTGGCATATAATGGGGTTTTTTCTCTTTTGCACCAGTCTAATTCTTCATCCATCATTTTTTGTGTTTTTTCACATACTTTAAATGAAATAACATTACTTTTTTTCATAATACCTCCATCAATAAGACTATTTTATCATAATTTTGAATAAATTACTTTATTTTTCACTATATTTATAATATAATTGTTTTGGTGGTAGCAAGTATGGTTATTTCATTTATAATAATAATATTATTGTTATTTGGTATTTTATTAGGAGCTAAGAGAGGATTTACATATCAATTAATCAAAATGTTAGGCACTTTTTTGATTTTATTTTTATCAGTGTTATTTAAGAATAAGTTAGCACTTTTCTTTCTTTATCATTTTAATTTTATTAATTTAAATTCTTCTGTAAGTATTATACTTTATAGGGCATTATCTTTTATAATACTGTTTTTATTATTTAGAATTATATTAAAAATAATTTTAAAGTTATCTCATAATTTTGAAAAACTACTTAATAAAACTATAATATTAGGCATTCCATCAAAAATATTAGGTGGAATATTAGGCTTTATTGAATATTATATATATATATTTATTTTATTAATGATATTAAGTATTCCTATTTTTAAAATTGATATTAAAAGTAGTAATGTAGCCTGTTTTATGTTAAATACACCAGTTATAAGTAGTAAAAATGATATTACCTTATTTGATGATTTAAATATAGAGTTAAATAAGGATTATCCAGATGAAGATAAAATTACTAAAATACTTATCAAACATAAAATTATTTCGAAGAAAGATGCGAATGATTTTATAAATAATAATTATAATAATTAAAAAGACCAACTATAATGTATCAATATGAAATTGAAACATTTTTGAAATATATATGAAATAGTAAAAGTTGGCACGACGAAAAGACCGAACGTCGATAATTTTTTTAAAAATTTCGGTTAAAACATGGAAATTAAGTTTATTCCAATTTCTTTGCTTGTAAAAAGTTTTCTCGGCATAAAATTAATTTTCTAATTGTTCTTTGAATTCAATATTCTCTTTAAGCATATGAAATATAATTCTAGTGAGTTTATGGGGCACGATAAACAGCATTATTATGTGATTTACCTTGAGCTAATTTTCTGTTATAATAGATATTGTAAGTGTTTGAATTTCGAATAATTAATTTAGAAACTCGAAACATTGCATAGCGAAGAAATTTAGTAGGACTAGCAAATTTATCTATGTTGCCAATCTTAATTAAGATAATAGAACCTAAGGTATAAGAAATACTAGGAATGGTTAAAATGACAGAATTTAACTCATCCATAATTTCTTTGATTTTTAAATCGATTTCCTTAAGTTGTTCATCTAATAATTCAATTTGTTTAAAAGAGTGTTTAATTTGAATTGAAAGTTAGGAGTTGTTGACACCAATAGAAGATTTAGCTAGTTCTTTTAATTTTTGAACTTTATCTAAGGAAAAATGACCTTTAGATGCTTTAGATAAAAGATTAGCAATAGCATCAACACGTGTAGAAGCAATATCTTTTGGACTAGGATAAGTAGAAAGTAAAGCATAGTAATTTTTTAAATAAATAGAATTAAAAATTAGATTTAATTCAGAAAAAAGTTGATCAACAAAAGAAACTAAACGAACTTTTAATTTTGAACGATATTTTAAAATATTATCTTTATTCTACATAAACTTCTAAGTTCTAAGATTTTAATATTTTTGAAAACAAAAGGAGTATAGTGTTTTAACATAAGAGATTGAATGATTAAATATGTATCAATTTTAGTTTTTCTGATATTGCTATTTTTTAAAGCATTAGTTTGAAGGGGATTAATAATACGAATATTTTTTTCTTTCAACTTGTTCATAAAAAAATTAAATCTATTAATATAATTTTTAAATAAGAAAGCTTCCTTTCTTATTTCATCGTTTGAATCAGTAATAGATGTACGATGATTTTATGTTCTATATCAAAATCAATATAGAACATAAAATTAACTCCAATCAAAATAAAATTTTTGACACATGTGTTCCACGTAGTTCTATTTCTTGCGCCTTGTTGGAGATAAAAAGAAAGCTATAAGGTGAGTCAAAAAAGTCCACAGTGTCGGAACATATTATATCAAAAATTTTAAAAATTAAAAGAAAGGATATAATATATTCAGTCCTTTAAATAAGAACTGAATATATTATACAAGGTGAGGTATGAATATACATGAATTTAAAGAAAAAGTAGGAACATCTTTTGTAATAGTAGATTTTTTTGCAACTTGGTGTGGACCTTGTAAAATGTTATCACAAGTAATAGATACTATTACTGATTATAAGGTAATTAAAGTTGATGTAGATCAAAACGAAGAACTTGCAAGATTAAATAATATTAATGTAGTACCTACTATTCAGTTATATAAAAATGGGAATATGCTTGCGCAAAAGAGTGGATATATGTCTTACGAAGAATTAATTAAATTTATAGAAAGATATAAATAAGTTTCGCAATGCTTTTTTGCAAAAAAAGCTTGCGTTTTTTTTTTTTTTTTAGTAGAATAAGGGTGAAAGGTAGGATATATGAAAAATAAAAAAGCATTTACATTAATAGAATTAATAGCCGTATTAGTAATACTAGCTATATTAGCACTAATAGTAACCCCAATAGTATTAAATATCGTAAAACGTTCTAAGGAATCAGCCAATAAAAGAAGTGTTGATGCATACGGAAAAAGTATAGAACTTGCCGTAGCTAATTATTTACTAGATAAAGGAGAATTTCCAACAAACATAAGTGATTTAGAAATTGAATACTCAGGTAAAGAGGTTATATGTAATATTTCCCTATTAAATGAAGATTCAAGTGTATACTTATCAGAATGTAAAGTAGGAAGTAGTGATGTTAAAGATAAAAATACTAGTGATGGATGGTATCACTATGGTAAAAAAAGTTTAACTAATGAAGAATATGTTGATATGTATGGAAAATCATTAGAAAAAGCTATCAGTGAATATAAAGCAAGTAATAATAAATTACCAGAAGATTATCAAACTTTAAAGTTAGATTATAATTTAAAAAGTATCAAATGTAATGTTACCATTAATTATGATGGTACGGTATATTTAACAGAATGTATTCTTGATAAAAAAGAAGTAAAAGATTCAAATAATGAAGATGGATATTATCACTATGGTAAGCTTCAAAAAAAAGCCTATAAAATAGGCGATGAAGTCACATATAACGGTATTAATTTTTATGTTATAGAAAATAGTGATGAGAATAGTGATTCTGTAACACTACTAAAGGAAGAACCATTAACAGTAGCTGAAGTAAATAAATATGGCGGAGTAGGAACAGAAAATAACCACGTTAATATGTATGCAGCAAGGGATACAGGTGCCTCAAATTATCAAAAAGCCTATGATAATAATGGATACGGAGGAATGGCATACTATTCAAGTTCAACATGTGGATATAATGGTTCTAAATGGATATCTGATGGATGTACGACAGATTATGCAAAGAGTGAAGTAAAATATGTAGTTGATGCATGGGCCTTAGATAAACTAAAGGCAAGTGACCTAAAAGAGGATAAAACCGGCTATAGTGTAAGATTAATAACGTTGGATGACTTAGTAGATAATTTAGGATATGGCGATAATGGATACGGTGGAATAGAAATGTCACAAAATGGAGAAACCCCAAGTTGGTTATATAATGGTAAATATTATTATTATTGGACGATGAGTCGATATAGCACTTCCACTTCTCGCGTGTGGTATGTGAGCGACGGTGTCGGCGTGTACAACTACGATGTGTATTTCAACAGAGAAGCCGTGCGCCCTGTTATAACCATAAAAAAATCTGCTATCTAAAAAGAAGGATAACAGAAATTAAAAAAGTAGAAAAGCTAAAAATATATTGTAAATGATACTTAATAATTTATAATAATTTGTTCACAAATTATTGTGATAGATAGCTTTGCTGTGATGAGCGATTTGCTATTTATAATATAGGGAGTAGTCTTACTAATATTTAAAAGAACTTTCAATAATTTATAAGTTATTGAAAGTTTTATTTATACAAAGGTAGTAATTATTACTACGATTTTTTATTTTGAAGTGGTAGCTTTTTTTAATTAATTATGCTATTATGAATACATAAGGTAGGAGGATATATGAAAAATAAAAAAGCATTTACATTAATAGAATTAATAGCCGTATTAGTAATACTAGCTATATTAGCACTAATAGTAACCCCAATTGTATTAAATATCGTAAAACACGCTAAGGAATCAGCTAATAAAAGAAGTGTTGATGCATACGGAAAAAGTATAGAACTTGCTGTAGCTAATTACTTACTAGATAAAGGAGAATTTCCAACAAACATAAGTGATTTAGAAATTGAATATTCAGGTAAAGAGGTTGTATGTAATATTTCCCTATTAAATGAAGATTCAAGTGTATACTTATCAGAATGCAAAGTAGGAAGTAGTGATGTAAAGGATAAAAATACTAGCGATGGATGGTATCACTATGGTAAGAGTACTAAAGTAACTTATAAAGCCTATAAAATAGGCGATGAAATCACATATAATGGTATTAATTTTTATGTTATAGAAAATAGTGATGAGACTAGTGATTCTGTAACCCTATTAAAAGCAGAACCATTAACAGTAGCTGAAGTAAATAAATATGGTGGAGTAGGAACAGAAAATAACCATGTGAATAAAAATACCTCTGAATCAAAGGGAACAGCCGATGATTATAATGGATACGGAGGAATGGCATATTATTCAAGTTCAACATGTGGATATAATGGTTCTACTAATTGGATATCTGATGGATGTACGACAGATTATGCAAAAAGTGAAGTAAAATATGTAGTAGATGCCTGGGTATTAGATAAACTAAAGATAAGTGACTTAAAAGAGGATAAAACCGGCTATAGTGCAAGATTATTAAGTCATGATGATTTAATTATAAATTTAGGATATATAGATAGTCTAGACACGGGTAAAACAAATCCATCAAGCAATGGAGAAACCCCAAGTTGGGTATATAATAGTAACTATTGGTATTGGACCATGAGTCAATATGGAGATTCCGCTTCTTGCGTGTGGCATGTGCTCGGCAATGGCCACGTGGGCTTCTACGGTGTGCATTACTACGAAGGTACCGTGCGTCCTGTTATAACCATAAAAAAATCTGCTATCTAAAAAGAAGAATAACAAAAATTAAATAAGTAGAAAAGCTAACTGGTTAGTGGACAGTCTTAGATAGAGTATGTAATATAAAGGAGAAACAAGGGTAAAAATCCGGCCAGTGAGCTTGGATATGCCCTTGTTTAAATTTTAGAAAATAAAAAAAGCATACTATAAAAATTATTCAATAAAAATTGAATTTAAATTTATTATTATGACAATATAAAAATTATGAATCATAGAGAACAAAATATAATTGTATATTTCTTAACGAATTAAAAACTAGATGAAAAAGGGTAAGCCCAGTATTAAAAAGATAAAGAATACGAATTCTTTTTCTATTAGAGGAAGTGCGAGTAGAAATTTTTACATTTTTATAGCATTTCATTTTTTTTGCAAAATCAGATCTTAGTAATGTAAGATAAAGAGAAACAGTACATAGAATAGAGTACATAGATTCAAAATATTTTAAAGATGCATTAACAGTTTTTTCTAGATAAAATCTATTAGATTTCTAAATTTTAAAAAGGCATTCAATACCACCAAAACGATACTGTAATCTTTTATAGAACGGTTAAGATTTTTAGCGTAAACAGGAACCCAAGGCTCATTAGTGTCAATAGAATCACTGATTATAATATTATTAGTATATTTAGAGTCTGTAATTTGAATTTTTTCGTATTTGATAGTACGATATTTGTATCTAGGCAAGTTTTGTAGAATTTTCCAAACTTTGTGGTCTTCATGTTTCATTAAGCCAGTAGAATTAAACCAACGATTAGCTAAGAAAATCAGTTCAAAATCGTCAGGAAAAAGATTTGAAACATAAGAAATACCTTCTTTTATAAATTTTTCTTTAAAAGCGTCATGGCAATCTTTTTCTCGAAACAACGAAACCAAATAGGTATACCTTGTTTACCAATACGTATAGAAATCATGAAAACAGTATAATTATCATGAGAAAACATATAATCAAAAATAATATGAATTCTTTTATCGTTATGTTTCTTCTTGTATGTTGAAATTACATACTTAATAACGAAGTTGAAACTCTTAAAGTTATAGCAAAAGAATTTATATTCAATAAAATTCATATCATCTATTTTTTCTTTGCTTTTTCATTTTTTCTTTAATAATTCCATTTACCTAATTTAGATTATTTTTGTTAATTATTAAATTGCTATAACTACCAGATATATATGTTTCAATTTTTGCTATACTGGTTATTTTGTAATATGCCGCGTCAATTGATTTTTGAATGAGTAAATCTTTATTTATAAATGTTTCTTATAATATAACTCACTACGAGATAAGTATAACATTTTTCTTTTAAATCACCAATTATTAATCATATTATTAATTATATTTATATTATCTTTCATTGATAAATTTGTCTGTTTTTGTTATAATGTCATTAGTTGATAGTATTAAGATATGCTTTTAGAAATTAATTGAAGGAAAGGACTTAAAGATGGTAAATTATAATGATATTTTGAGGGAATTGTTTAATTATTATCAAAGTATTTATCTCTATATCGAAAATGAGTATAGAATGATAATAGGTATTGATGATTTAATCATAAATTTCAAAAATGATTTTTCCATTTCTTCAGTTGAACAAGATGGTTTTATCAAGTATGATTATAATAATAAAAAATTTTTATTAAACTATAATAGTGGTATAAATAAATATAATAGTTTAACAAGAGAAAATTTTAAATTAAGTGCAAATGATAAATATAATAATAATATTTTTGATTATTATTCTAAAGATGATATATCATCAATAATACAGTTAAATAATATAAAATTTATTGATTATGTTAAAAGTGAATTTTTGAAAGAATATTTTACTAAAATCATTCATGTTATAAGTAAGGATAAAATGGAATATAGTGATGATTTTGGCAATTATTCTAAAAATAATGGTTACTATTTTAATCAAGTAATTTGTGAAATAGAATCTAGAATGTTTACAAAAAAGTATTATTTATTGTCTGTTCCTAGAACTTTGGGTAATAAAAAAATCATAAATATTGCTAGAAATCTTTTAAATAATAAAATAACAAGAGAGTTAATTTTAACTAAAAATGATAATTTATTGTTTCAATCATTAAAAAATAGTATGAAAGATTATATTACACAATATGAATATAATTGTTTTGAACAAGAATTTAAAATAAACTCAGGAACGTTGAATTATGAAATATATAATAGTATATTTAATAAAACATCCAAAGAATAAAAAAAATTTAGTAACATGATTTTAGAAATGAAAAAAGGTCATAATTTTAGAAAAAATATTTTGTTTGAACCGATTAATTCATTTGGTTTTGCAAATAATATTTTATTATTATATTATTTGTGACATTGATTTTTAGAATTATAATTATAGGAGGTTAAGTACAATGACTGCAGATGAAGTAAGTGTTTTGTTAAAAAAATTAATTCAAGATTTAAAAAATATTATAGATGATGTAAAGCAGTCTGATAATTATTGTAAATTAGAATCTAAAATTGAACAATTTGATAATTTACCTGATACGGATGAAAATGAAAAACTGAAAGATCAATTATATGATAGGCAAGATTTATTAATAGAAAATGCAGTTAATAGTTTTCTTTCAAAAATACCTAAAAATCAGATAAAGGATATATTATTAACTTTAACACCAGAATTTATAGAAAGTAATCATTTAACTTTTGCAAATAATTTTGTTGACAGCGAATTTAAAATGATAATACAATACTTTATAGAGCATTTGGAAGATTTGAATCATCAATTTTATAACTCTTTACTTACTAATGATAGATTTATTACATCTATTGAGCCTTCTGTTTCTTTAATTAATTCATTAATTAGTCATACAAATGATGAACAATCGATTTTATATTTTTTACAAAAGTATAGTAATAATTTTGGTAAAGCAGATGTTAAAATAGATGATTTTAATATAAATTGTAATACAGAATTTGGAATTATTATTTTTAATATAATTAATTCTTTTAATTATTCTGAACAATTTAAACTTAGATTATTAAATGATAGTAATTTTCTTCCTTATTTAAGTGAATTTTCAATAAAGCAAATAATTATGCAATCTAATTTACCTCAAAAAAAGAGATATGATTTTTTATTAACTGAAAGTGTATTTGAGAGATTATCAAATTTTAATTTTTCTGAAGTATTAAGTTCATTATGTAATAATATTAACGATTTAATTTTACTTTTAGATAATAAAAAGCTATATGACAAAATAAATTTTGGTTATCTTTTAGGTAATGTCAGAATTAACGAAGAAAGTTTGTCTATAATTCTAAACGATGATAGGATTATGAAAAAAATGGATTGGCTAAATATAGAAACATTTTTAAAAGTAAATCCTTATATAGATTTTGAATTAAAAAAGAAAATATTATTTAATGAAAAAATATATGGTAGGTTAAATGATTTAGCTGTTGCAAATATATTAACTTCTAAATATTTGACGAAAGAACAAAGAAAAGAATTGTTGGATAATCCTAATATTGCAGTTTTTTTAAAAAGTGTAGATGTCATAAGTACATTATTAGAAGAGAACACTTTATCATTAGAAGAGAAAATTTCAATTATTAAAAACAAGAGATTTGTACAATATATTGATAATAGAATACTAGAAAAATTTATGATGAATCCAAATTTAGAATTATCTATAGCTACTGATATTATTTCAGATAAACGATTATTCTATCTATTGATTGATGAATATAATGAAGAATATAATCCAAAGAATACTAATAATAAGGGCCCATTTAAATATGATAAATATGAATATATGCAAATGTTGCTGAAAAATAACCCTTATTTAGCACGAACTTTTTCTTTTGAATTGTTAAAAGATGATATTTTAGATTTAGGTTATGACTTTATTGAGAAAATAAGCAGATACCCACAAACGGCACGTAAAATAGCATCGATGTATGGACATTTTAGTTCTCCTTTAATTTTTGAACAAATGAGTAGAGTAATTATGAATTCTGTATATGCTTCAGAAATTGATGTTAATTTATTTATTAATAAATTAATTGAAATGAATAATGATAATTCTCATTATAACAAAGATGTAAAAAAGAGGAAGAAATTATCAACAATAAGACATAATGCACATCTTGATTGGAATCAAATGACACCTGAGAGATGGAAGATACTTACTGAAGTTGGATTGAGAGATATTAGTTCTTATTATAATGGAATTAGTATGACTATGTTTGGCGTGATTAAAGATGATGTAGATATATCTTTGAATATTTTGCCGGATATAAATAATATGTATGATATAGATAATTTTTATCAACGTAGATTATTATTATGTGATGAGGTGTTTCAAAAATGTTTAAATAACAATGACTTAAATGGTGCAATTAATGTATATTTAAACAAATATTTTAGTATTAATATCCAAGAAGCAGAGCAAATAGTAAGAATGTATGGAACATCCATTGATCAATTTAGTAGTAATAAAAATTATGATATGCAAGTTAAATATGTAAAAAGCATAAAAAAAATTTTGGAAATAACAAAAATTAGGACTATTAAACAGTGTTATATGGATAGTAATATTCAACCGTTATCATTTGATGAAAATATATATATTGACCAATCTATTAGAAAAATATTTAGTAAGAATATATCCGATAGTACATTTAAAATTGATAGTAATATGCAGCCGACTTTTATAGAAATACCATTTAATATTAATGGGGCAGGCGTTATACAAAAAATACCTGTCTATGAAGTAGGATTGGATTTTAAAATGTTAATTCATAGTACGGATGCCTATGGATCAATGGAATTAATAAATAATAATTATTTTGATTCTTGGAATAAAAGTGGTAGAAAAAGTAATCATGGAATATGTTGTTCATTTATATCAAATGATAATATGGGGATGGCAGCAGTTAATGATGTTTTATTTGGTTTTTCAAGTTGGGATGAAAAAGCTATGATGAAAATTGCTCCATATGATATATATTCTTATAATGATGAATATGAGATACAAGAAGGTAGACCATTAACTTTTATGTCTGCCCAAGATATTATTAATAATACACGTCATACACATAATGAGATGTCTTTAGAAAGATTTGAATTAAGAGATAATTTAAGGACACCTGAATGTCAGTACATTCAACCAAGTTATGTTATTATATATAGCGATATGAGTGATGTGATAAAAGCAAAGGCCGTTAAATGTTCAAATGAAATGAATATTCCAATTGTATATTTAGATAAAGAAAAAATTGTTTCTAATGAGGTTGCTAAAATTGACAAAAAGATTGCTGAATTATATTCAATAGATACTAATATTGAAAGAAAATTGCAGTTAGTAGAGCAAATACTAGTATCACATGAAAACAATAGAAGTGGGTTAAGAATGACAAATAGTGATTGGGTAGAACAGTATTTTCCAACTTTAAAAATAAAAAAGGTATTTACTGATTTAATAATTTATATGCAACAGGAATATAAAAGAACACAAGATATTAGTCTTTATTCTCGATATAGTTTAATGTTAATGGATATTTTAGATAAAGAAAATGAGAAATTTAATGTAGCAATGGAGAATGTTCAAAGAAAAAATTATATTGATATACCAATAGATGATTATAAAAAATTACTGATGCGATTTATAAATACTAATTTTTGTCATACTAATATTCCAAAATTAGAAACAATTGTTCAAAGTTCAAAAAATGATGATTTAAATACTCCATTATCTGAAACACTGAAAACAATTGATATTGATGAAATACGTAAGATAACAACAGATATGATTCAGAAGAAATTGTATGTTAATGATGGCAAAAATCATAATATAGGTCATATTGAAAGAGTAATATTATTATCAAAATTAATAGGAAATAATGAATTGAAAACTGAAGATGAAAAAATAGATAAACATGCAGTTGGGTTATTAATTGAATGTGCTAAGTATCACGATTGTGGTCGATTGAATGATAATATTGATAAAAATCACGGTAAAAAAAGTGCTGAAAAAATGGATGAGTTTTTAGCAAAAGATGGATATTCTGATGAAGACAGAAAAATTATGCAAATTGTAGTAGAATATCATGAAATGAAAGATGATGATTTTAGATTTGAAAAATTGTGTGAGAAGTACAATTTGAATAAAAATAAAATAGAATATGTCAAAAAAATTGCCAATTGTTTAAAGGATGCAGATGCATTAGATAGAACTAGATTTAAAAATCCAAACGCTAAATTAGATAGAGATTTATTAAGATTGTCGTCATCAAAAGATTTTGTATTAATAGCGGAAATGTTAAATCGTGAATATCAAATTATTGATAGAAAGCAGTTTGAACATTTATGTAATCAAATAGCAAAAGAACAAAGTATATTAAATAATAATAATTTAGTAAATAATGATAAAATTGACCAAATGAAACATGAAAGGAAAATATAATGAATTATACAAATGAAATAGATAATAATAAAGATGTACAAAAAGCTGATAATTCAAATCAAACTAAATATTTTGAGTATAATGTTAAAAATAAAATAATTACAAAATTAATTGAAATTGATAAAAGTATTGATCAGTCTTATATTGATAATAATGAAAGAATTAACACTATAAAAATGATTTATAAAAAATGGTAACATTTGTTATAATGATTATAGGAGGAATTTATGATTTATACAAGTAGTCATGATGCTTTTAAAACAAATAAATATATAACATATGCGATTTCTGGTAATCGTGGTAAAGAGGCTAATTACGAAGGAAATTGTTATCCTAAATTGGCACCAAAATTATCATTTTGGAAAGTATGGCATGATAATATAGGAATTATTCCTGAAAAACAAAACAATGAATATTATATTAGAAAATACTGGGAGATGGTTTTATCAAAATTAGATGTAGTAAAAACTTACCGTGAACTTGATAATTCAGTTTTACTTTGTTATGAAAAAAATATAGATTTTTGTCATAGGCATATTGTTTCAGCGTGGTTCGAAATTTTTTTATCTGTTCAAGTTTATGAAGTTAAAGCACATAATTCTATTATAGAATTTGTAGAAAAGCCTGATTATATAAAAAAATATTTATATGAAATTATCAAAAATATAGATTTAGAAAAAAGTGATAATATAAAAATTCTTACTAAACATAAGTAAAACAATATTCTTTTTTATAAAAAATATGAAGATTAATAAAAATTATGATATAATAAATATGGTGATATCATGGGAAAGATAATAGTAGTTGAAGGTGCTGTTGATGGCATTGGTAAAAGCACTCAATATAATAAATTATATGAATATTTATCGTCTAAATATAAGGTTTATAAATATCATTTTCCAACTTATGATAAATATCAAGGACTTGCTGTTATTGAATATTTAAAAGGTAATTATGGTGATATAAATAAACTATCTCCATACTTTATTAACAGTTTGTATGCTATGGATCGAGCAATTACTTATATTACGGAATTAAAAAAATATTATGATGATGATTATGTTATATTACTTGATAGGTATACAACATCTTCTATTATTTATCAATCTTGTTTAATAAATGATAAGCAAAAACGACTTGAATTTATAAATTATATAACAGATTTTGAATATAATAGACTTAATCTTCCAAAACCCGATAAGGTAATATTTTTAACCGCTGATTTTGACGTAATTACAAATTTAAGAAATTTAAGAAGCTCGAATGATGGAGTAAAAAATGATATTCATGAAGAAAATATAGATTTTTTAAAAAAAGTTTATGATAATGCCAATTTCATTGCAAAATACTTAAAGTGGGATATTGTTGATTGTAATTCTAATGGTCGGATGGATAGTATAGAAAACATTTTTACTAAAATAAAGAGCAAAATATAATTATCAAATTATATAATATATTTTCTTATTACATTTAAATATGTTAGTGTAGAACAAGTGTGAAGATTTTTCTAAAAAAGATTTATAATTGAATTAATTTTACAATTAGAAAGTAGATTGGTCAATATAATTCTTTTTAAATATATTTAATACTTCTAAAAGAAAGTAATTCTGATAACTTATATTATCACTAGGGTTATCAAAAAAGGAAATAGAAGTGTTTATATTATATTTTAACTAATGATTAGAAGTAAGTTTTTTATCATCTTTGAAAATGTATTTTAAATGTTTTATAACATAATAAAATAGGTCAAGAACAAGTTTTGCATTAAAAACAATTAGTATAGTTTTTAATACCAGTACTTATCAACAGATATAAATATGACTTTAAACTTATTAATATCATATTTTTTTTTTACATAGTCAAATATTATTTTTTCCAATTTTTCATATGTTAGTTTAGAAGAAGCAAGGTAATGAATATTTTTAAGCTTTTTTCTTTTTTTATTTGTTTATAGGTATTGTTATATAAATCTCCCCATTTTGGAAATATTATCTTTAAATATCATGGATTTGACACTATTAAAAAAATGTGCTATCATACTTCCTACAAAGAGGGGGATTACAATGAAGGATTGTAAATATGAAAAATTAACAAATGAAAAATATGAGGAATTATTAGAACAATACGATAATTCTACTGTTCAAATTTGTGAACAAAAAAATGAATTTTTAAATAGTGTGTACAGTAATGAGGATAGAATCAAGGAAATTTATGATGAACTTGATGAAAATGAAAGTAAAATTGAAAAAGTAAAATATGAATTAAGAAAAGTAGAAAGTTCGCTAGAACATAATCGTGATGATATAAGAAAAATAGAAAGTCATCATGAAAGTTGTTTAGAGGCAAAAAATATTTGGAATTATCAATTTAAAAATGGTATAATTGATGAGGAAAATTATTTAATGGCCAATAAAAGTATTTTAAATAATATGAAAAAAGATAAAGCTGCTTTTTTGAAACACAAAACAATAATTAATAATTTAAATGCTTTAAAAAAAGATTTGATTTGTCAATTAAATAAATTGAAAGAAAAGAATTCTCAATTAGAGAATGAAAGAAAATTTCTTTCTAAAAATATAAAAATTACCAATAAGAATATTAAACGTTGTGACCAAAATACTGATAGTATTAATGCAACTAGAATGATTGTTGATAAAATGTATTTAAAAGTTGACGATAGTCAAGATATTGAATCTAGTATATTTAGTCCAAAACAACGTAAATTAAAACAAAAAAGAAAATAAATAACATATTTTCTTTTTTTGTCAATTCTTATATTAATCTTAATTCATATTCTTGATAAAATTGATGATTTGGATCAATTCTATCATAAAATAAAATGCCGTTTAAGTGGTCAATTTCATGCTGAAATGCAATAGATAATTCTTCGCGAGCTCTAATTTTTATCTTTTTACCATTTAAATCGTATCCTTCAACGGTTACTCTTGCATATCTTTTCACGTGTCCTTCAACCTCACGATTTACGCTTAAGCATCCTTCACCAGCTTCTGCTGCTATCATTTCGTTTGAATAACTAACTATTTTTGGATTAACAACAACATATTCATCAAAGATACCAGTTTCAACTTCATGTACAATAATAATTATTCTTTCATTTATTCCAAGTTGTGGAAAAGCGAGCCCCATACCTGGCCTTAAATTGTACTTTTCAGCATATTTTTCAATTTGACTATATGTTAGTTCATCTATAGCTCTTTTAATTAAATTTTTATATTCTTTCTTTAATGGAAATGTTGCATCAACGCTAACCTTGCGTAGTGCTTTTTCTTTTTCATCTAAAATATTTAATTTTTTAAACATAAAACCACCGAAGATATTATAGCACAAAATATATAAAAATAAAAACCCTAATTCAATACAAAAATGAATTAGGGCCTTATTTTTCTTAGTGTTTTCTTTTTGTTGAAAATTTAAAAATGGTTTTAATTAATTACGAAAGTTATTTCCGCCCCAAGCACGAGCACCAATAACTATTACTAACAATATAAATAACACTAATATTATAGCTGCACCATAAGAAGTTCCATATCCGTTACATCCTGAATAGCCAGCTGGATATCCACCGTATCCTTGATATCCACCATAATAATACATATAAACCCTCCTATCTATTCAATATATTTTATTTTTTTAATTCAATTTTGATTATTAGAATTACCTATTTTTTTATTTATTGTCAAATTAAAAAAAACATGATATCATTATAATAGGTGATATCATGCGAAAAGCGTTGAAGGATACTGATAAAATTCTTTTATTTATAACAATAGTACTAAGTTTATTTGGCCTTTTTAATATTGTAACTGCATCGAGTAGGGAAGCTGTTATAAATTTGGATCAGTCAATTTATTATTATTTTTATAGACATTTAATAATTTTAATAATAGCTCTTTTTGCTAGTTTAGTAGTAATAAAAATTCCTTTAAAAAAATATTATAAATTTATTCCATTTTTATATTTTACTATATTAGGTTTAAATTTATTTTTAGTAGTTCAGGGTCAAGCCACTAGAGGAGCATCCAACTGGATTAGTTTAGGATTTTTTAATTTACAACCAAGTGAATTTTCTAAGGTTATTATGATATTGTGCCTTTCTTATATGCTTGAAAAATTTAATAAAGTATTAAAAAGTGATAAGATAAGTCATTTGAAATATTTGCTTATAATAATTTTTATTGGTTTTCCTATAATATTATTAGTATGTTTGCAAAAAGATTTAGGAACCGCTATTATATTAGCTGTAATTTTCTTCGTTATTTATTTTACTAGTCCAATTACTAGTAGTGATAAATTAAAAACAATTGTTATTGGTATATTCTTATTTTTAATATCATTTATGGGGCTTTTTATATGTAAGGGAAATCCATTAACAAAGGCACAATTATCTAGGTTTAATTATTATAATCCTTGTAGTAATTATACTACTACTGGTTATCAGGTATGTAATGCCTTTATTGCTATTAATAAGGGAGGTCTATTTGGTCTTGGAATAGGTAAAAGTACGCAAAAGTATTCTTATATACCAGAACCACATACAGATATGGTATTTTCTATTATTTCAGAGGAAAACGGCTTACTCGGTGGTAGTTTAATATTTTTATGTTATATCATTTTAATTTATCGTATAATACGTTTATCTAGAATTACTGATACTATAAAAAATAGGTATATATGTATAGGTGTTGCAACATATATTTTTATGCATATTGCAATTAATTTAGGTGGTTTATTTGGTCTTATACCATTAACAGGAGTCCCATTACCATTTTTATCATATGGTGGTAGTTTTACTTTATCACTTTTAATAGCGCTTGCTTTAGTTCAGCGAGTTTATATAGAAACAAAAAGGAGAATGTCAAATGCACGATAAAACGAAAGATGAAAATACTAAAAAAGATGTAAATGAGTTATTAGATGATTATTTTGATTTTAGTAGTTTAGAAGAGGAATAAAATTTCAAAATTAATATTTAATACAAAAAATATTGCATTTTAAATAAATATAGTGTATATTATTTATGTTACTTATTCTTGGTTTTGAGTAGTCTCCGACTCATTACTGGGTTTAAGCTTATATAAGGAAAGGAGAATTTGAATGGCTTTAAATAAAGAAAAGAAAGCAGAATTGGTTAAAAAATTTGGAAAAAATGAACAAGATACAGGTTCTATTGAAGTACAAATTGCTATTTTAACTGAAGAAATTAATTCTTTAACTAATCATTTTAAAGAACATAAACATGATCATCATTCTAAAAGAGGACTACTTAAGAAGGTTGGTCAAAGAAAGAGTTTACTTAATTATTTAATTAAAAATGATGTTACTAGATATCGTAAAGTTGTTAAAGAATTAGGTTTAAGAAAGTAATTATATTGGACACTCTTTTTTTTGAGTGTCTTTATTTTAAGGAGGAAGAATGAAAAAAATATATGAATTAGATTTTAGGGGAAGAAAATTAGTTGTAGAAATTGGTGAACTTGCCAAACAAGCTACTGGTTCTTGTTTAGTAAGATACGGTGATACTGTCGTTCTTTCTACTGTTGTAGTAAGTAAAAATGCTAATGTTTTATCTGATTTCTTTCCTCTAATGGTTTTATATCAAGAAAAATTATATTCTGTTGGCAAAATACCAGGTGGATTTATAAAAAGAGAAGGACGTCCAACGGAGGCAGCAACTTTAGCAGCTCGTATGATAGATAGGCCAATGAGACCAATGTTTCCTGAAAATTTTAGAAATGAGGTACAGGTTGTAAATACTATTTTGAGTGTTGATCCTGATAATTCTCCAGAAATGGCTGCTATGTTTGCTTCTTCATTAGCAACATCAATTAGTAAAATACCTTTTGATGGTCCTATTTCTGGTGTTAAAGTAGGTAGAATAAATGAAAAATTTATCATTAATCCAACTGTAGATGAAACTAATAATTCTGATATAGATTTAACTGTTGCTGGAACAATAGATGCAATTAATATGGTAGAAGCAGGTGCAAAAGAAGTAACGGAAAGTGAAATGCTTGATGCATTAGAGTTTGGCTTTGAAGCTATAAAGGAATTGAATCAGTTTCAGAAAAAGATTATTGATGATATTGGTGTAGAAAAAATGGAATATGAAGTATTAGATATTCCAGAATATTTAAAAATAGATATTAGTAATATGTGTAGAGATAAATTAGATTCTGCACTTAGAATTAAAGGAAAACTTGAAAAATATCAAGCAATTGATAATGTAAAAGAAGAAGTAATTTCATACTATGAAAATAATAATAAAGATTTAGAAGAAAAAGAATTAACTATTTTACTTACTAAAGTAAAATTAGTATTGGAAAAGATAGAATATGATTTATTTAGAAGTATTGTAGTAAAAGAAAAATTGCGTGCTGATGGAAGAAATATGGATGAAATTAGACCATTATCTGCAAGTGTTGATTTGCTTCCAAGGACACATGGATCTGCTTTATTTACACGAGGTGAAACTCAGAGTTTATCTGTAACAACGCTCGGTGCATTAGGAGAGCATCAAATTTTGGATGGCCTTGATTTAGAAACAGAAAAAAGATTTATGTTGCACTATAATTTTCCTCAATTTTCAGTAGGAGAAACAGGCCGATATGGAGCCCCTGGAAGAAGAGAAATAGGGCATGGTGCTCTTGGCGAACGAGCTTTAGCACAAGTTATACCAAGCGAGGAAGAATTTCCTTATACTATCCGTGTTGTATCTGAAATATTAGAGTCAAATGGATCATCGTCTCAAGCTAGCATTTGTGCAGGTTGCATGAGCCTTATGTCGGCTGGTGTTCCAATCAAAAGTCCAGTTGCTGGAATTGCAATGGGATTAATTACTTATGGTGATGATTATACTATTTTAACAGATATTCAAGGAATGGAAGATCATTTAGGCGATATGGATTTTAAAGTTGCAGGTACGAAGGATGGAATTTGTGCTTTACAAATGGATATAAAAATAAAAGGAATTACTAAAGAAATATTACAAGAAGCATTATCAAAGGCAAAAATAGCTAGAATGAAGGTATTAAAGGTAATGCTTGATACAATTAAAGAACCTAGAAAAGAAGTAAGTAAATATGCTCCAAAAACATTATCATTTATGGTTGATCCAGAAAAAATAAAAGATATTATAGGTAAGGGTGGAGAAATGATTACAAAAATTATCCAAGATGCAAGTGGCGTTGTTAGTGTAAATGACGTAAATGCTGTTAAAGTTGATCTTGAAGATGATGGCAAAGTAATTATATATCATAATAATAAGGAAATAATTGAAAAAACAGCTAAAATGATAAAAGATGTTATTCGTGTTCCAGAAGAAGGAAAAATATATAAAGGAAAAGTTGTTAAAATTATTGACTCTGGTTGCTTTGTTGAAATATGGCCTGGATGTGATGGAATGGTACATATTTCAGAACTTGATACCAAAAGAGTTGATAAGGTTATAGATATTGCTAATGTTGGCGATGATATGATTGTAAAATGTTTGGGATATGACAAAAAGGGAAGATTGAACTTATCTAGAAAAGCCGCTTTAAAGTAAAAGTTAAATAAAAAGTTAGAATATAATGATGTGAACCCCAATTAATAGACAGCATAAAAAACTAGTATATTAAAAAAAATTAGAGAAATTATTTTTCTCTTTTTCTTTCGCGTACATTGAGGAAAATCTAGTGTTTTTTTAGTATTTTAAATTTTTCTTAGGTAAAATTAGATTCATTTATTCATCTAATTTTTAATCCTATAATTTTTGGATGATGCTTTTTTAATCCAAGTAAATATGTACTAGATGGAATATTATATTATTTTGATACATATCTAATAGACATTCCTCATTTAATCTTACTTATAATTTCAAGTTTTAAATTATCAGAATATTTATTAAATTTTTATTCTTTTGCTACTACAAAAAATACACTTTCAAAAAGTGTATTATAATATTTTTATTGAACTATTTTTTATACCGGCTACTTTTTTAATAATATTAATTATTTAATATTGTATAAATTTCATTTACTGGTTTTATAATATTATTTTCATAGTGTGGTTTTAAATGTAAATGAAAATGTTTTATTTCTTGAATAGTTCCATTATTTTGTACTAATGTTAAACCATCGCAATTTAATTTATCATATAATAACTTTTTAATTTTTTTAGCAATCATTAATATATGATTTAAAGTATCAATAGGAATATCATCGATATCTAAATAATGCTTTTTAGGTATTATTAATGTATGACCATTACTATCTGGATGAATATCTAAAAAAGCATAAACAATTTCGTCTTCATATAGTTTATAACTGTTAATTTCTTTATTAATAATTTTGCAAAATAAGCAATCCATAAAATCATCTCCCATATATATTTTATCAAAATAAAAAAAAGAGGTAAACTCTTTTTGGTGAATATCTGCGAATATTCTATTATAATATTGTTCTTTTTTTCTTTATTTATACATATTTCATTCGCGTTTTTTGTTATTTTTTCAAATAAGCTTTTCTTTTTTTTTCTTTTTTAGTATAATTATTTTGGTGATTTAAGTGAATATTTTAAAAATAGAAAATTTAAAGGTTCGTGTTTTAGATAGAGTAATACTTGATAAATTTAATTTAGAAATTAAATCTGGGGAGATACATGTTATAATGGGACCTAATGGTGTTGGAAAAAGTACCCTTTCTAAAGTTATAATGGGGCATCCTGATTATGAAATATTAGAGGGTGGTATATATTATAATGATACTCTTTTAAATGATTTAAAAACTGATGAAAGAGCTAATTTAGGTATATTTTTAGGGATGCAGTTGCCACTAGAGATAGAGGGTGTTACAAATGCGGATATGCTAAGAACTGCTTTGCATTCTAAATTAGGAAAAGATTTTAAATTATTTAAATTTATTAATGATATAGAAGATAATGTAAAAAGATTAAAAATGAATCCTGACATGATTCATCGTGGAGTTAATTTTGGTTTTAGTGGTGGAGAGCGTAAAAAAAACGAAATATTGCAAATGAATATTTTAAAACCAACAATGGTATTATTGGATGAAATTGATTCTGGTCTTGATGTTGATAGTTTAAAAGTAGTGGGTGATGAGGTATATAGATATTATACTAAGGAAAATCCTGGAATTCTTTTAGTAACACATTATAAGCGTTTGCTTGATTATATCAAACCACAATTTGTTCATATAATGATTGATGGCAAAATAGTAAAAACAGGGGATTTTTCTTTAGTTAAAGAAATAGAAACGGAAGGTTATAGTAAATATATAAACAAAAAAGATAATTCTATTGGAACATGTGTCGTTAAGGAAATGATATCTCATGAATAAAATAGTAGTAGTTAATGATAAAATTCAATTTAATGATAGCAATATAGATATAAAAGAAGATAAAAGTGTATTTGGTATAAGTGTAATAGAATTAAACGTAAAATGTAATTCTTTTCTTTTCTTAGAAATTAATTTAAAAGAATTAACCAAATTACAATTTAATATTAATCTTATGAAAAATGTTAATTTAAATCTTTTTATTAAAACCAGTGGTTGTGATGCAAAAATTAAATATAATTTTACTCTTGATGATTATAGTAGTTTAAATGTTGAAAAATATAATGAAGTATCTGTTTTAAATGAAATGGTTTTAGTTAATTTAAATGGAATTAGTTCTAAAATTGATTATCTATTTAAAAGTATCTGTGTTAACAAAGAAAATTATGATTATGTGATTAATCATAATAAAGAAAAAACTTGTAGTAATATTAAAAACAATGGTGTAAATTTAAATGGTGTTATGAATATTCAAATAACGGGGAAAGTGCCTAATGGTATTAATGATTGTATTTGTAATCAATATAATAGGATTATTAATTTAAGTAAAAATAAGTGTGAAATAAGACCAATATTATATATTGATAGTAAAGAGGTTTCTGCTAATCACTCAGCATTAATTGGTAGTTTTGAAGATGAAGAATTATTTTATTTAAAAACAATGGGAATAGATGAACATACTGCTTATGATTTATTGATTAAAGGCTTTTTATTAAGCAATATTACTAATGACTGTATTAAGTCAAAAATAGAAGATGATATTAAAAAGTATTGGAGGTGAAATATGAATCGAGAAGATTTTAGTATTTTGAAAGATGTTGATTATTTAGATAATGGAGCAACTACATTAAAGCCAAAAATCTTATCGTGTACAATTAGCGATTATTATAATAATTATAGTGCTAATGCTTCAAGGGGAGATTATAAATTAGCGTATAAAGTTGATCAAAAAATAATGGATACAAGGAAAAAGGTAAAACATTTTATAAATGCTAAAGACACTAGCGAAATTATTTTTACTAATAATACGACTGATTCTATGAATAAAATTATTTATGGTTATTTTAAATATAATTTAAAAGAAAATGATGAGGTATTAATAACAAAATCAGAACATGCAAGTAATGTTTTACCATGGTTTGAACTTGCTGATTTAATAAATATTAAGGTTAATTATATTGAATTAAATTCAAATTTAACATTTGATTTAGAAGATTTAAAAAGAAAGATTACACAGCATACAAAGGTTATATCTATTGCTTACATTACAAATGTAGTAGGTGATATTAGACCTATTGATGATATTATAAAATATGCTCATCAAAAAGGTATATTGGTAGTAATAGATGGTGCTCAGGCTGTGCCTCATATAAAAATGGATGTTCAAAAATCTGATATAGATTTTCTTTCTTTTTCAGCACATAAAATGTGTGGTCCAACTGGCGTTGGAATCATATATGGAAAAAAAGAATTACTTAATAGGATGTATCCTACAGAATTTGGTGGTGGCATGAATGCTTCTTTTACATTTGATAGAAATAGGAATTATAAAGATATTCCATATAAATTTGAAGCAGGAACTATAAATATAGCTGGTATAATTGGTTTTGGAGCTGTTATTGATTATATAAATGATATAGGCATGAATAAAATAGAACAATATGAAAAAGACTTGCGTAAGTATGCAATAGATGAATTAAAAAAAGTACAAAATATCATAATATATAATGAAAAAAGCGAATCTTCTATTATAACATTCAATATTGATGGAATATTTGCTCAAGATTTGGCAATATATTTAGATAAGTACAATATTTGTATTAGGGCTGGAAATCATTGTGCTAAAATGTTAAAAGATGAACTTGGTGTTAAAAACACTTGTAGAATTAGTTTGTATTTTTATAATAATAAAGAAGATATAGATAAATTGGTATTAGCACTTAATAACAAGAATATCAAAAATGAAATAATTTAAAGTAAAATCCGTTTCTAATTCGAGACGGATTTTATTTTAATTCACCTTTTATAATGTTAATTATATTATTTTTTTCTTTCGTATCACAATTTTTCCATAAAATTTCAAAAAACACGCCAAGACCAGGCAATGTTATTTCATCATTATCTTTAATTGCCTTTTCTATCGAAGAGATAATTTCTTTATCATTACTATTTTTAAAATTATTTTTAATACTTTTTCTAATATCTATATTCATATTGCTCCTTTCAATTATATGATGGGTAATTTTAAAAAAAACATACAAAAAACATGGTTTAAACCATGTAGTAATTAGAATCAGTATACTTATTATTATTGATTGGGTTAATGTTATTAGCATTTAAACTATTTACGATTTGTTCTAATTTGTTTACTCTATTTTCTAAATTATTTAGTTGATTTTGAATATTTGATATGTCGGTAGTTGTTGATTGAGTATAATTGTAATAAGGCATAGGTTGCATCATTGGCATTTGCATTGTTGGATAAACAGGGTAAATTCCCCCACAATTTCTTTTATCTTTCATATTCCACCTCACAATAATATATGTAAAATAATTTAGAATAATACAAAAATCTTGAAAGATAAGATGTAATTTGTTATAATGTTTTGGGTGATAAAGTGAGACTTAGAAATGTTAAAGGTGCTAAAGATAAAATTGATAAATCTTTATATGTTATTACTGATTATAATAAGTATAGGGGAAAATTTGCTACTTTATTTAACAATAACAATAGAATTTATATTGAAATAGGTATGGGTAAAGGGAACTTTATTATCAATATGGCGAAATTAAATCCTGATATTAATTTTATAGGAATTGAAAAATATGATAGTGTTATTATTAGGGCTTGTGAAAAATTAGAATTTGAAAACATTACAAATTTAAAATTAATTAAAATGGATGCTATAAAAATAGATGAAGTATTTTACAAAGAAATAGATATGATATATTTAAATTTTTCAGATCCTTGGCCTAAGGATAGACATCAAAAAAGGAGACTTACTGATATTAATTTTTTAAAGAAATATGATATTTTATTTAAGAATAAGAAAAATATAATATTTAAAACGGATAATAGAAAATTATTTGAATTTTCTATTAAATCTTTTACAGACTATGGTTATAAAATAAATGATTTAAGTTTGGATTTACATAAAGATAATATTTTTAATGTTAAAACAGAATATGAAATCAAGTTTTCTACTAAAGGTTATCCTATTTATATGATATCAGTTACTAAATAAATATACATTATATTTACATATAAAAGGTGTAAATATAATAAAAAATGTTTGAAGAATCCATTTATTTGTTATAATATTTGTGAGGGAGTATTTATGAAAAAATATATAGTATTGTTTTTTTGTCTTTTACTTACAGGATGTTCTATTGTTAGAATAGATACTAGCAGTTTAGATAATATTATAGATGTTGTTTTATCAAAAAATAATACTCTTTATAATAAAGATGGTCAAGGGTATAAATATTATATTCCAAATGGAGTTATACATATAGATACCGATGATTTAATGCAAACATTATATTATAAAGGAGAGTATTATTATCTTTATGTTGATATAGTAAGCTATTATTATAAAACTAATATGAAATATAAAATTAGTAAAGACACTTATTTTAAAAAGAAAATAAACAATGGTAATCAAAAAGGATATGTAGAAGTAGTAAAAAAAGGTAATTTATATTATGTTAATTTTTATTATAATTATGCTAAAGTAGAAGCTTTAGTACAAAAAGAAAATTTAAGTAACACGATTTTAAATGCTTCTTATATTTTATCTACTATTAAATATAACAGAAATTTAATAAAAACTATGCTTGATGATAAATATTTAATTAATAAAGCTGGTAAATATGATATGTTTAAAGCAAGTGATAAAACAGAAAAATTTATTTTACAAAAAGATAATGAAGGAGAATGATTATGAAGTTTTTAGATAAAGTAAAAAATATGTTTACTGAGGAGGTTGTGGAAGAGGAAAAAGAAAAAAATGATGTAAAAGTAGAACAAATAATACCACAAAAGAAAAATGAAATTAAGATAGAAGATTTTAGTAAAATTAAACATGAAGAAATAAAAGAAGAAAAAAAACCAGTGTTTTTTACTGACGATGATTTTTCTGATTTAGATAATTATTTAAAACAAGATATACCTAAAAGAAGTGAAGTGAAAAACAAAGTAGAGAATAAATTAGAGAACAAAGTAGAAAGTAAGGAAGAGATTAAACTTTATTCTAAGGGGGATAATCCTTTAAAGAGTGCAAATGATTATCTTGAAAAATATAATGAAGAAAATATCAAGACAAAAGAACCATATCAGGGAAATGCTTCAAGTGAAAAAACGACACCAAAATTTAAACCTACACCTATAATTTCACCGGTTTATGGTATTCTAGATAAAAATTATCATAAAGAAGATATTGTTAATAAAAATGATAAAGAATATAAGGCTGTAGATGGTCTTAGTGTTGATTCAATAAGAAAAAAAGCCTACGGGACTTTAGAAGATGAACTTGAAAACACATTGTTTGGTAGTAATTCAATTCTTTTTAATGATAAAGAAAAGGATAAAAAAAATGAACATGATTTTTTCGATGAAATGGAAGAAGAAACAACGCCTACGGATGATAACCTTAGAGATTTAGAAAATATTACTATGGATATAGGTAAAGAACTTGATACGTTATTAAATAAGGACAAAGATAATAAACAAAGTTTGGAAGATAATAGTTTTGATGATGAAGATGATCTTTTTAATTTAATAGATACAATGTATGATGGAGATGAAAAAAATGACCATTAATATTTTACAGTTACTTGAAATAGAATTATATATAGCACTTATTGTATTAGTATGTGTATTTATAGTGCTTGGTATTAAACTTATTAAATCTTTATCTAAAGTTAATAAAACATTAGATGAGGTTAATATAAAAATGAATCAAATGAATGGTGTTTTTAATGTTTTAGATAAAACTGGTTCATTTGCAGATGAAGTAAGTAATAAAATAATAATGGCAATCACCAATTTAATTGGTAGATTCATAAATAAAAAGAAAGGAAATGATAATAATGAAGAAGAGTACTAGAAATTTTGCCCTTGGGGCTATGTTAGGGGCAGGACTTGGTATATTATTTGCTCCAAAAAGTGGTAAAGATACAAGAAAAGCATTAAAGGGCAAAATGGATGATTTGATTACAAAAGCTAAAGAGCTTGACAAAGAAGAAGTAAAAGAAACAATTGAAAATAAAATAGCAGAAATTAAAGATGCAATTGTTTCTTTAGATAAAGAAACAGTTCTAGCAGCAGCTAAAAAGCAAGGAAAAAAAATTCGTGAAATGTCTGAAGAACTTGTTGAGTATGTAGTTGATAAAGGAACACCTGTTTTGGAAAAAGCTGCTAGTGCAGTTCGTTGTAAAGCGATTGATGTTACTAGAGACATTTTAGAAAAATTAGAAAGTAAAGATTCAAAATAATTTAGAGGTGAAGTATGAAAAATATAATGAAAAATAAAAAAATATTTATAACGTTTGCAATAATTGTAATAGTAATTTTATTTGTTATTTTGGTGAAATTAGTGGGGGGATCATCTAGTGTTTATGGTGATCGATGCAGCGATAATAATAATTATAAATTGTCAAATGATACAATAAATAAAGCTAAAGATACAATAAATAAACTTGATAATGTTAAAAAGATTGATATTCATACTAAATTATGTACAGTTAAAATTATAATTGAACTTAATGATGATATTGATATAGAAAAAGTAAAAAGTATGTCAAATGATTTATTAAAAGCATTTAAGGCTAAAGATTTAAAGTATTATGATTTTTCATTATATATTACAAGTGATAATAAAGATAGTAAGATATATCCTATAAATGTTACAAAACATAATTCAAGGGATACATTTGCTTGGTAGGGTGATTTTGTGAAAAGAAAAAATAAAATAATAATATTAATAATAACATTATTAGTAATATTATCTTTGTTTTTTTTATACTATACATTTTTTAATCACAAAAATGCACTTAGTATTAATGAAAAACAATGGATTGATAATAATAAAAATAATGTGATTGATATATCAGTACTTAATGATATTCCTGCATTTACTTACAATGGTAATGGCGTGTTGTTTGATTTTTTAAATTATGTTTCTAAAGAAATTAATTTGAGTTTCAACCCATCAGCGTTTAAATTATCTGATACTAATTTAAATAACTATGCTTTTACAGTTAAAGATAAAAGCGAAAAAAATGATTTGCTTTTTTATCAAGATAATTATGTTCTTGTGAAAAATGATGGAAGTATAATTAACGATATTACATTAGTTAATAATTTAAAAATAGGATTATTAACTTCTGACATAAATAAATTCAATAAATATTTTAATGACAGTAATTCTTTTAAAACGTTTAAAAATGTTATGGATATTTTTAATGATCAAGAAATTAATGCTTTTATAGTTCTTAAAAGTGATGCTTTAAAGTATATATGTGATAAAAATTTAAATATATCTTACCAATTTTTAAGTGAAACCAAGGATTTTGTTATTACTTTAAATGGTGATAGCACTTTAAATAGCATTTTGACTAAATACTATAGTAAATGGTATGATGCTTTTTATAAAAAGTCATATAATGAACATCTTTTAAATGATTATTATTCCTATAAGAATATTCCTCCATTGAAACAAACAGATTTAAAATCAAAAACTTATGTTTATGGTTTTGTAGAAGATGGTATTTATGATTATTTAAATACTTCATTAGTTGGTGTTAATAATTTAATATTAAAAACATTTAGTGAATTTTCAAATGTTGAAATAAAATACAAAAAATATAATAATATATCTGCACTTACTAGAGATTATAGGAATGGGAAAATAGATATTATTTTTAATAACAATAATAGTAATTTTAAAAATAGTTATAAAACAACTACAAGTATAAATAGTAAGATAGCTGTTATTTCATCATATAATAAAAGTGTTGCAATTGATAATATTTATGACCTTAAAAAGTACAACATTGTAACTATTAAGGATAGTAAAATTTATAAGATATTAAAAAATCATAATATTAATGTTAAAACATATGACAATTTAGATATTTTATTAAAAAAGATTAATTCTAATGATATTATTATAATAGATTTAGAAAATTATAATTTTTACAAAACGCGTAATTTTAAAAATTATAAATTAGATTTAATACTAGATGACATTGGTTATAATTATGTGATTAATAATTCTACAATTAATTCAACTTTTTCAATGCTATTTAATTTTTATACTAATTATATTGATTTAAATACAATAGTTGAAAAAGGATATAATACAATTTCTTATAAGACTGTAAATTATTTTTATGTAACTATTATTACATTAATTGTTGTTGTAGTATTCTTAATTATTACTATTATTAATAAGGTAAGACTATTTATAAAAAAGATGTATAATGAAAAAAAATCTACTTTAACAAAAGAGGAAAAATTAAAATATATTGATCAATTAACTTCATTAAAAAATAGAGCATACTTAAATAGTAAAGTAGAAGAATGGGATGATTCAGAGGTATATCCACAATGTATTTTGGTTGTAGATTTAAATAATATTGCTTATATTAATGATAATTATGGTAGAGAAGAGGGGGACAAAATAATTTTACAGGCTGCTAATATATTAATCATGTCTCAATTGCCTAATACAGAAATTATTAGAACAGATGGGAACGAGTTTTTAGTATACTTAGTTGGTTATCCTGAGAAAACTATTATAGCATATCAAAGAAAGCTGACAAGAGCTTTTAAAAATTTAGATCATGGATTTGGTGCTGCAAGTGGTTATAGTATGATTACTGATGCAATAAAGACATTTGATGATGCTGTAAATGAAGCAACAATAGATATGCGCAATAATAAGGATGGAAATTAGTTCCTCCTTTTTTTTGCGAACAAATGTATTGACAAATAAAATTATAGTTTATATAATGTTTCTGGATAGGAGGATATATGAAAATAATTAAAATAGTCAAATTGAAAAATGGCTTATACAATTTAGAGTTAAATAAATTGACAATAAAAACTTTTGATGAAATAATTATAAAATATAATCTATTATATAAAAAAGAAATTGATGATGATTTATTATTGAAAATAATGAATGATTCAAAGTATTATGATATATATAATAAAGCATTAAATTATGCTGTAAAAAGGGTTAGATGTGAAAATGATATATATTATTATTTATCTAATTTAGAGGTTAAAAATAGCGATATTAAAAGTATAATAGATAAACTTAAAAAAATTAATATAATAAATGATAAATTATATGTAAGATGTTATATTAATGATAAATTAAAGTTAAGCAAGGACGGAATTAATAAAATAAAAATAGATTTATTAAATAAAAATATCAATATTGATATTATTAATGAAGAAATTAAAAATATTGATATTGATATTAATGAAAAATTAAAAAAGTTGATTATAAAAAAAATTAATTCAAATCATAAATATTCTAATTATTTTTTAAAAAATAAAATAATTAGGGACATGATAAATTTAGGATATGAACAAAGTGTGATAGATGAAATATTTGAACAAAATAAAAAAGATGATTATAATATTCTTATTTATAATTATAGAATTTTATTAAAAAAATATAAAAATAAATACAAAGATAAAATATTAGAAAGTAAAATTAAAAGTAAATTATATATGTATGGATTTTTATATGAAAATATAAAAAAAGAAGATTTATAAATCTTCTATTCTTTAGAACTGTTATTTTCGGTATTGCTATTTGTCTTATTATTTTCCGTATCACTAGTTTTCTTACTATTATCTTTAGAAGTATTGCTAGCATCTTTAATTGTTTCTTGATAAGCTTTTTTTACGTCAGTATCATTTATCTTTAAATTGTATTTTTTTCTTAGCTTATCCCAAGCTTTAACTTGTAATGTTGAATCTTCATTCAATTTTTTTTCTGCTAAAGACGTTCTAATTTTTTCTTTAACATCTTTATATTTATTAGTTTTGCTAGATACTTTTAAAATTACGTGATATCCATATTGACTTTTTACAGGTTCACTAGTATATTCGCCATTTTTAAGTTTTTTTGCAGCGTTATAAAATGATTCATCAACTTCACTTTTAGAAAAATCTTTATATAACCCACCATTTTCATATGTTGCTTTATCAGCTGAATTATCATAAGCTAAGCTTTTGAACTTTTCTTCTAATTTTTTAGAATCACTTTTAACACTGTTTAATTCATCAATTAACTTTTGAGCTTGTTTTTTAGCTTCTTCTTCAGTTGTATCATCATTTACTTCGATTAGTATATGTCTTACTGTTAATTTTTCTTTATAATTTTCATTAAATTCTTTTTGTAATTCTTCTTCACTGATAGTGCTACCAATATATTTTTTAGCTGCTAATGTTTTTTTGTAATCTTTAGTTACATAATCACGAAACTCATCTTCAGTAGTTACTCCAGAAATTCCAACATATTGACTTAAAAAGTTTTCAAAACTTACACCATAATAATCTGCGTATTGTTTATAATAATCAACAACTTGATCAATATATTTGTTATTTTCATCAGTAAATTTTTTAACATAATCATCAGCAATTTTTTCATCTATTAAATTAATGACTTGATTTGTTCCATAACTATCTTTAAGATTAGTATATAATTTATCACTAGTTACTTTCAATCCATCGATACTAGCTAGAACTTCTTCACCATTTTTAAGTTTAGGAACTCTTTTAGAAAATGCTAATACAATAATAATAATTGTAAGAACTACAATAACAATACAAGCAACCATAAATTCTCTTTTTTCTTCCCAGTTCTTTAGAATTGTATTTTTAGCTTTTAAAAAGATATTTTCTTTTTTTGCCTTTTTAGTACTTTTAGCTTCTTCTATTTTTACTACTGGTTTAACATCAACTTTTTTATTATCAATTTTTTCATTATCAATTTTTTTAGTTGAAGCATTATTTTTCACTACTTTTTTAGTAGTATTTTTTGTTTTTCCAGCATTAGTTTTAGTACTTTTAGCTTTAGCGTTAGTACTTTTTACAGTCTTCTTTTTTTTCGCTTCATCAGCTTTTGACATAAATAATCTCCTCTCCTAATACGATGTGAATGCATCATACAGATTAATGATAACAAAAAATAAAAGAAAAAACAATATTTGACGCACAAATTTAGAAAAATTTCATAAAATACAATGAAAATAGTAAAAGGAGGAATGATTTTATGTGTTGTAATAACGGCGTATCTGGCGCAGCTATCGTTTTGGTATTATTTATTCTTTTAATAATTATACTTGGAGCATATATTTAAGGAGGTGTAGTTATGTGTTGTAATAATCAAAACACAAACAATTGTGAAAGTCCAAAAAAATGTGGCAACAATAATTACTATGTTATAATTATAGTGTTGTATATACTACTTGCCATAATACTTGGATCATGTTTATTTTAAAAGTTTACGTTTTATTTAAAAAAAGAGTAAAAAAACTCTTTTTTTCTTGTTTTTACATATAATTTGCTATATAATAATGGTGTCTTGGAGGATTTTATGATGAATAATAATAGAAAAATAACTGGAGTAATAAAAGAAGATAGGATATGGGAACAATGGTATGATGAAGAATTATTAAAAACAAGTTTACCAAAAATGAATCAGACAGATTATTTATTAAAATCTAATAAAGGATTTGAACAAAATATTATTATAAATAATCGTGGTAAAAAATCTTTAACTTTAAATATGTTCAATGATAGAATAAATTTAATTACATCTTCATTAATTAATTGTGGTATAAAAAAAGGGGATATAATTTCTTCGGTGGCTTTGTCGACGCCTGACTTAGTGGCACTTAAATATGCTGCAACAAGTATAGGAGCAATTACAGCTAACTTAAATTTTGCAGATGCCGCATCAAATCTTGATTGTAATAAAATGTATAAGCAATTAGTAAAAATACAGCCTAAAATAATTTTTGTTCTTGATATTTTAGAGAACAAAGTATCAGAATTATTAAATATAAATGAATTTAAGGATATTAAAAAGATTATATTGCCTCTTACAAATTATACAAATATTTTAAACAGTGAAAGAATATTAGTTCCAATATTAAAAGCACAAAATAAAATAAAAAAATTGCATATTAATTCAGCTATTAATTTTAATAGATTTTTAAAAAATGGTGATAAAAATTTTAAAATTGAAAAAAGATTGTATTGTAAAGATATGCCGGCTAATATAGCTTTTACTAGTGGAACAACAGGAGATAGTAAAGCTGTTTTATTATCCCATGATGCAAATAATGCACTTGCTTATCAACATAAAATAGCTAATTTAAAATTAAATAGGGGTGAAAAGAATTTAGCTTTAGTGCCACCATTTTTAGCTTTTTGGGATAGTGATATTATTCATATGGCAATGTGTATGGGAATAGAAGAAATTTTAGATTTATCTTTAACTTATGATAAAATACCAGAATATTTAAAGAAATATCATCCAAATTATGGTATATGGTCACAATATTTATGGGATTCATTATTACATATGGATAAAGAAGATATAAAAGAAATTTCAACTTATTTAAAAAAAGTAGTAGTTGGTGGCGAACGAGCAGAAAAAAATCAAATTAAAACGTTTGAAAAAATCACGGGTATTACCCAAGAGGCAGGATATGGCGCTACTGAGATGAATACGTGTTTTTCGGTTGCCAATCCTAGATGTAATATAGTTGGTTCGTCTGGAATACCATTACCCTTTAATAATCTTAAAATATTAGATAATAGCGGAAAAGAATTGACATATAACCAAAGAGGAAAAGTTTATTTAACTGGTCCTGCCCAAATGCTTGGTTATTATGATGATGATGAAAAAACAAAACAAGTTTTAAGTAAAGATGAGAATGGTATTACTTGGTATAATACTAATGATTATGGTTATTTAGATGAATATGGATCATTACATATTTTAGATAGATACCAAGAACCAATTAAAATTGATAGCCGATTGGTGAACATAGTGGATGTAAATGAAGCAATAAAAGCATGCCCTTATGTTAAAATTTGTAAAACAAATTATGCTAATGATAAGTTAGTTACATTTGTAGTTTTTGATGAATTTGCTGATGTATCTAAAGAGGAAATGTTAAAAAGTTTAAAATTGGTAATTGATAATTTAAAAGAAAAACCAAATATAATAAGAATATTAAAAACGTTACCTCGTACGCAGGTTGGAAAAGTAGATTATGCTCTTTTAAAGGAGGAAACAGAACAATTGACTAGTATTTATACTAATGCTGTTATTGCTGATTCTCTTGAAAAAGTAAAAAAATTAAAAAGACATGTTTAAAATATGTTTTTTTTTTGATATAATTATCTTGAATGATAGAGGTGGTTATATGCAAAATGCAATATTTTTTTCAATAGTTAGTTTAGTATATTCTATAGTGTTAGTTCTTTTCTTTTTTTCTAAAAAAAGAATGGAAAGTGATGAAAATAAAATTTTTAAAAGGATGTTAATAATTAATTTGATTGGACTTTTGATAGAGGTATTTCCTGCAACTTTTGCAATTAGATGTTTATTAAAAACAAATATTCCTTTAGCTATTAATGTTTTAAAGCTGATTTTGGTTTATTTTATAATTTGGATAGGAGAGTTTACAAAATATATATTTTTAATTACGTTAAAAGATAAGCGTAAATATCAAAATAAGATTAATTCTTATTCGAAACCTGTCAACATTATTTCTGTAATTATTTATATAATTAGTAGTTTTATTGTATATAAATTACCATTAAATGCTTATCAAAATAATGGGGCTGCATATACATATGGACCTGCTGCTACTTATATATATTTACTGAGTGCCATTTTAATAATATTATGGGTAATAGTTCTTACATCTAATTTTAAAAAATTGAGAAATAAAAAATATATTCCTATTTTTGCCTTTATTATAATAGGTGTTGTAGTTATTGTAATTCAATCGATATATCCAGAATTAACATTAATGTTATCTATGCAAACACTTATTATGTATCTTATGTATTTCACTATAGAAAATCCAGATATTAAAGTTATTGGAGAATTAAATAAAAATAAAGATATTCTAGAGAAAAATAATGAAAATAGATCTAATTTTTTATTTAGAATGACCCAAGAGGTAAGAAAGCCTGTTAGTAATATTTTTAATTTAGCTAATCTGATTGATACTAAAAATGAGTATGTAAAGTTAGACGATATAGTAACAGCTATTAAAACAAATACAAGACATATATCATACGTTGTAAATAATGTTTTGGATGTATCAGATATTGATATTAGAAAAATAAAAATGATGGATAGTAAGTATAATGCAAAAAGATTGTTTGATGAAATAAATTTATTTATAAAAGATAAGATACCTCTTGATGTTACTTATAATTATAATATTAGTCCTGAAATGCCTGCTATGCTTTATGGTGATTATATAAAATTAAAACAGGCAATTATGTCTATTTTAATTAATTCTTTAGAAAATACCAAAAAGGGTTTTATTAGTTTAGATGTTAATGTTATCATAAAGTATGATATGTGCCGTTTAATTATTACTGTGGAAGATTCTGGATGTGGGATGAATATTCAACAAGTAAATGATATTTTAACATTAGATAAACAATTAGATAAGGAAGATGAAAAAAAATTGACAGAAATGGATGTTGATTTGAATATTACTAAAAAAATTATTAATTTAATAGGTGGATCAATTATGATCAAAAGTGAAATAGATAAAGGAACTGAATTTATGGTGGTAGTTGATCAAAAAATAGTTGAAAATAATGATAAAAATATAAAATCATTTAATGATACAAAAAAAGTATTAATAGTTGATGATGATCTTCATTTATTGCAAAATGAAAAAAATATTTTAGAGGAGCATCATATAAATGTTATAAGTACTATGTATGGTGAAGATGCTGTTGATAAAATAAGAATTAATGAACATTTTGATTTAATATTAATTGATGATGATATGGTTAAGCAAAGTGGTGTTGCAACATTGCAGCAGTTACAAACTCTTTCTAATTTTAATACACCAGTTATAGTTATGCTTGAGAAGAATAAAGAAATAATAAAAAAGCATTATATAGAAAAAGGATTTACTGACTATGTTTTAAAAAGTGATTTACAAAACGAATTAAATAGAATCGCTGATAAATATTTGAAATAAGTAATTATTTCTTTTTTTATACTATAATATTTCGTTTTATAAAAAAATTTTCTAATTTTAATTGATGATTTTTGTTTGAATCGTCAGAAACGCTTTCTTATAATGAATAAATTAAAGAATGATATAAGTGAAAATTAACAATAAATAAAAAATTGTATTATATTTATTATACATATATTTTTGATTTTTAGAACAAATCTGAAAGTTAAATTTTAGTTTTTTATTTGCATTTTATTATTTTAACATGTTATAATGGTAACGGTGATTTTATGATATATTTAGATTATAGTGCAACAACGCCAGTTGATGATAGGGTGTTGGAAAGCTTTAATAAAGCTTGCAAATATGTTGGTAATCCCAATTCACTTCATGAACTTGGTGTTAAGGCTAATCAATTAATTAAAGCATCTTCCGATCAAATAAGTAAGTTACTAAATTTAAATGATAAAGAAATTATTTATACTAGTGGTTCTAGCGAAGCTAATAATTTAGCTATAAAGGGATTATGTTTGAAACATAAAAATAGAAAGCATATTATAACTACAGCGTTTGAACATTCTTCAATCTATGGTCCTATTAACTATTTAATTGATAATGGATATAAAGTAGATTTTGTGAAAATTTTAGAAAATGGTCTTATTGATATTGATAATTTAAAAGAACTTATTACGGATGATACTATTTTAGTTAGTATAGGTGCTGTTAATAGTGAAATTGGTATAAGACAACCGATAGAAAAAATTGGTGCTGTTTTAAAGAATTATAATAAAGTATTTTTTCATTGTGATGCAACACAGATAATAGGTAAGGCGTCAATTGATTTAACTAACGTTGATCTTATTAGTTTTTCGGCTCATAAGTTTTTTGGTATTAAAGGTATTGGTTGTTTAATTAAAAATAAAAATTTGGTTTTGTTACCACTAATTTTAGGTGGAACTAGTACAACAAAATTTAGAAGTGGTACGCCTTGTACCGAATTGATTGTATCACTTGCAAAAGCTTTACGTTTAGCACTTGAAAATATAGATGAAAAAAGCAAATATGTTGAAAGTTTAAATAATATATTAAAAGAAAAATTACAAAAGTATGAAAAAGTATTTATTAATAGTAATGATAAGTGTATTCCACATATTTTAAATTTGAGTGTAATAGATGTTAAACCAGAGGTTATGCTTCATGCTTTAGAACATTATAAAATATATATATCAACAAAGTCTGCCTGTTCCCTAGCTAATTTATCTAAAGCTGTGATGAGTCTTACTAATTCCAAAAAAAGAGCTTTATCTAGTATTAGGATTAGTATATCTTTTAAGACAACAAAAAATGAAATAGAAAGATTTTTAGATTGTTTTGATATTATTTACAATAATTTAACGAGTTTGAGGTAATATATGAAAATAATAAGAATTAGTGCGATTTGGTGTAGTAGTTGTATTTTGATGAAACAAAGATTAAATAAAGTAATTGATAATGATAAAATAAAAATAATTGATTATGATTATGATATGGATTATGATATTGTAAAAAAATATAAAATAGGAAATACACTGCCTGTTTTAATTAATAATGATAAAAGATTAGTTGGTGAGCATTCTATAGAAGAAATAAAGGAGTTTTTGAAAAATTAGATGAAGAAGTTTTTTTATGTTATATTGTTTTTATTTTTATTTACCTTTTCTATTAATATAGCGTCGGCTCGTGAAGTTAATTTATATTTATTTCACAGTTCAACATGTCCACATTGTAAAGAAGAAAGAACTTATTTAAAACAATTAGAAAACAAATATGATTATTTAAATGTTTTAGAATATGAAGTTCATGATTATATTTCTGTTACTACTAAAGTTAGAGATGAATTAAAAATAAAAGAAAGTTATGTTCCTATTACTATTGTAGGTAGTGATTATATAATAGGTTTTAGTACATCTACTAAAAGTGAAATAGAATCATTGATAAAAAAATATCATGATAATGACTTATGTGATGCTGTTGATTTAATTATTAAGGGTAAAAATATTGATAATTGTGTTAAAAAGAATAATAATATCAAAATTGAAAATACTTTTAAAAATTTACCAATATTAGGGAAAGTAGATGTAAAAAAAGTTTCGTTACCACTTATTTCTATAATAATAGGTCTTGTCGATGGGTTTAATCCATGTGCTATGTGGATATTATTGTTTTTAATAACTATGTTAATTAATATGAAGAATAGAAAAAGAATGTGGATATTAGGTTTTACATTTATTATTTCATCAGCTTTGGTTTATCTAATGTTTATGTTAGCGTATTTACAAATAGCATCTACACTAGTACAAACTTGGTTTAAATATTTAATAGCTTTAGTTGCCTTTGTTGGTGGTATTATTAATTTAAATGCATATTTTAAAACTAGAAAGAAAGATACTGGTTGCACTGTAACAAATATAGATAAAAGAAGAAAAATTATCTTTAGAATAAAAAGAATATTAACAGAAAAGAGCTTTGTTTTAGCATTTCTTGGAATTATTTTTCTTGCTTTCTCAGTTAATCTAATTGAACTTGCCTGTTCTGCTGGCCTTCCTGTTTTATTTACGCAAATAATTGCACTTAATAATTTATCTGTTTTTGATACAGCAATTTACTTTTTTCTATATTTACTTTTCTTTATGATAGATGATATTATTGTTTTTATAATTGCTATGATTACTTTTAAAGTAACTGGCATATCTAACAAGTATAGTAAATATTCTCATCTTATAGGTGGTATTATAATGGTTATTATAGGAATTTTAATGGCTTTTAAAACAGAGTGGTTAATGTTTAATTTTTAAGGGGTGAATTTTATGGATATTAAAATAAAAGATGCATTAGAAAAAGAAATAAGAAGGCAAAATAATAATGTAGAACTTATTGCTTCTGAAAATTATGTTAGTTTAGATATATTAAAATTACAAGGAAGTATTTTCACAAATAAATATGCAGAAGGTTATCCTAATAAAAGGTATTATGGTGGTTGTGAAAATGTAGATGTAATAGAGAATTTAGCTATTTCATATGCTTGCAATCTTTTTAAATGCAAGTATGCAAATGTTCAACCACATAGTGGTAGTGGTGCTAATATGGCTGTATATAGGGCTTTACTTAATCCTGGTGATATTGTTTTAGGGATGGATTTAAGTTGTGGTGGCCATTTAACACATGGCTCTAGCGTAAGTTTTAGCGGAGTTGATTATAATTTTTACTCATATAAAACAAATGATGATGGATTAATTAACTATACTGATATATTAGAACTTGCAAAAAAGGTTAAACCTAAAATGATTGTGGCAGGTGCATCTGCTTATTCCAGAAGTATTGATTTTAAAAAATTTAGAGATATTGCGAATAGTGTTAATGCTTATTTAATGGTTGATATGGCTCATATAGCAGGTCTTGTTGCAGCAGGAAGTCATTTATCTCCAATTCCGTATGCAGATGTTGTAACCTCAACTACGCATAAAACATTAAGGGGACCTCGTGGAGGTGTTATTTTAACTAACAGTGAAGAAATTATTAAAAAAGTTAATAAAGCAGTATTTCCATTATTACAAGGTGGGCCTTTGATGCATGTGATAGCAGCTAAAGCAGAGTGTTTTTATGAGGCCAATACTGATGGGTTTAAAAAATATATAAAGCAAGTAATAAAAAACACACAAGTTTTATGCAAAGTATTTAAAGACAAGATTAGAATAATATCGGGTGGTAGTGATAATCATTTAATTTTACTTGATGTATCGAGTATTGGTTTAACTGGAAAGGAAGCCGAAGAGGCTTTAGATAGAATAAATATTACGGTTAACAAAAATACTATTCCTAATGATAGAAATGGTGTATCTAAAACTAGCGGTATTAGAATTGGAACATCAGCAATGACAACTAGAGGGTTTAAGGAAAAGGAATTTGAAATAATAGCTAAAATTATGATACAATGTTTAAAAAATAGTAAAAATTTAGAATTATTAGAAATTTTAAAAAATGAAGTTTTAAAATTAACATCTAAATTTCCTATTTATAAGGAGGAATTATGAAAGTAATAGATGGAAAAATGATTAGCGAAGAAATTAAAAGTGAACTTAAACAAAGTATAAAATTTGAAATGATTAAGCCTTCTATTGCGGTTATTCAAGTAGGAAACAATAATGCTAGTGATATTTATATTAAAATGAAGAAAAAGGCTTGTGAAGATGTAGGAATTTATTTTCGTCATTATTTATATGATGATAAACAGTCTGAATTAACTATAATTAATAAAATTAAAGAATTAAATAATGATGAATATGTTAATGGAATTATTATTCAACTTCCGTTACCAGAAGGTTATAATGAGAAAAGGTTAGTTAATACTATCATTAATAGTAAAGACATAGATGGTTTAACAGATATTAATACAGGACGTCTTGTTAACGATAGAAAAACATTAATTCCCTGCACGGCTGCTGCAGTAATGGAATTATTAAAAAGAAATAATGTTGAAATTGAAGGTAAGCATGTAGTACTGGTCGGTAAGGGAAAATTAACATGTAAACCATTAATTCAATTATTTTTAAATGAGCATGCAACAGTGACTGTATGTCATTCTAAAACAGTAGATTTAAAACGTTATACAAAAGATGCGGATATATTAGTAAGTGCAACGGGAATTAATAATCTTATCAAAGAGGATATGGTAAAAAAAGATTCTATCGTGATTGATGTTGGAATTAATTATGAAGAAGGTCACATTAGTGGTGATGTCGATTTTGAAAATGTAAAAGAACATACGAGTTTAATTACCACAACGCCAGGTGGGGTAGGACCAATGACTGTTGCTATGCTTTTAAAGAATGTTATTTATTGTTATCAGAATAAGAAAAAATGAAATTTTCAAAATCATTTAAAGTAATTTTTGGCTTTTTATTTATTTTGCTTATTGCATTAATTTGTAGTATATATCATCTTGATTTTAACAAATATTTATATAGTTTTAATAATAAAATATCTAGTAAAAGGGCAATTTCAAAAAAACAAAGAGTAAATTTTTATGAATGTAGTGGCATAAACTTAATAAAATTTAAAACAGATGGTATAAAAAATTACAAACTTCTTGGAGTTAGTACAGATAAATATAATAGTAAATATCGAAAATTTGTGAATAATTATACTTGCAATATTTTAAAAAAAGCCAAAAAAATTTATATAAGTTATGAAACTACCAGTGTTAATTTTAAAGATAATAGAAACTTAGTTTGGATTTATGTAGATGGTGTGTTATTACAGAAAATACTAATAGAAAATGGTTATGTGGATTTAAATTATTATACTAACTTGTATTACTTAGAGGATTTAAAGAAAAATTACATTAAAGCTAAAAAAAATAAAGTTGGAATATTTAAAAATTTTAAAGAAAAAAGATATAAAGATGATAAGTGTACGATAATATTTAAGTATGGTTCTTTAAAAAAAGAATTTAATTTACAAAAGGGGAGTTTAATTGATATTATAAATAATCCTAAAAAAGATGGTTATCAATTTGTAGGATGGATGGTTAATGATAAATTATATGATTTTTCAATTCCTATAGATAATGATATGATATTTAAAGCAAGTTTTATAAAAGTTACATAAAACTTGTTTTTTTTCATAATATTTATTAGGTGGTACTATGAAAGAAAAGTTTAAAGAATTTGTAAAAAAAAATCCTGTTTTATTAAAGTATATTAATTCAAATGAGATGACTTGGCAACAATTTTATGAAATGTTTGATTTATATGGTGAAGAGGAAAGTGTTTGGAAAAAATATTTAAAGAAGGAAAAATCTGATGCGGTGAAAAGTGAAGTTACTAATTCTGCTTTAACAGACTTTTTAGCTTTTTTAAAAACTATTAATTTAGATTCATTGCAAGAGGGAATTGAAAATGTACAACGAGTACTTGGCGTATTTCAAGATTTTTCTACCAATAAAAATAAAAGCCCAAAAGAGGAATACAAACCAAGACCTTTATATAAACATTTTGAGGATTGATGAGTTTAGATATTCAATTTAAATTAAAGGAAAATAGTATGTATTTAAAATATTTGCACTCACATTCTTATTGGTATAAACTTTTAAATAGAGATCCTGCTAATTTTTCTCTTTTTATATCTAAATTAAAAGAAGATTATCATTTACGCCCAATAGATAGAATTAATAAAACAATAGATACTATAGATATGTTAAGTAGTATTATTTCAAGTTTGAATAGTTGACAATAATATTTAATCATTATATAATTTTTTTGGTGGTATTTGTGAGAATTATTAGTGGTAAATATAAAAATAAAAAAATTAATGGTTTTTTATTGGAAGGTACTAGGCCAACTAAAGATAGAGTAAAGGAATCTTTGTTTGCAATAATTCAAAATTACTTACAGGATAGTATATTTTTAGATTTGTTTGCTGGTAGTGGTTCTGTTGGAATTGAAGCTTTATCAAATGGGGCTAAAAAATGTTATTTTGTTGAAAAAGAAAAAAGGGCAATAAAAATTTTGAGTGAAAATTTAAAAAATATTGATAGTTATATTTTATTGCATGATGATTATATAAATGCTCTTTCTTATTTTAAAAAGAATAATATTACTTTTGATATTATTTTCTTAGATCCACCTTATCATTTAAATTTAATTTCTTCTGCAATCTATTATATCAAAAAAAATAATTTATTGAATAAAAATGGAATTATTGTTTGTGAATATCTAAATGAACCAATACCTGATATATATAAAGTTTTAAAAACAAAAAATTATGGAATAACGAATATAAAAATATTTAAAAATGATGATTTTTAAATATTTTTATTTTCGTTGAATTCTAAGTAAAGTGCACAATTAAGTGTGAAACAACAAAAATTATGTTTTTTCAATACAAAATGTACAATATTAAGTTAGAAAACAACATTAAATAGATTGAAATTTAGAAAATTTAATCAATTTAATTGTATTAATCCATGACAAAAAGATATAGGCATTATAAATTTTTATTTTTTTAAATCTCTTTATTTATTTGTAGAAATTTGTTATAATTGTTGTAAAGTAGGTGGTAGTATGAAAAAAGTTATTTTGATTGTTGCTTTAGTTATTAGTATATTTAGTTTTAACTCTTTAGTTAAGGCTGATTATAAGGCTACGGTATTAATTACAGATGGTTCAAAATGTGAACTAAAGTCATCATCAACAGGGAAGTGTTTTTATTCTAATACAAATTTTAATTCATATGTATCTGGAGTAGTTTGGTTAGATACAGGTGATGTAGTAACAGTAATTGAAGGCAAGACTTATAATTCACCTAATAAATCGCGTTGTGATTCACATTACGTAAAAGCTAAGTATTCATTTCAATCCAATCCCAATAAAGTTTATACAGGATATTTTTGTAATAGCAATCTAGTTCGCGAGGGGGCCTCCTCTAATTATGCTACAGAACTAAGAAATATGGGTTTTCCAGAGAGTTATGTTTCTAAGTTATCGATATTAAAGCAAGCTCATCCTAATTGGACTTTTAAACCTCTGCAAACAGGTCTTACCTTTTCAGAGGCTGTAAATGGTGAAGATTCTTTAGGAAGAAGTTTATTACAGGTGACATCTTCTGTTAATGATTATGGTTATTTAAGTACATTACCTGGTTCATATAATTATTATAAAGATTCTTTTACAGCTTTCGATGGCTCTAATTGGTATGCTGCTAATAGAAATACTATTGCTTATTATATGGATCCTAGAAATTTTTTAGTAGATATGTATATTTTTCAATATGAAGCTTTGGCATATGAGTCTAAATTACAAACATTGCCTGTTGTAAGGAAGTTATTAGATAAAGATTATTTAAATAAATTTTCCTCTAGCTTTATAACTGCCGCTTCCGAATCTAATGTTAGTCCTGTTTATCTTGCTTCTTTAGCAAAGCAAGAAGTAGGTGGATATTCTTATGCCACAACTGCTGTTAGTGGAAATTCATTTAGGTATAACGGAAAAAGTTATTCTGGAATCTATAATCCATATAATATAGGGGCAACAAGTGGCAGTAATCCTGTTTATAAGGGTTTATATTGGGCAAGTGGTTCATCTGGAACTGATTATAATAGGCCTTGGAATACAATGGATAAAGCTATTCGTGGTGGTGCAAAATGGATTGGTGAAAAATATATAAATATTGGGCAAAATACTATTTATTTTAAAAAATGGGATGTTGTTGGCAATATTAATTTCAATAGTGGTGCTAATTATAATCATCAGTATCAAACTAATATTCAAGCCCCAATGCAAGAGGGAAATTCTGTTTATAAATCATATAATAAATCAGGTATATTAAATTCATCTTTTGTTTTTTATATTCCCATTTACAAAGATATGCCAAAAAATACATCACTTCCAGTTACGGGGAGCCCTAATAATTATTTAAAATCTCTTTCTATAAACGGAAATCCAATTACATCTTTTGACGGTGGTGTTACTAATTATAATTATTATGTAAAAAATGATACTTCAAATATAACTATTACAGCAACTTCAGTTTCTTCATTAGCATCTATAAGTGGAAGTGGGTATGTTAGTTTAAATAGTAATACTACAACAAGAAAAATAACAGTAACTGCTAAAAATGGGGATAAGAGAGTTTATATAATTAATATCATAAAGGAAAAAAATGATACCACTAATAATAATAGTATTGAATCTTTGTTAAATAGTTCTGGAATTAAGCATAATGAAGATTATTTAATGGGATTTAATATAGGCGATGATATTAAAAACTTTGCAAGTAAAATAAATAATTTAAATGGTAGTATAACAGTTAAAGATAATAATAAAAATGTTACATCTATTTCTATTAAAACTGGTCTTGATATATCTATTTCTGTAAATGGTAGTTCAAAAAATTTCAAAACAGTATTGTATGGTGATGTAAATGGTGATGGAAAAATTACCTCAGCAGATTATATCTATGTTAAAAACATAATTATGAAAAGAGCAAATATAAAAGGAGCCTATTTAAAAGCAGCTGATGCTGATAAAAATGGTAGTGTAGGCTCATCTGATTACATTAAAATAAAGAATTATATAATGAAAAGGGGAGGAATTGAACAGTGAAAATAAAAAATAAATTATCTTTTGTTTTAGTATTTTTGTTAAGTTTATTTTTTCAAAATTTGATAATACATGCAGGAAGCTTTAGTGCTTATACTAATAAAACAACTGTTACTGTTGGAAATACTGTTAAATTAACGCTTAATGTTTCTGATCAAGCTGGAAGATTTTTAATTTCATCTTCCAATAATAGTATTTTATCTGGTGGAATTGATGAATTTTATGATAATTCTACTAATACTATTTACTTTACTGCCAAAAAAGTTGGTGAGGCAATTATTACAATTAAAGCAGTAGATGTTACTAACTATGATGGCACCTCAGCGAATGGTGTGAAAAGTATTAAGATTAAGGTTGTTAGCCCTAATAGTAATAAAAATAGTAATAATAAAAATAGCAATAATAAAAATAACGCTATAGATATAAATAAAAAATATAGTGATGATAATTATTTAAAAAGTCTTAAAATAGAAAATTATGACATTGCTTTTGAACGTGAAAAACAAAATTATGAATTGGAAGTTGATGAGGATGTTGCATCGATAAATTTAACGGCAACGCCATCATCATCAAGCGCTAATGTACAAGGTACAGGCAATATAAAATTAACTGATGGAATTAATAATATAAAAATTACTGTAGTTGCAGAAAATGGCAACGAGAGAGTTTATCAAATTAACGTTACAGTTAAAGATTTAAATCCAATTAAAGTTTATATTAATAAAAAAATGTATACAGTAGTAAAAAAAGTTGATCAATTAACTTTTCCTGATAATTTTTCACAAGTAGAAGCTACTATAGATAATAAAAAAGTACCTGCTTTGTATAATGATATAACCGGATATATTTTAGTTGGTCTTAAAGATGATCTTGGTAATGTTAAATTATATGTTTATGATTCAAAAAAGAATACATATTCCATTTATAATGAATTTTCTTTTAATAGTGTAAAATTATTTTATACTAAGCCAAAAAATGTTCCAAGAGGTTTTAAAAAAATAAAAATAAATTTAAATGGGGAAAATATTCAAGCTTATACAACTGATAAAAAAAGTGATTTTTATTTGGTTTATGGTATGAATGTTAATACTGGAGAAATTGGTTTTTATAGATATGACAAGAAAGAAAATACTTTGCAACGTTATGAAACAAAGGATTTAGAAAATTTATCTTTTATAAATAATAAATATTTAATCACCATTGCATTTCTTAGCACTTCAGTTTTGATGCTTATGTTATTTATGTTGATTATGATTAATAATATAAAGAAAAAATAAAAAATGATTGTCTGAATAATGATATGAATAAGGTACAGTAAAAAAATTTGCAAATAATAGATAAAATACACTTTCGAAATGAGGTGTATTTTATTATGATTTAAAAAGAGAAAAAGTTTAAGAAATATACTTTGGCACAAAAAAATACTAGCTAAATATATTAAAAAGGCCAAAAAATAATAAGGAAAGAATTGAAGATAATGTTAAACCAAATTTATTAAATAGAAATATTTACTACTGATGCATCAAATAAGGTATGGAGAACCAGATTCTAACATTGTTGAATATGCAGAAGATGTTCTATATTTAGTTAATTTTTTACTAGATAGCAAATAAAGGTAAGCTTTATTTTTATCAATATTACAATTACATAATAAAAATCAAGGGGATTAGATGAACTAAACTTCATTTCGCCCTTGATTTTTTTTATAAGATGTTTCTTATTTTATGTTCACATTAATAAATGGATAATATATTTTTCATTATAACTATTATTTTATAATTCGATGATTCCTATAACTAATATTAAATTAAAAAAAATATAACAAATAAATATAAAATAATTTAAAATAGTAAATATTTTTGATAATGTTTTGTTTGTGATAATAGAAATACAGAAAAATATTATCATTGCAAGTATTATAATTCCACCAATTAATAAATAAACTTGATTATTTTGAATATTAGTAAACAAAATAGAGTATATATAGTAAACTAAACTGATAATAATTAAAATATCATTAACAATAATTCCACCTACACCTAAAATTTTATTATTATTTATATTATTGTTGGTATTATTTATCATAGATAATTTTATTTCATTTGTCATGTCCATTAATCTTTGTGTTTTAGATAATTCATTATTATTTATCTCATCTATATTTTTATTAATTGTTTTTTCATCTTTTTGTTCTAATTTAAAAACCTCTTTAGCATTTTTTTTCTCATTTTTTTTTCTTTTTCTTTCTTCTTTCATTAACTTTTTTTTATCATCTTCATTCATTAGAATTTCTTTCAATTCTCGTGTTTTTTCTTCTTCTTTTAATCTTTTATGTTCTAATTTTTCACTTCTAGACATTAAATCAGTAAATGAGGCTGTTTTATCCATATCATTATCCTTAATGTCTGAAAGATCTACATAATGATTTTTCATCACACCACCATCCTATATAAATTATAATATATTTTTAAAAAAAAGAAAAGAAAAAGGGTAAAATTTAGTGTGAAAATTATATTTAATTATTTATAAATATTTGTTTAATTTCATTATTTTTTTATAATTTAAATAATATTTAAAATTATTCTATTATTAAATTTAATTTTTATATTTTCTTTTTTATCTATTTTTTTAAAATTATTGTCAAAATAAAATATTTTATGTTATAATTATGTCGGTGGTAAAATGAGTAATATAGAGTTATATGAGATATTATTAATGGTTTTTATTCCAATGGCTTTTGTTGGAATATCTATTCCATTTATAAAAAAAATTGCTTTTCATATTAATGCAATAGATATACCAAATGAAAGAAAAATTCATAAAAAACCAATGCCAAGGCTTGGTGGACTTGGAATATTTTTTGGTTTTTTGCTTGGATATATGATTTTTGGGAATCATACGTATTTAATGAATTCAATTTTGATAGGAAGTTTTGTGCTTCTTATAACAGGGATAATTGATGATATAAATCCATTAAAAGCTAAGGAAAAATTAATTGGTCAAATAATTGCTAGTGTTATTGTTGTTGTATATGGGAAAATTGTTTTACAGGATGTTAGTTTCTTTGGAATATACATTAATTTTGGACCTTTAGCTTATCCTATTACAGTTTTGTTTATATTAGGGTGTATTAACTGTATGAATTTAATTGATGGGTTAGATGGCCTTGCTGGTGGTATTTCAGCCATATTTTTCTTAACTATAGGTATTATTGCCATATTTAAAGGGCAATTTGCTTTAGCAACGACACTTACATTAATAATGTTTGGTTCAACAGTTGGTTTTTTGTTTCATAATTTTAATCCTGCCAAAATATTTATGGGTGATTCTGGATCGATGTTTTTAGGGCTTATGATTTCAATAATTACAATTTTGGGATTTAAGAGTGTTATGATGACAAGTATTATAATTCCTCTATTTATTTTGGTTGTTCCTATATTAGATACAACTTTTGCTATTATTAGAAGAAAATTGAAGGGTGAGAGTGTTATGACTCCTGATAAGTGTCATCTTCATCATCAATTATTAAAAAGAAATTTTTCGCAAAGAACAACGGTGTTAATAATATATTTAATTACTATTTTATTTTCTATTGCTTCAATTATTTGGATTTTAGTTGATAAGACAATTGGGTATATTATATATGGAATTTTGATGTTTATTTTTATATTTATGGTTTTTAAAACGGATATATTATTTGATAGAAAAGAGAGGAATGAAAATAAATGAATTATAATGAATATGATGCTATTGTAGTTGGTACAGGATTTGCTGGTGCAACTATTGCTGAAAGGCTTGCAAATGAAAGCAATAAAAAAGTTTTAATAATAGATAAGCGAAATACTATTGCTGGAAATATGTATGATTATATTGATAAAAATGGAATATTAATTCATAAATACGGTCCACATTTGTTTCATACTAATTTAGATAATGTTTATGAATACATCAATAAATTTGGTGATTGGTTTCCTTATGAACATAGAGTATTAGGAAAAGTGGATGGTAAGTTAGTTCCTATTCCATTTAATTTAAAATCTATAGAACTTTGTTTTGATGAAAAAAAATGTGCAAATTTAAAAAAAATTTTATTAAAAGAATATGGAATGGAGAAAAAAGTTCCTATATTGGAGCTTAGAAAGAGTAACAATAAAGACATAAATGATTTAGCTGAATTTATTTATGAAAATGTATTTTTATATTACACGATGAAGCAATGGGGTCAAAAACCAGAAGAAGTTGATCCTGCAGTTTCTGGAAGAGTTCCTGTTTACATTTCTCAAGACGATAGATATTTTCAGGATAAATATCAGGTAATGCCTGTTGATGGTTATACTAAAATCTTTGAAAAAATGCTTGATAATAAAAATATAGATTTAAAATTGTCTACAAATTGTTTAGATTTAGTTTCTATGAAAAATGGGAAAATATTTATTGACGGATGTGAATTTAATGGCAAATTTATTTATACAGGGGCAATTGATGAGCTATTTAACTATAAGTTTGGAGAACTTCCTTATAGATCTTTGAATTTTGAATTTGAGACCAAGAATATGGAATATTATCAACCTGTAGGAACTGTTAATTATCCAACTAAGGAGGATAAATTTACTAGAATAACTGAATATAAGCATATGACTAGTGTTTGTTGTAAAAGCAAAAAGACTACAATTATGAAAGAATATCCTTGTCAATATGAATTAAACAAAAAAATGACGCCTTATTATCCTATTAACAATGAACAATCTGCAGCTTTATATAATGAATATTTAAACGAAGCTTCTAAATATTCTAATTTATATTTGCTTGGTAGATTAGCACAGTATAAATATTATAATATGGATTTAATTATTAATGAGGCTTTAAAATTGTTTGAAAAAATAAAATAGAGAGGTGTTTTAAATGAAAAAGGCTAAAGTTAGCATTATTGTTCCTATATATAATGTAGAAAAATATTTACCTAAATGTTTAGATTCATTAATAAATCAAACGTTTGATGAGATAGAAATATGGGCGATTAGTGATGGTTCGCCTGACAATAGTGTAGAAATTATTAAAAAGTATGCTAAAAAGGATAAGAGAGTAAAATGTATTGAAAAAGAAAACGGTGGTTATGGTTCCGTTTTAGAATATGCAATTAAGAATATAACTACGGAATATTTTCTTATATGTGATCCAGATGATTGGTTAAGAAGTGATGCTGTAGAAAAATTATATAATGCGGCTGTTGATAATAAATTGGATTTTGTAAGAGGTGCTTTTAATATTGTGTATTCTAATGATTTAGAAGAACAATTTGAAAGTGGAGCATCGTTTAAAAATGTATTCGATCCTAAGCCAAATGTCGTGTATGAAGATGATGTTGACAAATTTTTACTTATGACAGTTAGTCCACATTCAAAATTATATAAAACAAATTTGGCTAAGGGGATTATCTTTCCACATAAAGTTAGTTTTACAGATACCATTTTGTTTAGTTTATATATACCAAAGGTTAAAAGAGCAATGTATATTGATGAAGCGTTGTCGTATTATCTTATAGATCGTGAAGGAAATTCTGTAACTGATGCTAAACCGAAAATAGCAGATGATCATTATACAGTATTTATGTCCATGGCTGAACAGTATGAAAAATATGAGAAAAAAACTCCATATTTTTATTACAGAATGTTCTTACAATATATTTATGCTAATTTTGAAATAGGAAAAATAAAGGATAAGACAATATATTTAGAAAAAAGAGAATTAATGTATGAACTATTAAAGTATTGTATAAAACATAGAAAAAAAATATATCCATTGCTTCGTAATGAGCCGTTAAAAAAGAAAATTGATTATAAACTTTTATTAAGTAAGAGATTTTCTAGAAAAATGTTTGAAATGCATTCTAATAACATATGGAAACATTTTCATGGTGATAATTTATAATGAAAAAAAGTTTAACAAGTAATTATATATATATGACATTTTATCAGTTATTATCGGTAATAGTACCGATAATAACTGCACCATATTTAGCGCGTACTTTGGGAGTGTCTGGGGTTGGAATATATTCATATACATATTCTATATTTAACTGGGCCTTATTAATTGCAACTTTAGGTATTTCTTTATATGCTACAAAAGAAATTGCGAAAGTAGGGAATAATAAACAATTAATTTCAAAAACTTTTTCTGAAATATATTTGATGCAGATACTGTTTAATTTATTAATAATTATTTTATACTATTTATTAATTTTTACTTTTAATGTAAAATACAAAATAATATATATAATCTATGGTATTATTTTAGTTGGCAATTTAATAAATGTATCTTGGTTTTATAGTGGCATCGAAGAATTTAAGAAATTATCTATAAGAGGTTGTTTAGTAAAGATACTTTCTGTTTTTTTAATTTTATTGTTTGTTAGGGGGAAAAATGCTTTAATCATTTATGTTACAATCTTGTCATTAGCTACTTTTATTAGTAATATATATCTTTTGTTTGGATTAACAAAACGAACAAAAATTAATTTTAAAGATGTAACTGTAAGTAGCATGTTTGGCCATTTTAAACATAATCTTATCCTTTTTATACCACAGATAGCAATCAGTATATATACGTTATTGGATCAACCTATGATAGGATGGCTATCGGGTTCAACAGATGAAGTTGGATTTTATTTAAAAGCAGAACAATTAGTTAAAATGGTGCTTTATATAATTACAACATTAGGTACAATAATGATGCCTAGAATAGCAAGTTTATATAAACGTAAAGATATAAGTAAAGTGAAAAAGTATTTAAATAAAGTTATAGATATAGTTTTATATTTATCTATTCCAATGATGTTTGGTTTAGCTGCAGTTTCTTCTTTTTTTATTGAGTGGTTTTTAACACCAGCTTTTTCTCGTGTATCATTAATTATGATGGTTATCTCACCAATTATAGTATTTATTTCCCTTTCAAATGTAATAGGTGTACAGTACTTATTACCAACTGATAACACTAAATATTATATTAAATCTGTTATTTTAGGGGCATTAGTGAATTTTATTTGTAATCTTATATTAATACCTAATTTGAAAGCTATTGGTGCCGCCATTGGGACAGTAATTGCCGAATTTTCTGTGTTCTTATATCAATTCATTGTGGTTAGAAAAATGAAAGTATTCGAAAATCATATAAAATATGCTACCACATGTTTTATAAATGGTTTAATTATGTTTATTGTTATTTATTTTTTAGGTAATTTATTAGGAGTTGGTGTGTTTACGACTATTATTCAAATTATTGTGGGAATATTGATTTATACAATTTTATCTAAAATTTTTAAAATTTCTATTCAAGAGGAGATGTCTAAAATATGTTTACAAAAACTACATATAAAAAGAAAATAAGTGTAATAGTGCCGGTATACAATGTAGAATTATATTTAGATAAATGTTTAAATTCTATTGTTTCACAGGATTTTGATGATTATGAAATAGTAATTGTTAATGATGGCAGTACAGATAACAGCCAAAAAATCATAGATAAATATGCCAAACAATATCCTAATTTAGTTAAAAGCTTTGAAAAAGTAAATGGAGGTTTATCGTCTGCTAGAAATTATGGAATTAAAAATAGTATTGGAAAATATTTAATGTTTGTTGATAGTGATGATTATATAGATCAATCAGCACTAAAAAAAATATATAATTGTGTACTTAAAGATGATTCAGATATTGTTGTATATAATTATTACAATGTAAAAAACGGTCAATGTTTGAAAAATCCTGGCTATATTTCTAATTGCTTTTCAAATTTTGAAAAATATATAGTAAATCAACCATCAGCATGTAATAAATTAATTCGTGCATCTATATTTAAAAACAATAATATTTATTTTCCAGAGGGAAGATATTATGAAGATTTAGGTACTATGCCAATACTTTCTATTTATGCTAATAAAATATCATTTTTAGATGATTATTTGTATTATTATATTCAAAGAGAAAATTCTATAATGCATAGAAAAAAATATAACAAAAAAATGGAAGATATTTTTATCATATTGGATAATATAAGTTATATATATGAAAAGCATAATTTGTATAATAAATATTTTTCAGAGATAGAGTATTTATATATAAATCATTTACTTAGAGCAGCTAGTATTAGATTTTTAGATTATAAAAAATATGATATGATAGATAAAATAAGAAAAATTATGAAAGAAAAGTATCCAAAATTTACAAAAAATAATTATTTTAAAATGTATGGTGTTAAACAAAAATTTATGTGTAGGTTATTATATAGTGGACATTATAAATTAGTAGAGTTGCTCAGAAAATAGGTGATAGTATGAAAGAAAAAATTTTTAACAAATGGTTAGTACTTTTTATTTTAATTCAACCATTATTTGACGTTATAACATCTTTTATGACTAAATTTGGTATAAGTGTAACTGTTGGAATTTTTGTTAAAATTATAATTTTAGGTTTAATGGTATTTTATTTATTGATTGTTGATAAAAATAAGCGAAAACTAAATTTTTTATGTATAGGATTAATATTTATTTTTTGTATCGGCAATCTTTGTTGTAATTATCATAAAATGCAAGCTAGTTTTGTTTCGTATGCTGGATATTTAATGAAGTATATTTATTTTTTGATTACTTTATTATACTTTATTAAATGGAATCAAAATGGTCATATGATTAAATTAAACGAATTAAGAATTCCATTTGTTATTATTGCTTTGACAATGTTTTTATCTTGGATAACAGGAAGTGCTTTTGATACTTATTTGGCATCTAGTGGGAAAAGTGGAACATCAGGTTGGTTTTTTTCGGGTAATGAAATTGGAGCTTTACTTAGTATAATTTTTCCAATAACATTGTATAATGCTTTTTATAATCCTAAAAGTCATAAGTGGGAAATAGTTGTTGCAATAATTATTGGTATTGCATTGTTGACTCTTGGAACAAAAGTTGGTCTGCTTGGTTATTTTTTAACTATTTTTGGCTATTTAGTTTATAGAATTTTAACTATTAAAAATTATAAATTTGATTATAGATTTGCAATTTGTATAGTAGTGTTATTAATTCCACTTTTTATGTGGAAAAATATTCCTGCTATTCATAATACACAAATGAAGTATGAGGTTTTAGATATTGACAACGAAAATATTACTAAAGAAGAAAAAAAAGAACGAATGAATTATTTAATCTATAGTGGGCGCAATAGGTATGTTTCTCAAATGATAGAAAAAAGAAAAAATATAAATATTTTAGAAATGGTTTTTGGAACATTTTATTTAAGATCTGATAATACAATTTTAATTACTGAACAAGATTTGTATGATATTTATTTTCTGTTTGGTATATTTGGATTTTTAATGTTTATTGTTTCGTTTATATATTTATTATTCAATTGTTTGAAAAATTGTTTTAAAAAAATAAAGGTAAAAATCTTTGATATTAAATTAATTTTATGTTTACTTAGTTTAATTTTGGGTATAGGAGTTTCTATAATGTCAGGACATACTATACTTGCTCCAAGTGTTAGTACTTTTTTGCTTATAATTTTTATCAATTTTTATGCTAGATGTTTTGAAAAAAAGGAAAATACTAAAGAGAATTTATTAATTGGTTCTGTACACTTAGAAATAGGGGGTATTGAAAGAACTTTAATTAGTTTATTAAAAAATATTAACTATAAAAAATATAATGTTGATTTGATGCTTTTAAAACCAAGTGGAGCGTTTTTTGATGAAATTCCACAAGAAGTTAATGTAATTACACCTTATAATTCCAAACTAATGAAAAAAATAGTTTCAACTAATAATTTTATTTGTAAGATTATAAAACATTTATGTTTTAATTATATAACAGGTAAAATATTTTCAACTAACAAAAATTATAAAACAGCAATTTCTTATTCTGGTTATTATTCTTTTGTTGATATGTATGTTGGCAGTAGCAATGCTTCTAAAAAAATAATTTGGGTTCATACGGATGTTAAATATTTATATGATCATGATTTAAAATATCAAAAGAAATTCAATAGGGTTAAAAATAAATATAATAAGTTCAATTTAATTGTTGGTGTAAGTGAGGGTGTGAAAGAAAGCTTTGAAAGCATTATGCCAAAATATAAAGGCAAGGTTACTTATTTGTGGAATTTATTGAATTTTGATGATCCAAATAAAACTATCAATTTAAAATTGAGTGGAAAATGTAAAATAATAGCTGTTGGAAGATTATGTACACAAAAAAGATTTGATAAGATTATTAAGGCCCTTACTTTAGTTAAAGAAGATGTTATTGTTTATATTGTTGGTGATGGAGTATTAAAAGAACAGTTAGTAGATCTTGCCCATAAAGAAAAAGTTGATAATAAAATTGAATTTTTAGGAGCTCTTAATAATGTTACAAGTGTCATTAAACAAGCTGATTTATTTTTATCAACCTCAGATTTTGAAGGTTTACCAACGGTTCTTATGGAAGCTTTATTATGCAATGTTCCTATTGTTGCTACTGATGTTTGTGGTAATAATGATATTTATAAATACATAGCTCCTAAGGGAAGTATGATTCTTTGTAAAAATGATATTGCTTCTATCAGCAAAGCTATAACTATGGCATGTCATGGAAAAACAAGCAAGAATTTTAAATTTGATGTAAAAAAATATAATCAAAATATTTTAAAAAAATTTTATAAATTAATAGGTGATTAAATGAAAAAAATGATTATTTATATGCCAAAATTATCAGTTGGTGGTATGGAGAAAGCTTTGTTAAATCTTTTAAATTTTAGTGATTTAACTAAAATTTATGAAATTGAATTATTTTTGGGTTATGTTTTAGAAAAAGAATATTTAAAATTAATTCCTAAAAATGTAAAAATAGTTATTTGTTGCAAAAAAAAGTGGAATATTTTAGGAAAAATAAAGGCATATTTTAAAATGAACTTAAAAAGAATAAAGATTTTACTTAAAGTTGATAAATATGATGTAGCTATATCTTACGCATATCAACACGCTATTTTGGCTTCCTTAGCTAGAATGTCATCAAAAAATAATATTATCTTCGTTCACAATAATTTACTTTTAGCTCGTTCAAAAAAACAAATAGATTGCATAAAATTTGATAAATTTAGTAAAGTTATTTGTGTTAGTAATGATGCAAAAAAAGCTTTTTATCATTGCTTTCCTAAATATGACGGTAAAGTAGAGGTTATAAATAATTATATTGATGGTGATCATATAATAGAAAGTGCTAAAGAAGAAATTAACTTTGAATATGAAAAGCCAGTTTTTATTAATATTGCTAGACACGAAGAAAAATCTAAAAAAATTTCTAGAATTATTAAAGCTGCAAAACTTTTAAAAGAAAAAAAGTACATCTTTTCTATTCTTTTAATTGGTGATGGTAAAGATCATCAAATGTATAAAAAAATGATTGAAGAAAATGGTTTAACAGACGTCATAAAACTTCTTGGAAAACAAGTTAATCCATACAAATATTTAATTAAAAGTAACGCTTTTATTTTATCTTCTGCTTATGAGGGGTATGGAATAGTTATAGATGAGGCTAGAATTTTAAACGTTCCAGTCATTTCTACTGACGTTGCAGATGCCAAAAAGATTTTAAAAACTGGTTTTGGAATTTTATGCGATAATTCTTCTGAAGGAATTTATCAGGGAATAAAAAAATATTTAGATGAAGGTTATATTATAAAAAAAACTTTTGATTATAAAGCTTTTAACCGAAAAATAACTAGCCAATTAAATCGTTTTATAGAGGAGTAGTTTATGAAAAAGAAAAAAGTAATGTTTATTTCTAGTGTAGGTGGACATTTAACACAATTATTAGAATTAAGGGAAATATTTGATAATTATGATTATATTTTAGTTACTGAAAAAACTGGTGTTACTAAGAATATGATTAATAAATATAATATGGAATATTTAGTTTATGGTTCTAGAAAGTATTTGTTTAAGTACTTATTTATATTCTTATTTAATATATTTAAAAGTTTGTTTCTATTTATAAAATATAGGCCTAAAGTTATAGTTACTACCGGTACTCATACTGCTGTTCCTATGTGTTATATTGGAAGATTATTTGGTAGAAAAGTAATATTTATTGAAAGTTTTGCTAAAAGGACAAGTCCTACTTTGGCAGGTAGGTTAGTTTATCCTATTGCAAGTACCTTTGTAGTTCAATGGGAAAGTATGTTAAAATATTATCCAAAAGCACATTATTGGGGAGGTATTTATTAGTGATTTTAGTAACATTAGGTACTCAAAAAGAACAATTTACAAGATTGTTAGATTATATTGAAAATTCGAATATTGATGATGAGATTATTGTACAAGCTGGTCATACTAAATATGATAGTAAAAAAATGAAAATTTTTGATTTTATTCCTTATGAAAAAATGAATGAATATATTGATAAATCAGATATAATAATTACTCATTCAGGTACAGGATCAGTTTTAATGCCATTAAAAAAAGGAAAAAAAGTGATAATTTGTGCAAGACTTAAAAAGTATGGGGAGCATGTGGATGATCATCAGCAACAATTAGCAGATATTTTTAAAGAAGAAGGGTATGTACTTGAATTAAATGAAAATAATTCACTGGATGATTTAATGGAAAAAATAAAAAGTTTTAAACCAAAAAAATATGAAAGCAATACAGAAAATTTTAAGAAAAACTTGAAAAAAGAGATAGATATTACTAATTCTACAAATATTAAAAAAAAAATTAATAATCCCATTTTTATTAATACATTAATTATATTTTTTTCCTTTTTGTTAATTTCCTTTTTTGTTCCTTTAACTGGGGATGATTGGACCAATGCAAATTTTCATACAAATAATATTTTAAAAATAATTAGTATAGCTTATGATAAATATTTTTTATATGAAGGAAGATTCATGAGTCGTATATTTGTATTATTTTTTACAAATACTAAATATTTATGGAATATTTTTAATGCAATTATGGTGTCGGTATTTTATAATTTTTCTATGAAAATTATTAAGCCTAAGCATCTTACATTTATATCATTGTTATATGTTTTTTCTATGATTATGGTAGAAAATACAGTGTTTACTCAAAGTTATTTATGGGTTACTGGGAATATGACTTATTATTTACCCATGTTTTTATTTTTAATATATATTTATTCTATAAAAAAAATCTTTGATAATGAATTCAAATTTAATAAATTTGTTATAATAATTTCAATAATTCTTAATATATTAATTCCTACTATGGTAGAACATGTAAGTGTAGCGCTTGTGTGTGCTAATATATTATTGTTATTATATTCAAGTATTAATGAAAAGAAACTTAATAAACTGTTTTTCGTTAATTCCATTATTTCTATTATAGGATTTTTAATTATTTATTTATCACCGGGAGCTAAAATAAGGACCCAAACAACACTATTTTATAATTATTCTTTAATGCATAAAATACAAGAAAATATTCCTAATTTTGTTAATTATACGTATGTATCAAATACAGTTTTACTTATTTTGTTACTTATGTTAATCGTATTATTCATTAACAAACATATAAAAGGTATAAAAAAAATAGTCACAATTGTAGTACTATCTATTGTTCCAGTATTAACAATTATATATCGATTGTTAGGCTTATTATCTTGTTACAGTAATAAGATTAATTATATTTTAAGTAAACTTTCTTTTTTATCTAATTCAAATTCTATATTTATAATAGTATTTTGGATATTAATTTCATTGTTATTAATTTATATAAACTTAATATATATAAGGGATACAAAAAATTATAAAGCATTTTTTTTCTTTACAATTGGTATGATTGCTAATTTGTCTATGCTACTTTCACCTATATGGGGTGGAAGAACTTCATTATTTACTATCATTATGCTGAGTATCAGTTTATTAATTCTAGTAGATAATTATAATTTTAATATCAAAAAACAATTGAATATATTTTTATATATAATATTTATTAGCTATATAACCATATTATTAGTTTTATATAACAGTGTCTATAGACAACAAAATTTTAGGGAAAAATCTATATCTAAACAGGTTAATAGTGAAATAAATATTATTACGATAGAAAGATTCCCTGAAGATGTATTATGGAACTCAAATGCTTGGAATAAATTTCATGAAAACTCATTTAAAACGTATTATGGTATTAATTCTGATGCAGAAATTAATCGAACAAGGGTAGATTATAAGTATAGATTGTTATACAGGAGGTAGTAATGTTTAACAAGATGAAAGTAATAAAGTCGTTTAAATATACTAATTATTTTATTTTATTGTTTTTTGTAATTATAATATCCCTGCCTTTATTTTATAATGGAATAATTCAAGGACATGATTTGAGATTTCATCTATCAAGAATAATTTCAATATCAGATGGTATAAATAATGGTAATTTTTTAAGTTATATACATAGTGGATATTTGAATAATTATGGTTATGCAAATGGTTTATTTTATAGCAATATCTTTCTTTATTTGCCTGCATTTTTAAAAAGTTTAGGATTAAGTGTTATTAATTCTTATAAAATATTTTTATTTTTGTGTAATTTGAATACTTCCTTATCAATGTACTATTGTGTAAATAAAGTTTTCAAAAATAAAAAAATTGCTTTGATTTCATCTATACTTTATTTAATGAATCCATATAGAGTGTGTGATGTATATGTAAGAGCAGCAGTAGGGGAAATCTTATCATTTATTTTTATACCTTTTGTTTTGCTTGGCATATATGATTTTTTAACCAATAATGGTAAAAGATGGAAATATTTAACTATAGGTTTTTCTGGCCTTATTTTATCTCATATAATTAGCACAATAATTATGTTGTGTCTTTGTTTAATTATATTTTTAATATGGTATAAAAAAATATTGAATAAAGAAGCTATAAAAAATTTAATTATATCTGGCTTGGTTTGTATTCTGTTAATTTCCTTTTATATTTTTCCAATGTTAGAACAGTGTTTGAGTAATAAATTTATTGTTAATACAAATACTATTCATTCAGATATATATAGTCATACGGTTCCCTTTTTACAAATATTTTCTGGAATACCTCATTGGTATAATGGAATATTTATACCATCAGGAATAGGTTTTTTGCTAACGTGTTTATTAATGCTTAGGATAAAGATTAATAAGTTTAAATTTCAGAAAATATGTGATATTTTAATCGTTGTTGGAATAATCAGTACTTTATTTGTAACTGATATTATACCTTGGAATACTTTAAATTTATTTTCAATTTTACAATTTCCTTGGAGAATATATATATGTTCAGTACCATTTTTGATAATTGCATCTTCTATAATATTATATGAATACAGTAATAAATATAAGAAGAAAGCTGATAGATTTATTTTATTTATATTAATACTTTCTATTGTTACTCCAGTTTATATTATATACAATCAGTATAGTCAGGAATACATTTGGAAAAACTATGAAGATTATAATTTAGGTGGTAAAGAATATATACCAAAAAACGTTGATATTAATTTACTTAAAGAACGTGGAGAAGTGGTAACATCCAATAATAACATTGATATTAATTTTAATAGAGTTAAGAATAAGATAGAGGTAAATTATTCAAATAATAAGTATGATAATACTTATCTAGAGTTGCCATTATTATATTATAAAGGATATTATGCAATTAACGGTTATAATGTTCAAGCTGGAAAAAATGGTGTTGTGAGAGTTTATATATTAGGTAACAATGGAAAAGTTACTGTATATTATAAGGGTACTAAGGTTGCTAAAATATCAAGTATTGTTACTATTATTTCTATACTCGGTATTTTAATTATAAAAATAGTGAAAGGAGTAAAAAAACATGAAAAAAGATAAAATATCTATTATAGTTCCTTGTTATAATGAAGCAGAGTGTCTAGAATTATTTTATAAGGAATTAAAAAGAAATTTGGATAAATTAAAAAATACCAATTATGAAATTATATTTATAAATGATGGTTCAACAGATAAAACATTAGAAATTTTAAAAGATTATAGCAAAAAAGATAGTGGTATTAAATATGTTTCTTTTTCTAGAAATTTTGGAAAAGAGTCTGCTATGTATGCAGGGTTAAAAAATTCAACGGGGGATTATTTAGCTATAATGGATGCAGATTTACAAGACCCTCCATCTTTGTTACCTAAAATGTTAAAATTAATTAAAGAAGAAGGATATGATTGTGTAGGAACTAGAAGATTTACACGTAAAGGGGAGCCCCCAATTAGAAGCTTTTTCTCTCGTTTGTTTTATAAAATAATTAATAAAATATCAAAAACTAATATTGTAGATGGTGCAAGAGATTATAGGCTTATGACCAGACAAATGGCTAATGCAATCTTAGAAATGTCTGAGTATAATAGATTTTCTAAAGGTATATTTGGTTGGGTAGGATTTAATACTAAATGGTTAGCTTATGAAAATGTAAAAAGAGCAGCTGGTAAAACTAAATGGAATTTTTGGAAATTATTTTTATATTCTTTAGAAGGTTTTGTTTCATTTTCTACGGTTCCTCTTACATTTGCATCTATATTTGGAATTCTATTTATATTTATATCATTTATCGTTATTTTATTTATTATCATAAAAACATTATTATTAGGTGATCACACTAGTGGTTGGCCAAGCCTTGTGTGTATAATATTTTTTGTGAGTGGAATTCAATTATTTTGTATTGGTGTTGTTGGACAGTACCTATCAAAAATGTATCTTGAGGTAAAAAAAAGACCTATTTATATAGTAAAAGAAACAAATATAGATATATAATAAAAAATAATCAAGCGTAGTTTAATACTTTTAAATTAAGGAGGTAAGTATGAAAATAGCAGTAGCAGGTACAGGTTATGTAGGTTTATCCTTAGCAACTCTTCTTTCTCAAAAAAATGAAGTAGTTGCTTTAGATGTTGTGCCAAGAAAAGTTAAAATGGTGAATAATAGGATTTCACCAATTCAGGATGATGATATAGAAAAATTTTTTAAAGAAAAAAAATTAAATTTAAGAGCAACGTTAGATTACAAAGAAGCTTTTGAGGGGGCTAAATTTATTATAATTAGTACACCAACTAATTATGATGATAAAACTAATAAATTTGATACATCATCTGTTGAAGACATTATAAAAAAAGTAATTAGTTTAAATATAAACACAACTATGGTAATTAAATCTACTATACCTGTAGGTTTTATTGAAAAAATAAAGAAAAAGTATAATATAGATAATATAATGTTTAGCCCAGAATTTTTAAGGGAAGGGAAGGCCCTTTATGATAATTTATACCCATCAAGAATTATAGTTGGTGAAAAAAGTGAAAGAGCAAAGGTATTTGCTAATTTATTAAAAGAAAACTGTTTAAAAAAAGATGTAGTTGTAAAATATATGGATTCAACTGAAGCTGAAGCAGTAAAACTATTTGCAAATACTTATTTGGCACTTAGAGTTTCTTACTTTAATGAATTAGATACTTATGCAGAATTAAAAAATTTAAATTCTGCTGACATAATAGAAGGTATATGTTTAGATCCTAGAATAGGAAATTTTTATAATAATCCATCATTTGGTTATGGTGGCTATTGTTTGCCTAAGGATACAAAACAGTTATTATCCAATTATGAGCAAGATAACGTTCCTCAAAATTTAATAGAAGCAATAGTTAAATCAAACTATACAAGAAAAAATTATATAGTTAATGCAATATACAAAAAAGCCCCTAAAACTGTAGGTATATATAGGCTTACTATGAAATCAGGATCTGATAATTTTCGTTCAAGTGCTATACAAGATGTAATATCAAAATTGAAAGTAAAGGGAGTAAATATTATAATATATGAACCAACATTATCTGAAACACAATTTAATGGTTGTAAAATTATTAATGATCTTTTAAAGTTTGATCAATTATCTGATATTATTGTTGTTAATAGATTTGATGAAAATGTAAAAACATTATCTACTGAGATATATTCTAGAGATTTATTTAGTAGAGATTGAAATAATTATAATAATGTATTGTTTGTCTTGTTCAAATTTGTATAAAAGGAGTAGTTTATGATAAAAAAAAGAATTGAATGGATAGATGTTGCAAAAGGTATAACTATAATTTTTATGATTATCGGTCATACTTCAACTTTACCACGACAATTAATTCCATTAATTTATTCTTTTCATATGCCTTTATTTATTATTTTATCAGGAATGACCTATAAGATACCACAAAATAAATCTGATATTAAAAAGAATATTAAAAAAAATATTAAAAAATTATTGATACCATATTTTATAGTAATTTTGATATGTATTTTTATTCAATTTCTAAAAAATAATAGTTTATTTAATTTTGAATTATTGATAAAAGAGATTGTTAAACAGTTTTTATGGGGAAACGGTTGTTCTTATATATTTTTGGGGCATAACTTTAATGGTGTTGGACCTATTTGGTTTTTAATTACATTATTTTTTAGCAAGATATTATTTGATTATATTAATTTAAATTTAAAAAATAATTATAATAGAATGATTATATTTAGTTTTATTTTATTATTAGGAATAGAAATAGGGGCACTATATTGGTTGCCACAAGGATTTGATTTAGTTTTTGTCTTTGTCTTTTACTTATATATTGGGTATTGGTATCAAAATGAATTTAAAAAAATTAAAGTAAATAAAACAACATGTTTTATCGCTATGTTTTTAATTTGGACAATTTGTTTAGGTTTTAAATTTAATATTGAAATTGCTATGAGAAGTTATCCATATGGATTATTATGCATTTTGCAGTCTTTGAGTGCATCTTATTGTATTATTGAATTATGTAAATTTTTCACTAATATAGATATTTTAAAAAAGCTTTTTTCTAATATTGGAAAATTAACTTTAATTATATTATGTATTCATTCAATTGAACAATGCTTAATCGAATGGAAAAATTATGAAATAAATGTATTTATAGTTTGTGTATTTAGAGTTGTTTTATGTATATTATTATCATTCTTATTTAATTATGTTAAAAATATAATTGCTAGGCATTTGAAAAAATGTAAATTATAAAATAACTGAAAGAATAGATGAAATATATATTAATGTTATAATAATCTAATATTAAAAAGAAAAATTTTAATTGTGAAAAATAAATTTGACAAAATAGAAAATAAATGATAATATTTAGTTTGTAATGGCACATTATTCTAGTCAATTACATTTATTATGAAGACGGGATTAAAAAACCGTACATTAGCACATCTGTGAAGCTTTTGGTGCTTGCTTCTTACGCCCAGTTTGGGGTGGGTGCTGGAAGAATTAATGTTGGGCGCTCGTAATGGCATACGATTCCGACCCACCATTTATTTGAGACCTTTCTTTGTGTTTGGCCTATACGTGTATACTGATGGACCGGATACGAACAAGGATTAAACCTATTTGTGGCGAAAGTTATGAATAGTGTAGCTTGCCTTGAGTGATATATGGGGATTAACGTATAGTTGATATTATCTAGCTAATAATTGTAACTGTTATGAAACATTTATTGCAAAAGAGACTAATAATAAATGATTGTAGAGGAAAACTCCTAGAGTGACATTAATATAGGATTACAGTACGTACTAAGTGGTAATCAAGTCATATATCTGGCAACACTATATCTTATTCTTTAAAGGGGAACCACTTATTGGTAACGATAAGTAGAATATGGGGAAATCCAACTTGACCTAAGACGTAAAGTTAACTTTATTAATTGCCATATAGAAGTATAAAAAGGTCTAAGACCTTTTTATTTTATAAGAAGAAGGTTGAAAATAAAAATATCAGTTAAGGCATTAGCAATATTGACATTAGAAACTAACTAATCGCTGCAACTAATTAAATCTTCAGTAAAAGTATTAAATGATTTAGTTTGATAATCAGTTATATCTCTATCATTGGTTTTAAATATTAACAACAATAGTTTTTTTGTGAACATCAATACTTGCACAATCTTGGTAAACAATTTTAAGCATACAAAAATACTAAAGCAAAAGATAAAAATATTCACCACTCACCTCTACGTGCTTTTGTAGTATGCCTAATAACAGTTTACTATTATATCAAAAAAATAATTATTTTAATTACAATGTGTGCCTTTCAGAGGACTGAAAGGACGAAGAAAGGAATGTTTGTTAAAAATGAAAAATAATTATAAATGGATTTTAAAAATATCATTAATTGCCCTTTTTTTGTCTATCTTTTTTACTTTTTTGGCAAATACAGTTATTTCTAATGTATCAATTATCTTAGGAATAGTTATAACTGTATTTATAATAATTATTGGAATAATATTTGATATGATTGGTGTAGCCATTGCTTCTGTAAGCCCGTCACCATTTCATTCTATGGCATCAAAGAAAAAAAGCGGAGCAAAAATGGCTTTGAAATTGATAAAAAACAAGGATAAAGTATCATCTTTTTGTTGTGATGTAGTAGGTGATATTTGTGGAATTATTTCAGGTTCTACTGGTACAGTAATAATTGCAAGTATTGTGTCAAATTTAAAATGTAATGAACTTCTTATATCACTTATTGTAATAAGTTTAATTTCTAGTTTAACAATTGCAGGTAAAGCTTGTGAAAAAAAATTTGCTATGAACAAAAGTGTTAAAATTATATATACATTTGCAAAAATATTAAGTATATTTGAAAAGAAAAATTAATTAACAATAATATTAAAATTATTAAGATGATAATGCAAATTTGAATAAAAAATTAAGTTATTTCTTTTGCAATAATACTAAAAAATTATGATCCTTATATTATCGTGTAAACTGTTTTATGTTATACTTATCTTAGAATAAGAGGTGTGTCTTTATGAAAAGGAGTGTAATATTTCTAATTGTTTATTGATAATAATTTTATTAGGATTAATAGTTATAGCATATGATAAAGGTATTTTGATAGCTTTTTAAAAAGGGATAATGAAATTAAGAAAAATAAAAACGCAAAGCAAAAAGAAGTATCAGTGAATGATTTAAATAATAAACTTAAAAAAATATTTGGAGGTATAGATTATCAAAATAATGATATTCCTTCTTATGAAATTGCATTTGGTAAAATCAATGATTTAGCTGATCAAAATATTTATAAATTAGCAGATACAGGTTGTGGTGGCGTTTGTGATAGAACTATTCAGTATAAAATTATAAAGGCTCTAAAAAATGATATACAATAAATATTACCGTAGTTATTGCTTATCAAACTTGTGATACAAAAGAGTAAAATGGCAAGATGATATATATAACGTATTTTATATTGATTTAACTGAACAAGTTTTGATTTTGATAAATATCTTGAAAAAATGGCGAAATTTATTTATACATTTAAGTTAGATAGTAATGACAATTATAATTTGTGGAAATAAACAAAGTAAAATAAAAAAAAGAATACTATAAAGTATCTTTTTTTTTAATTTTATAGTATAATTATTTTACTTGATTGAGGTGAAATATGTTTGTAGATGAAGCAATATTAGAATTAAATGCTGGACGTGGTGGTAATGGTTGTATGGCATTTAGACGTGAAAAATATGTAGAAATGGGAGGACCATTTGGCGGTAATGGTGGTAATGGTGGCTCCATTATATTTAAAGTTGATTTAGGACTTAATACATTAATTGATTTAAGATATAAGAAATTATATAAGGCAGAAAATGGATCGCATGGTCAAGGACATGCAATGCATGGAAAAAATGCTTCAAATTTAATTATTAAAGTTCCACCAGGAACTATCATAATTGATTTAGAAACAAACCAAGTGCTTGCTGATTTGATTGATAAAGATGATTCTTTTTTGGCAGTTAGAGGTGGACGTGGTGGTAGAGGTAACATGGCCTTTGCAACTCACTCAAATCCTGCCCCTGCTTTTTGTGAAAATGGGGAACCTGGTGAGATAAAGAAAGTAAAAGTTGAATTAAAATTATTAGCTGATGTTGGCTTGGTAGGCCTTCCAAGTGTTGGAAAATCTACTATTATATCTAAAATAAGTAAGGCAAAACCAAAAATAGCAGCATATCATTTTACAACTTTAAAGCCTAATTTAGGAGTAGTTAGTGCTAGTAATCATCGTAGTTATGTTGTAGCAGATTTACCAGGTCTTATAAAAGGGGCTTCTCTTGGAGAAGGTTTAGGAGATAAGTTTTTAAAACATATTGAAAGAACTAGAGTAATAGCTCATGTTATAGATATTTCTGCTTCTGAAAATAGGGATCCATATGAAGATTTTCTAACAATAAATAAAGAACTTGAAAATTTTAATAAAGATATTATGAAAAAACCCCAAATAATAATAGCTAATAAAATGGATATGCCAAATTCAAATACAAATTTAGACAAATTGAAAAGCAAAGTTGACATTCCTATCTATCCAGTATCTGCAATTGATTCTAAGGGGTTAGATATAGTTATTAATGTTCTTGCGGATTATTTAGATAAGATTAAAAAAGAACCTTTAGCAAGAAAAGAAGAAAGTCATGTAGTTTATAAATATAAAAAAGAAGAGGAACCATTTAAAATAATTAAAGAAAAAAATGGTTTCAGAGTTAAGGGTGACAAAATAGAAAAATTATTGAAAATGACATGGTTTGCGTCTGATGAGGCATATCGTAGATTTTCTAACAAGATGAAAAAAATGGGAATAGAAGATAAATTAAGAAAAATGGGGGCAAAAAACGGAGATATGATCTATATATTGGATTATGAATTTGAGTATCGTGAATAAATTAATAATCAGAGTAATTGACTTTATTCTGGTTATATTTTATAATTAATATGGTGAGAATATGAAAAGGGCATTTACTTTAATAGAACTTTTGGCGTCTATCGTTATTATATCTTTGCTTGCACTTTTCACTATTTCTACAGTGTCTAGTCAGTTTAAAAGAAAAAAAGATGAATTATATATTCAACAATTAAAAACAATTAAAATGGCTGCTGAAATGTATGGTAGTGAAAATAAAAGTAAAATTAAAAAATATTCTAGTTGTGTTACTCTTACGTTAGTTTTTTTAAAACAATATGGTTATATTGATCAAAACATCAAAAACCCTTTAAATAGTGAATTATTAGATGATAATAAAATATTTGTAAATATAACAAAAAAAGAAAATGGGTATACATATTCTGTTTATGATGATGATACACAGAAATGTCCAGTTGTTGATTTTAAAGAAGAGGTTAATAATGAATAAAATAAATAAAGCTTTTACACTTATTGAATTACTAGCAGTTATGGTAATACTTGCACTCCTTGCTTTAATTGCTATTCCGTCAGTTTCTAAGCAAATGGAAAATAGCAAAGATAGTTTATACAATACACAAATTTCAAATATAAAAGAAGCGGCTGTAACATGGGGTGCGGATCATATTTTTAAATTACCTGAAGGAGATAAATGTATTACGCTTACATTAGGCTATTTAAAAGATTTGGGATATATAGATATTAATGTTGTTAATCCAAAAACGGGCGAAAAATTTGATGATGATATGACATTTATAAATATAACTAAAAATAATAATAGTTATATCTACGAAGTAAAAACAGAAGGGAATAAATGTGAATTAGTTGATGAATCTATATAGTTAACTAGTTTTTTTATATGGAGGATTATATATTATATGGATAATTTTAAAAAATTAATAGAAACAAGTGATTATACAAATTTTTTGAAAAAATTAGATAAAAATTTTATTCAAAATATAGTTACTTTTGATTTATTTTATTCTAATCTTGATTTACTTGTTAATAAATATAAAAAGAATATATTTAAAATAATAAACAAAATTAGTGAAGTAGATAATAGTTATATAAATAAAAAAGTTTTAACTTTAATGCCGTATTATTTGGATGGAAAATTAAATTCTGATTATATTTTTATAATTAGAAAGATTGATTTAAATGATGTTTTTAAATATATTATAGATAACAAATTAATATTTAAAACTAATAACTTTATTAAGGATATAATAAACTCTAAGGGTAAAAATCAAACTATTATTGATAATCTTGATTATATTATTAATAATTCAGTAAAAATATTAGAATTAAAAAATATATTAAAAGAATACAATGTTACCGATAACTTTATAAAAAAACTTGATTGTGTTATAGATACAAATCCTGATAAAATAATATTAGAATTAGTATCAATTAATAATTTGACTTTGAAGGATTTAGAACAAGAAAAAATTTTAGATACATTAAGAATTATATTAAAAGAGTTAAAAAATTATTTTTCTCTTGATTATCATGATATTAAATATTTGGGTAGAGGTGGATTTTCCAATGTTATTTTAATAGGGGATAAAGTATTAAAAGTTGGGAAAAAGAGAAAATGTTTTTTTATTAAAGATAATAAGCGATTTTTAAAACCTATTTATAGGCAGGAAATTAAATGTATTAATAATGATTCTGTTTTGATTTGTATTGAAATAACACAACAAGTTGATACAATAAATATAGATGGTTTTGATTTATTTAATATATATAAGGAGTTAAGAGATCAACATTTAATTTGGACCGACTGTAGATTAGATAATATAGGAAGATTACTTCATGATAATAAAATATATTATAATGACATAAATAAAACAAATATTAATGCAACTGGATATTCATCATGTCAGGATGAAATATTAAAAAAAGGGGATATTGTTATTATTGATAATGATTTTATATATACAGAAAAAGAATTTCAAGAATCATTTAATAATAATAAAACATTACAAGAAAATATTAAGTCATGCGAATGGATTAGTGATTTAGAATATCAATATCAGTATGATAAATTAAAAAATAGAAATAAAAGATAAATTTTGTATTTAATATATTTTGTTGTATAATTAATATTAAGTTTTTAAGGAGTATTTATGAAGAAAAATAAATTAGAAATAGAATTTAATAAAATTATTCGCTCTATGCCAATTAATTTAAGGCAGAAACAGCAAAAATTATTGTATCAAATATTTAAATTTACTATCGTAGGTGTAATAGCTACAGTAATTGATTTCTTTTTTCTTATTTTATTTAAGGAAGTCTTTCATATAAATACAATAATTGCTAATACATTATCGTTTACTATTTCCGTTATATATAATTATATAGCTAGTATTATATGGGTATTTGATATAAATAAAAATAAAGATGGAAAATTAAATTTTATACTATTTATATTATTTAGTGTTATTGGTCTTATTTTGAATAATATAGTTTTATATTTATGTATAGATTTACTAAATGTATATTATGTATTTGGCAAAGTAATAGCAACATTAATTGTTATGATATTTAATTTTATTACGAGAAAGATGTTTTTGGAGTAGTGATATTATGTTTTATTCATCAATAAATAATGATTTTATTAAAAATATAAAAAAATTAAATGAAAAAAAATATAGAGATAAAAAACATCTTTTTATAGTTGAAGGGGAACATTTGGTAAAAGAGGCTATCAAAAAAGGGAAGGTCTGCTATATTCTTGTGGAAAATGGATATAATTTTAATTATGATGGAAAAATTATCAAAGTGACTAATAAAGTTTTAAAATATATAAGCAATTTAGAAAATCCCCCGAAAATAATGGCTGTATGTAATAAAGTAGAATCTAAAGCCATAAACAAAAAAATTCTTGTTTTGGATAATATTCAAGATCCTGGAAATCTTGGAACTATTATCAGAAGTTGTGTTGCTTTTAATGTAGAGACATTAGTTCTTAGTAAAAATTGTGTTGATGCTTATAATAGTAAAGTAATTAGAGCGTCACAAGGAATGATTTTTAATATTAATATTATCATTGCAGATATTTATTCATTTCTTTTAGATTTAAAGAAAAATGGGTATTTAATAATTGGAACGGATGTAAAATGTGGTATTTCGATTGATAGCTTAAAAACGAAAGAAAAATTTGCTATAATAATGGGAAATGAAGGGACTGGAATTTCATCTATTATAAAAAATATATGTGAAAAATTTATTTATATACCAATGAATAATCTTTGTGAAAGTTTAAATGTAGGTGTTGCTACTAGTATTATTTTGTATGAATTAAGGTGATAATATGGATAAAATTTGTGTTGGAAAGTTTGTAAATACGCATGGATTAAAGGGAGAAATTAGAATAATTAGTGATTTTGAATACAAAAACGATGTATTTAAGCCTGATAATAAAATTTATATAAATGATCAACTTTTTATAATTGACTCTTATAGAAAACATAAAAATTATGATATGGTAACTTTTAAATCGATATTTAATATAAATCAAATAGAAAAATTTAAAGGATCTTTGGTATACATAAAAAAAGATGATTATAATTTTAAAATGTTTTTAAATGATTTGATTGGTATGGATGTTTATTCTGATGATAAATATATTGGAAAAGTAATACAAATAGTTAAAAATCCTTTATATTCTATTTTAAAAATTAAAAATAAAAAGGAATTTTTAATTCCCTATATTGAAAATTTTGTGAATAATGTCGATTTAGATAAGAGAATCATTGTAATAAATTATATGAAAGGATTGTTCGATGAGAATTGATATTTTAACTCTTTTTCCTAATATGTTTAAAATTTTTGATGAATCAATAATAAAAAGAGCCATTGATAATGCTAAAGTTGAAATTAATATTATAGATATTAGATCATATTCCAAAAATCCACATAAAAAGGTTGATGATTATCAATATGGTGGAGGAGCAGGAATGGTTTTAATGCCTCAGCCTATTTTTGATGCCGTAAACGATTTAAAAAATAGTAATTCTCAAGTTATTTTATTAACTCCGCAAGGGAAAAAATATAATCAAAAAAAAGCATATGAATTAACAAATTTCAAACATATTATATTGATATGTGGTCATTATGAGGGATTTGATGAAAGAATTAGAACTCTTGCTGATATTGAATTAAGCATAGGAGACTTTGTTTTAACTGGGGGAGAAATTGCTGCTATGGCAATTGTTGATAGTGTTGTTAGACTTCTTGATGGTGTTATTAAAAAAGATTCATATACCTATGATTCATTTCAAAATAATCTTTTAGATTATCCTGTTTATACTCATCCGTATAATTATAAAGGATTAAAAGTTCCAGATGTTCTGTTATCTGGGCATCACGCTAATATTAAAAAATGGCGTTTAGAGCAACAAATAAAAAGAACAAAGGAAAGAAGACCAGATTTATTAGAAAAGAGGGACTAAATGAAAAATTATATTTGTAAAAGAACAGGTAATGGCTCCGTTATAATACTTAATAAAAACATTTTGAATGGATTAAATTTTAATCCTAAAAATAGCAGTAAATATGGTATAGAAATTAGCAAAATGATTATTATAAATCCTGATATGGTGCGAAGATTATTAATTAAATCGACTAAAAGAAAATTAAATAAGTTTATTTATTTCTTAGCAAGTGTTGCGGATGATGATTCACAAACAGATTCATCTTTAAGAGAAGCTTTAAATGATCTTAGTCGATATAGAAATATTGTTGAATATAAATATAATAAATATTTATCTAAAAAGTATAAAGAACAGTTAATAGCAAAAATAGATATTTTAGAGGGAGAAATAAAGAAAAAAATTATTTATGGTGACAATGAAAAATCATTAAATAAAATTTATCACGAAAGATATAAAGAAACATTAAAAAACATGTATTTTAATAATCCAATTGATGAGTATGAAAACAGAAGGACTAGATAGTGTTATGAAAAAAATATTAGTTGTTTACAATCCATATAGTGGAAATCAAAAAAATATTGCTGCAAAAATTAATAATATTAAAAAAATAGCTTTGAGAAAAAAATATTTAGTAGATTTTATAGAAACTAAAAAAAGATGTGATGCTACAAAAATTATTGAAAATTTGGATGGTACTTATGATCTTGTCCTTTCTATGGGTGGCGATGGAACTTTTAATGAACTTGTAAGAGGTAATGTAAATAGAAAAAAACCTTTTTTGTTAGGACATCTTCCAGTAGGAACTACAAATGATTTGAAAACGTCTTTTGGACTTTCTAATAATGTTTTTTCTAGTTTTAAAAAAATATTAAATGGTAAGGAAGTATCATATGATATTTTATCTATAAATAATGTTCCATTTACTTATACGGCTGGATTTGGTAAACTTTTAAATATTCCTTATGAAACATCTAAACAAGATAAATTAAAATTTGGCTATTTTGCTTATATTAATAATGGTATTATAGATTTACTAACAAAAAAAACAAAATTGTATCACGTAAATTATGAAATAGATGGGGTAAAAACTTTTATCAAGACACCACTTGTATTAATTTCTAATGCTAATAAAGTTGCTGGTATGAGATTTTACCATGATGCAAAATTAAATGATGATAAATTTGAAGTACTTATTGCTAATACCGGTTCTGTTATTAAATTAGCAATCGGCTTTTTATCGATTAAATTATTAAAGAAAAGTAAATATTATAAATTGATTAAAACAGATAATATTAAGTTTAGTATAAGTGATAATGATTTCAAAAACTGGTGTATTGATGGAGAAAAATTAGAACAAAGGCCTAATACGTATGATATAAAAATTATGCAAAAAATAAAATGTAAAGTATCAAATAAAGCCGAAAATTATAATTAATATTTTATTATTTTTATTGACTAAAAAGTGTTTATATTGTATTATGTAAATGGTGATAATATGAAAAATAAAGTTGTTTTAATAGGTTGTGGAAATGTAGGTATGAGTTATGCTTATGCTTTAATCAATCAAAAAACATATGTAAATGAACTTATTTTAATGGATCTTAATGAAAACAAAGTAGAAGGAGAAGTAATGGATTTAAACCATTGCTTGGCTTTTGCCCCTTCAAAAGTGAACATTAAAAGTGGATCATATGAGGATTGTAATAACGCAGATATTGTTGTAATAGCAGCCGGTGCTAATCAAAAAGTTGGCGAAACTAGAATGGATTTAATAGTTAAAAATAGTAAAATATTTAAAAATATTATATCAAATGTTATGAATAGTGGATTCAACGGAATATTTGTGGTTGCTACCAATCCACTTGATGTAATGACATATTTGACTTATAAATATTCTAAATTACCAGCTAGTAGAGTTATCGGATCTGGCACAATTTTAGACACCGCTCGTTTAAGGTTTTTAATTGGGGAAAAACTTAAAGTTAATCCTAAGAATGTTCACGCTTATGTAATAGGTGAACATGGTGATAGTGAGTTTGTGCCTTGGAGTAATGTTAACATTGGATTACAAAATATTAATAATTTTTTAACAGAGGAAGAATGTGAAAAAATTTGTGATGATGTTAAAAATGCAGCTTATGAAATAATTAAACGTAAAGGTGCTACTTATTATGGCATAGGTATGTGTCTTGTTAAAATTACTAATAGTATTTTAGGAGATGAAAATAACATTATAACAGTATCTACTTATGATAAGGATAATGATGTTTACGTTGGATTGCCATCAGTTATTAATAGAAATGGAATTCAAAACAAAGTATATGTTGAATTAACAGAAAAAGAAAGCTCTAAATTACAAAACTCAATAAACATAATAAAAATGGCTATTGAAAAAATAGAAAAATAATATATAGCTTATTAAACATAGTTATTTAATTTTATAACTGTGTTTTTTTATGAAATAAAATTTTTATTTAAAGGGTTTTTATAAAAATTATAGTATATATAAATAGGGCATAGAAGGAGGAAATATGAAAAAATTTTTAGCATTAGTACCAATATTTATAATAGCTATAATAATTATAATTTATAAATCAGATAATAAAAATAATAATACCACTCAAAATGATATAAAAATTGAAAAACCTATTAAAAAGATTAGTAATAATAAAAATAATAAAATAAAAATAGATTTAAAAGGGCATGTTGTAAATCCTAATGTTTATGAAGTTTTGGATAATGCACGTATTATTGATGTTATTAATTTAGCTGGTGGTCTTTTAGATGATGCTGATACTTCTAGTATTAACTTAAGCAAAAAGTTAAAAGATGAAGACGTTATTATAGTCTATAAAAAGGATAATAATATTGAAGTTAACACAAAAGAAGAATATGCAAGTATTATTGATAATTGTAATAAGGATAATCAAGATGGATGTATTGAATTAACAGATAGTAAAGAAGATAATTCTATCGTAAATATAAATACAGCTACTTTAGAACAATTAATGACTTTATCTGGCATTGGTAAATCCAAAGCTCAGAAAATTATTGATTATAGAAATAAAAATGGTTTGTTTAATAATATTGAAGAAATTATGAATGTAGCAGGTATTGGAGATAGTATTTTTGACAAAATTAAAGACAATATTACTGTCTAAATATTTTTATTTATGTTTAATATTGTTAACAATTCTTTATTGTTTAATAACATTAAAATTACATTTTTTTAAGACAAATTATAACTCTAATTGTAAACATATAGTAGGTATTATTACAAATATAAAAAAGAAGAAAAATTTTAATATTTTAGAAATAAAGTGTGGAGAATCGTTTTTAGTTTATGATTATGAAAAAGAAAAATATAATATTGGAGATACAGTTAAAGTTTTTGGTCATTTTAAAAGAATTGATGGCAATTCTAATTTTAATTTATTCAATTATAGAAATTATTTAATGTCTAAAAGAATATATTTTAAAATAGATAAAACTAAAATATATAAAATAAAATCAGGTCATTTATTTTATAGTATTAAAAATTTGATTATAAAAAGAATTAATAAAATAAATAATCCATATTTAAATGCTTTCATTCTTGGTGATAATACTATGATAGATACTAAAATATATCAATCTTATCAAATTAATGGTATAAATCATTTATTTGCAATTTCTGGTATGCATGTTTATCTAATAATATCTATTGTAACTATAATGTTTAAAAAAATAATAAAAGAAAAATATATTGTAATTATAAATATTTTAATTCTTTTTTTCTACTTATTTTTGACTTGTTATACTAAATCTATATCGAGAGCTGTTTTCTTATATATAGGTATAGCTATAAATAAACGATTAGGTTTATCATTGTCCAATTTTCAAATATTAATCATACTATTATGTATAAGTTTGTTTTTAAACCCTTATAATTTATATAATATTTCTTTTCTTTTAACATTTATAGTTACCATTTCTATTACTATTAATAGTAAATTTATAAATCAAAATAGTAATTATTTTAGAAAATTATTCAAAGTTTCACTAATTTCATTTATTAGTACAATTCCTGTTATTGTAAATAACTTTTTTCAAATTAATATATTAAGTATATTATTAAATTTAATTTTTGTGCCATTTATAAGTATTATAATTTTTCCCTTTAGTTTAATAGTATTTATATTTCCTAAGTTAAATTTATTATTTAGGCTATTGATACTTATTTTGGAAAATTTATCATTATACTTTAGTCATATAAATTTTTTCAAAGTAACACTGTGTCATATTAATATAATTGTATTTATAATTTATTATATAGCTATTTTAGTTTTCTTTATATCTTTAAATCATAAAAAATATAAATATAGTGTTTTTTTAGTTTTAATTTTTTTCCTTCACTTTAATTATAATAATATAAATAGCAATTTTTATTATATATTGTTAGATGTAAATCAAGGAGACTCATCATTAATTATTTTTCCAAAAAATAAAGGGAATATTTTAATTGATACTGGTGGACTTTACAATAAAAGTATTTTAAATAATACTATTTTACCTTTATTAAAAAGTAAGGGATTAAAAAGTATTGATTATTTAATATTAACGCATGGAGATTATGATCACATGGGAGAAGCAATAAACTTGGTTAATAACTTTAAAGTAGAGAAAGTAATATTTAATTGTGGCGAGTTTAATGACTTAGAAAATGAATTGATAAAAGTTTTAGATAAGAAAAAAATAAAGTATTATTCATGTATTAAAGAAATGAATATCGATAATGCCAAACTTTATTTCTTACAAACCAAGGAATATGATAATGAAAATGATAACAGTAATGTTATCTATACAGAACTAAATGGATATAAATTTATGTTTATGGGAGATGCAGGAATAGAGAAAGAAAAGGATATATTAGATAAATACAATATTTCTGATATAGATGTATTAAAAGTAGGACATCATGGAAGTAAAACAAGTAGTAGCAAAGATTTTATTAATGGGATAAATCCAAAATATTCCATTATTAGTGTTGGAAAGAATAACAGGTATGGTCATCCTAATAAAGAAATACTAAATAATTTAGAAGGTTCAAAAATATATAGAACAGATCAAGATGGTAGTATTATGTTTAAAATTGAAAATAATAAATTAAAAATAGAGAATTGTAGTCCATAGGAGGGTGATTGATAAAATGAATGAAGTAAAAGAATATACTAAAAAAATATTTGAAGATATAAAACATATTGATTAAAATAATCATGAATATTGGTTAGCAAGAGATTTTATGCCGTTGCTTGAATATAGTAAATAAGAAAATTTCAATAATTTAAATCAAACAGCAGTTAATAGTGGAGTAAAAGACTTAGCTAGATTTCACAATGTAGGATATAAATGGTTATATAATGGTGAAACTGCTGCTGATATTTTGAAAAGAAAGAAACTAAGATATAAAGAAGATATACTAGACGATATGGGTAGTGAAAAACTAGCTGATAATATATTTAGAATCGCTCAAATAGATACTAAATTAAAAAGAGATAATGTAGATAAATATGCTGCAAATTCTGTTCACTATGAAGTTATCAAAGAAGTAAGAAATAGCAGTAAAAGATTAGGTGGAACCATGTCAGGAAATTTACCAATTCTAGATAAAAGTTTAAAAGAATTAGAAAAAGAAACTAAAAAATAAGTAAGACATGATATAATTAATGTGGAGGTAATGATATGAAAGTCCCATTAAGATATCAGAATACTGAATATGATTGTGGAACTACTTCTTTTGTTAATGCTTTAGCTTATTTATATGATAGAGAAGATGTTCCCGTTGAATTATTAAAAGCCATATATAAATTCACATTGGATGTTGAGGACAAGAATGGCATAGAAGGTAAAGGAGGAACATCAAGAAAGCATGCACAATTATTAGCAAAATATTTTGTTGAATATGCAAACAACAATAAACAATTTGATATTAAATGTAAAATATTATATGGTGAAAATGTTACTCTTGAGAAAATGAAGAATTCATTAAATGATAATGGAGTAATCATAGCTCGGTGTTGGCAAGACACAGAACACTATATTTTAATTACGAAAATTGATGAAAATTTTGCATATCTCTTTGATCCATATTATTTAAAAGAAGATTATTATGTAGATGATGAAGATGTTGCAATCGTTCTACATGAATCATTTACTCATAATAGAATTGTTAAGATAGAAAGATTATTAGATGATTCATTAAAAGATTTCTCGTTGCTTGAAAAAAGCAAGCGTTCAATTATATTAATAAACCGATAAACAGTTGTTAAACCAGCTGTTTTTATTTGCCAAAAATCGACTTACTAATTGACAATCACCACATGGAAATTATGATCACAGTGGAAGCTATTAATTTAGTTAATAATTTCAAGATAAAAAATGTTATTTTAAACGGTGGAAAATTTAATGCTTTAGAAAAAGAATTAATTAACGTTTTGAATGAATAAAAAAAGATAATTATCAATAAAATAAGAAAGAAGGACTGCAAATGTGACTAAAGCTTCATCAAAATTTTGATTGATAAAGAAATTTTTAAAAATATTTATTAATTGGAATATTCTTGCTGTTTTTGTATATACTAAAAGTAGATAAATAATTTTATAAATAATGTGACATCTAGAAACAAGTGTTTTATAAATTATAAAACACTTGAAAATATGTCCGCTAACTAACTTTCGTTAGCGTTAATATAGATAGAGAACAATTGTTCTCTTTTTGTTTTGACAAAATTTATTTGTTTTGATATTATATATATCGAAGAAGTGAATATATGAATAATTATGAAATTTTTAATATATTGAAAAAAAAGGATAATGACTATTTATCTAAATATTCGTTGAACGATCAAAAAGCAATATTAAATATTATCAATAAATATTTTTTAGAGTTAAGAAATAGTATAAATCTAAACGATAATTCAACTTTTGGATTAGAGTTTGAATATGAAAATGCTTTAAATAAAAATATAAGTATGGCGCTTAATATGGCAAATTTTAATAGTAATTATTGGTATACAAAAAACGAAAGTTCTTTATTTGATGGAGGAGAAATAGCGACGCCTGTACTTAAGGATAATGTAAAAACTTGGAATGATATTGCCAAAATATGTACTATTTTAAATAAAAATTCTGAATTAAGTGGAACGACTGCTGGACATATTCATATTGGTGCACAAACAATTACTAATGTTGATTCCCTTATGAATTTAGTACTTTTATGGATAACTTATGAAAATATTATTTATAGATTTTTTTATGGTGAATTTTTAAATGAAAGGCCTAGTATCTATAGATATGCTAAAAAATTATCAGGTAAATGGTTAGATGATTTATATATTATAAAAAAATATTTAAAAAATGGTGAAATTAATTTAAATACTATTATAAAATGGTTAATACCTGAAACAGATAAAAAAATTTGGGCTATTGAACTTAGTAATATTCAGTATTTAAATAAAGAAGATATAAATAATACAATAGAATTTAGATGTCCAAATGGCACATTTAATCCAGTTATATGGCAAAATAATGTTAATTTTCTATTTAAATTATTAAAATATACTAATAGTTCTACTTTTAATTTTAATATAATAACTAAAAGATTAAATGAAAGACCTTCTGATTTTGATGATTATAGTTATTTTAGAAAAATAAATATAAATCAAGTATTAGAATTTTGTGATTTGATATTTGATAATAATTTAGACAAAATTTATTTTTTAAGGCAATATGTTAAAAATTTTGAACAAACAGATAAAAAAAATTTGATAAAAGCAAAAAATTTTACAGTGTAAATGATAATGATATTTATTAATTTAGAGCAAATAGTTTCTTACATGAATTTAAATTTTAGCGAGTTATCTAACTATGAAAAAAACGATTAATAGAAAAGATAAAAGAGGATTATCTTGGATTAAGAGATTGTTTAAATATAAGTAAAAAAATTAACTTTGGTTTTGATATTGTGTTTGAGGATGCCAATATAGATCAAATAAAAAAGATTTAATAAGTTATAATTTTAATAAAATGTGGTATATAAAAGATGATTTTTTTATTTGATGGGGGAGAAGCAATACCTATACTTAATAACAGTAAAAGCAATTGGAAGAAAATAGCTTTACTTTGTAAGATAATAAGAAAAAAGGTTTTTGTTTCAGATAAAACAGGAACACATATTCATATTGGTGCAGAAAATATTAAAAATAAAGAAAATTTTTTTAATTTAATATTTTTATGGATGCCTATGAAATTGTTACTTATAGATTTTTATATAGAAATTTTTGAATAATAGAAATAATATTAAACCATTTGCAAGTTCAATTTTAGAATTTTGTGATTTAATATTTAATATTGATTTGGATAAATTATATTTTTTAAGATAGTAGATAAAAAATGGAATGTTATGCAATTATAAAACTAATAATCTATTCACCACATTTACTAAAACAAGATAAATGTAAATGTTTGCTTTTCACCCCATTTAATGTTATAATTGATAAGAAAAAAGAAAGGAGGTTAGTATGAGTAAAATAAGAATATGTGCTTTAGGTGGACTTAATGAAAAAGGAAAAAATATGTATATTGTTGAAGTAGATAAGGATATATTTATTTTTGAGGCTGGATTAAAATTTGCATCGGATGATTTACTTGGTATTGATTATATTATTCCTAGTTATGATTATTTAGTTGAAAATAAAAAGAGAATAGTTGGCCTTTTTATAACACATGGTCACGATGAACAAATGGGTGCTGTTTGTGATCTTTTGTCTTATTTACCAGATTTAAAAATATATGCCAGCAAGTTTACTTTGGAAATAATAAAGCAAGATTTACCTAAAGATAAAATAGATAATTTATGTGAACTAGAAGCCCATAAAAAAGTTAATTTTGGAAAAAATAGTATTTTCCCAATTCAAGTATCACATGCTTTACCAGAATGTTATTTATATGTTTTAAACACTATAGATGGTGCAATAGTATTTACCGGTAATTATGTTTTTGATCCAACTATGACAAGAGCTTATAAGACGGATATTGGAAAACTTGCTTATGTAGGAAAACAGGGAGTTTTATGTTTACTTAGCGAATCACTATATTCAACAAAAAAGGGATTTACATCACCTAATCATTTAGCACTTGATTTGTTTACTGAAACGCTTATTAAAACACCAGGTAGAATTTTATTAAATATTTTTGGGTCACAAATTTATCGTATTCAAGAATTGTTAACTGCTGTTTCAAAAACTGATCGTAATATAGTCATAATGGGGAAAAGTTTGGAAAATATAATTTTAAAATCAATAGATATGGGATTTATAAAATTTGATAAAAATAGAATTAAAAGTATTCATCAAGTTAACGATGAAGGAATAATTGTTATTATTTCAAATGAAAAAGAACGACCATATTCTTCTTTAAAAAGAATATTACGCAAATCAGATAAATTTGTAACATTAAAAGAGGAAGATACGGTAGTAATTGCCTCTCCTATTTACGAAGGAATAGAACTTACATCAACTAAAATTTTTGACCAAATTGCTAAAGTAGGATCGAAACTTATAATATTATCTAAAAAATTTGTATCTCCACATGCTTCAAGAGAAGATATATTGATGATGATATCATTGCTGCAACCAACATATTTCTTTCCAGTTAATGGTGAATATAGAAATCAAGTAGAAGCTGCTAACGCTGCTAAGATGATTGGTTATAATGATAAAAATATCTTATTAAAATTAAATGGAATGGTAACTACATTTGTAAATGGAAAATTGGTAGATAAAAAAGAGTCTATCAAGGTCGATGAAGTGTTTATAGATGGTAAAGATAATAGTGATATAGGTGATCTTGTTTTAAAGGATCGCGAATTACTTGCTGATAATGGTATTGTTATAGTAACATCAACTATTGATAAAAAAAGCAAAAAAATATTATCTAAACCTTTAATAGTTACTAAGGGTTTTGTATTTGTAAAGGATAATATTGATTTAATAAAAGAAGCAGAAGATATTTCTTTAAAAGTATTAAAAGAAAACGTTAAACAACATTACATTGATTACAATAAAGTTAAAATAGGTATTCGTGAAAAATTGGGGAAATATTTTTATACACAAACTGAATGCAAACCTATGATTATAGTTGTTATGCAAGAAATATAATCTTGCTTTTTTTAAAAATATGATATAATAAACTAAGGAGAAGTGTTATGGAAGGTTTTAAAATACAAAATTTAAAGGGTACTGTTGATTACTTAAATAATGAACAAATAGCTAGAAATAAAATTATTGATATATTGAAAAATATATTTGAATCTTATGGATATATGCCTATTGATACACCTATTTTAAATAAATTTGATTTACTTAGTTATAAATATGCTAAAGATGCAGAAATACTTACAGAAACATATAGATTAAAAGACCAAGGCAATAGAGATTTAGGGCTCAGATATGATCTTACTATACCGTTTTGTAAAGTAATAGCTTTAAATAAAAATTTAAAAATGCCTTTTAAAAGATATGAAATAGGAAAAGTTTTTAGAAACGGTCCTGTTAAAACAGGTCGTATGCGTGAATTTTATCAATGTGATGTTGATTGCGTTGGTATTGATAATAGATATATTGAAATTGAGCAAATGATAATGGCCTTAAAAGTGTTTGAAAAACTTAATATTGATATTGTAATAAAATGGAATAATCGAAAACTTATGAGTGGATTAATCATAGAATGTGGAATTGAAGAAGAAAAAATAGATAAGGTTATTTCAATTATTGATCATATGGAAAAAATTTCAAAAAATGAAATGCTTGATGAATTTAATAAAATAGGTATACCTACTTTTAAATCAAAAGAGCTTTTATCTATTTTTGAGAAAAATATTAATGAATATAATAATATTTATAAAAATACCAATAATAATTATATTAAGGAAGGCCTTTTTGAAATTAATGAAACAATAAGTCTTATTAATAAATTTGATTTAAATGAACATACATTATTTTCTCCAACACTTGCTCGTGGACTTAGCATTTATACTGGATTAGTTTTTGAATTTTTTGATAAGGAAAAAAGATTAACTTGTTCCCTTGGAGGTGGTGGAAGATATAATAAAATCATTACTGATTTTATTAATGATGGAAATAAATATCCAGCTTGTGGTCTTTCCTTTGGATTGGAACCTATATATACTATTTTAAAAGAAAAAATTTTATCTAATAATATTATAAAATGTTTAATAATACCAATGGATACAATGGATAATTCGTTACTTTTAGCCACTACTTTACGTGATCATAAGATTAATGTAATAGTTGATATGAAGAACAAAAAAATTAAAAAAAGTTTTGCTTTTGCCGATAAAGAAAAAATCAAGTATGTCATTGTTGTAGGTACTGATGAAATAAATTTAAATAAATATACATTAAAAAACATGGAAACTGGTAAGCAAGAAATTTTAGATATAAATCAAATTATTGAAAAATTAAAATAGAATTATTTTTAATTCTATTTTTAGTATAATTTTTTATTTAATATTAATACTAAAAAATGTAGTCTGTATGTTAGGAGGATTTATATGTTTTTAAAAAAAAGCGTATATAATTTATTCTTAAGCCTTCTTATAGTATTTATACCATTTAATATAAAAGCATATTCAGACTACATAATTGCCAGTGGAGAAAATATTGGTATTAAATTAATTAATGATGGAATTCTTATTGTAGGTACATATGAGGTAGATAATAAAAATCCAGCTAAAGATGCAGGATTAAAAGTAGGAGATATTATTGATAAAATCAACGGTAATGATGTAGATAGTATTGATAATATGTTAAGTATTATTAATAGTGCACGTAATAATAGTATAAAAGTTAATTATAAAAGAAATAATAAGGAAAAAGTTACTACCTTAAATGTTGCCAAAATAGGTAATACAGTTAAAACGGGATTGTATGTTAAAGATAGTATTACAGGAGTTGGTACACTAACATATATAGATCCAAACACTAAAATTTTTGGTGCATTGGGTCATGAAATTATGGATAGTACAACAAAAAAAATAGTAAATATTAAAAGTGGAAATATTTTTCCATCAATAGTAACAGGCATTACGAAATCAAATGATGGGGTTCCAGGAGAGAAAAATGCTACCTTTAATTCTGCTAAAGTCGATGGTAAAATTAAAGAAAATACTAATAAAGGTATTTTTGGGAACTATGTTAGTAAATTTGATAGTAGTAAACTTTATAAAGTTGCTAAATATAATGATATAAAGACGGGAAAAGCAACAATAAAAACAGTATTAGATGGTGATGAAGTAGGAGAATATAATATTAATATTATCAGTGTTTCTAATACTTTAAATAAAACTAAAAATATAATTTTTGAGATAACTGATCAGGAATTGATAAATAAAACAAATGGTATAGTACAGGGAATGAGTGGTAGCCCTATTATTCAGGAAAATTATATAGTAGGAGCTGTTACACACGTAGTAGTAGAAGATCCGTTAAAAGGGTACGGAATACTTATTACTAGTATGTTAGAAGAAGGGGAGAATTAGAGTGAAATACTCTTTTTTTCTTTATTGCTTTTATTTAATGATAAAATATGCTACAATTAATTAGGTGATAATTATGTATGATTATATTATTGTAGGGGCCGGTCTATATGGAAAATTAATGGCATATAAACTTAGTCATGATAATAAAATTTTATTAATAGATAAAAATGATATTTCTAAAAAAAGAAAATTATCTTATATAACCCTTAGTAATAAAAATTATGTTTTGTTAAAACAACTCATAATTAATATAAATAATTTTACTAAAAAAGAAAATATAATCATAAATAAAAAAATTACTAAAACTAAATATATTATCAATTTAAAAAAATTAGAAGATTATTTAATTTCTGAAATTGAAAAAAATAAAGCAAAAATACTTGATAAGGTTATTATTAATAAATATAATTTAAAAAGCAATTATCTAGTTATTTTAAATAAAAAGTATAAATATAAAAAATTAATTGCTGCTGATGGGACCATGTCAGAAATAAGATTAAATTTAACACACAATATACAAAAATTTAATTTAATTACAACTGTTAAATCAAATAAAGCGGATAATTTATTTAAAATTGATTATAATATTAAAAATAAAACTATGATAGAAATATTAACTATCAGAAATAGTAATTATATTAAAATTATAAATAGAAATAAAATAAACAATAATTTTTTAACATTATCACAATTAAAAAAGATTTATAATTTAAAATACAAAAAAATTAATTGTTACTTCATACCTAATAATGATATATTAAATAGATATAATAATGTTTTTTTCGTAGGAGATGCTAGTGGGATGATTGATCCTATTAGTTATTCTACACTTGGTTATAATTTAAGAATTATGAATAATAATAGTAACAAAAATATAACAAAAATAAAAAAAGAAATTAAATATAAAAAAATCTTAGCTAATTTTTTATATTTGCCAATTGTTAATAAATTTGCATTTTATATAATTAGTAAAATATACGAGGAGGATTTATGATTAAAGAATTTAAAAAATTTATTTCTAGGGGTAATGTTATTGATCTTGCTGTTGGTGTTATTATGGGTAGTAGTTTTTCAAAGATTGTAACATCACTTGTAGAAGACATTATAATGCCTTTTATAGGGCTATTAATTGGAGGAATTGATTTTTCTAACCTATATTTAAAAATAAATAAAGTATCTATAAACTATGGCAATTTTATTCAAAATATTGTTAATTTTTTAATTATTGCTTTAAGTATTTTTATGTTTGTTAAGATTATTAATAGAATTTGCCATAAAGAAGAAAAAGAAAAGAAAGATCCACAAATTAAATTATTAGAAGAAATTAGAGATGAATTAAAAAAATAGTAATAATACTATTTTATACTCTAGGAAATAATGAAACAACAAACATGCCTATCATAGCTATTAAAAAAATAATTATCACAATTTTTTGTAAAATCTTGTTCAAAATAGTTCACCTCTTTTTAATTATAATATAAATTAATAAAAAAAGGAATAATTTTTATTATCATTTAATAATATTTATTGGGTGATAATATGGACAAACTAAAAAAAATACTAAAATATGATAAAAAAGTTATGACATTTTTAAATATAATAACTATAATAGGTATTATTACTGGAAGTATATTTATAGTAATTCTAAACAAGGGTGATAAGAGTCTTGTAATAAATTCAATAAAACAATTTTTTTCAAATTTATCTAAAGATAAATTTGATTATATTTTAATATTTAAAAATGCTATAATAAGTAATACTTTATTTTCATTTGTTATTTGGATTATTGGTATTTCTGTTATAGGTGTTATAATTGTAATATGTATTTTATTTTATAAAAGTTTTACTTTAGGATTTACAATATCTTCTATTATTTATACTTATAAATTAAAAGGAATTGTGCTTTCAATATTTTATGTGTTTCCCCATATGATTATTAATATTTTAATCTTATTATATTTAAGCTCATATTCTATAAAATTATCTATTATATTGATAAAATCAATTATTAAAAAAGAAAATTTAAATTTTAAATCATTTTTTAATAACTATATTCAGGTTTTGTTAATTTCCTTAATATTTATAGTTATAAGTTCATTATATGAATCATTCATTTCGTTACAAATTTTAAAATATATAGCTAAACTTTTAATTTAAACATTAATATGATATAATATGTGTGTCATTTTGGAAAGGAGTTTTATGAAGGTTGTTGTTGGAATGAGTGGGGGAGTGGACTCAAGCGTTGCTGCTATATTATTAAAAAATCAAGGATATGATGTTATTGGCTTATTTATGCGTAATTGGGATGCTTCCGTTAATAATGATATATTGGGGAATCCTACATTAAATAATAATATATGCCCCCAAGAACAGGATTATAACGATGCTCTTGCTGTATGTGAAAAACTGCAAATTCCATTAAAACGAATAGATTTTGTCAAAGAGTATTGGGATTATGTTTTTACTTATTTCTTAGATGAACTTAAACTTGGAAGAACACCAAATCCTGATATTATGTGCAATAAGTATATTAAATTTGATATGTTTTTAAAAGAGGCTCAAAGACTTGGAGCCGATTTTGTAGCAACAGGTCATTATGCTCGTATTTTAGATGGTAAATTATTAAGAGGAATAGATAGAAACAAAGATCAAACTTATTTTTTATCCCAGGTAGCCAAAGAGAAATTCGAAAAAATATTATTTCCAGTTGGGGATTTAAAAAAAGAAAATGTTAGAAAAATAGCTTTAGAATATGGACTTATTACTGCTAATAAAAAAGATTCTACTGGAATATGTTTTATAGGAGAAAGAAATTTTAAAAAATTTCTAGAAAATTATCTACCAAACATTTCTGGAGATATTATTAATATTGACACTAATGAAAAAATGGGTACACATATTGGATTGATGTATTATACTATTGGGCAAAGAAAAGGACTTAATTTAGGAGGATGTTCTGATAGATGCTTTGTTGTCGGTAAAAATTTAGAAAAGAATATTTTATATGTTTCATTAAACGGCAATACTAAATATTTATTATCGGATTCTTGTATTGTTGACAATATTAATTGGTTAGGAGAAAAAGTACAAAATTGTACTGCTAAGTTTAGATACCGACAATTGGACAATGATGTAAATTTGATTTGGCACAAAGATTATATTGAAGTAAAATATCCACAACTGGTAAAGGCAGTTACCCCTGGACAGGCTTGTGTCTTTTATTTAGGTGAACAATGCCTTGGTGGTGGTATTATAAAAGAAGTTAGAAAAAACGGAAAAAAACTATGGTATTTATAATAAATATTATAGTTTTTTTATTTTACATAATGTTTACATATTGACATTTTTAATATATGTGTTAAAATTATATTGGGAGTGAAAATGATGAATGAGTTAAATAATTTGTTACACGAACTAGGCATTTCTAAGGTTAAATTGGCAAAATTTTTAGGAGTATCAAGACAAATGATTTACAATTATTTGGAATTAGATGACGTAAATAAATGGCCTAAAGATAAAAAAGTATTATTATTTAATTTGCTTGGTATAAAATCTTATGATGAAATGAAAAACATTAAGGTTAATACTGATTATATAATGGATGTAGAACTTAGATTAAATAGTTTAAATTTAAGAAAAAATGAAAATAATAATGATGATATATATAATGGTTTAAATGAAAAAGGAAAACAATTATTATCTAAAACTATAGATATTTTGAAGGATTATATTGAGGATGAAAAAACAGGATATAAAATTGGAGAATATTTGTTTCATTTCATTCAATCTTTAAATAATAATGATGAATTAAAGTATTTACTTGGGTACATTGTTAAGGAAACTGGATATGTAAAAGCTAATGAATTTATTTTTGATGAAGATAAACAGTATGTATTTGAAAGTATTTTATTTACTGCAATGTCTTTATATCATAGTGGAAAAGCATCTAAGAATCGTTTAATAGAAGCACATAGAAGATTTGAAACGCAAATAGACCATAAAATTGAAGAAAAAATGAGTAGAACTATGGAACTTATGAATATTAAAAAACAAGCTTTAAAAGAACTTGGAATTAATGAGATAAATGAAAATAACATTAGTCAGGTATTTGCTAAGATAACAGAAATTCAATCAAGAAAAAGCGCTTTTAAATAATAAAAAATAAAAAAACAATAATTCCTATAATGTATATTATGTTAACTTCTATAAAATTATTATTTTTTGTATATATATTAAGAAAAAGATAATAATATTATTGGGTGATTAATTTATGAAGAAAAGTAAAAAAGCTAAATCTAATAAGAATAATAATATTAGTAAGCAAATGAATGATTCTAGTGAAAATAATTCATTTAATACTAACAATTGTAAATAACCCACAAAAAAAGAAATCATTTAATTGATTTCTTTTTTATAATTAATTAATGCTTGTGCTATTTGGTCTGGACATGATGTTTTTCTAGCTGCACATTTAATATCTTTTAATGTATTTATTACAGTATCAATATCTTTATTAATGCAAAAAGCTCTAACACCAAGAGAATTTCCAGGACATCCTCCAATAACTCTCATATCTTTGATAATATTATTTTCTATTAAAAAATCCATTTTTCTAGCACAAACACCTTGTGGCTTATATTCATAATTCATAATCAAAATTCCTTTCTTTAATCTCCATGTGGATGATAACATTTAAAATTACCTTTTAATTGTTCTTTTGAAATATGTGTATATATTTGTGTTGTTGATATATCACTGTGACCTAGTAACTCTTGTATTATTTTTAAATCGGCCCCATTATTTATCATATGGGTAGCAAATGAGTGACGAAGAGTATGTGGAGATATTTCTTTTTTGATATTTTTTTCCTTAGCTATTTTTTTTATTATTTTAAACAAACCTTGTCTGGTCATTTTTTTTCCGTGATTATTTAAGAATAAATCATCGTTAATTTCTTTTTTAAAAAAACTAGATCTTACTTTTAAATATTCATTTAATGCATTATTAGCAATTTCTCCAATAGGAACAATTCGTTCCTTACTCCCCTTCCCCATTGTCCTTACAAGACTATCCGTTATATCAATATCATATATTTTTAAATTAACAAGTTCAGACACTCTAAGCCCAGTGGCATACATAAGTTCTAACATGGCTTTATTTCTAATAGAATAATTATCATATGTTTGAATATCTAATATCTTATTTATTTCATCTATTGATAAAACCGACGGTAATTTTTTTGTTAATTTTAAAGTAACAATATTTTCTGCAGGATTAAATTTTACATAATTATTTATTACTAAATATTTATAAAATGATTTTATTGATGAAATATTTCTTGCAATACTTTTTTCACTATGGTTATTTTCTTTTAAATGCTTTAGATACCATTTAATATCATCATTTTTAATAAGAATAGTATCTTTATCAATGGCTTTATAAAAGTTATTCAAATCGGTTTTATATGCGATGATAGTATTATTACTGTAATTTTTATCTATTAATAAATATGTACAAAATTCATCAATATACTTTTTCATAAACACTTCCATATACAAAACAATTATATTTACTATTTTATTATATCATATTTTTATATAATTTGATATAATATTCTAGGTGATTGAATGAAACCTTTAGCAATAAGAATGAGACCAAAAAATATAAGTGAAGTTATTGGTCAAAAACATTTAGTAGGAAAAAATAAAATAATTTCTAATTTCGTAAAAAACAATTACATAACTTCAATGATTTTGTATGGGAAACCTGGTATTGGTAAAACAAGTCTTGCTTTTTCTATTGTAAATAGTATTGATAAAAAATATAGATTATTAAATGCTACCATTAATAATAAAAAAGATTTTGATATTGTAGTTGAAGAGGCTAAGATGTATGGAGAGCTTATTGTTATAATGGATGAAATTCATAGATTAAATAAAGATAAACAAGATCTACTTCTTCCCTATTTAGAAAGTGGCTTAATAATATTAATCGGTCTTACAACTGCTAATCCGTATCATAGTATTAATCCTGCAATTCGTAGTAGATGTCAAATCTTTGAATTAAATTCACTTACTGATGATGAAATAATAGAAGGAATAAATAGAGTTATTTTAAATAATGAACTTGAAAATATCAAAATAGACAAACAATCTATAAAATATATAGCTAAAATAGCAAACGGAGATTTACGATATGCTTATAATTTGTTAGAAACAGCATATTATTCATCTGATAAACATATAGATATTTCTCTATTAGAACAATTGTGTAATAAAACTAATTTTTTATCTGATAAGAATGAAGATGGATATTATGATACTATAAGTGCATTTCAAAAAAGTATTAGAGGATCAGATGTTGATGCATCACTACACTATTTAGCAAGATTAATTTTAAGTGGAGATTTAGATATTATATATAGAAGAATGAGTGTTATTGCCTATGAAGATATAGGACTGGCCAATCCAATAATGGGGGTTAAGGTTGATGCTGGGATTAACGCTTGTATTAGACTTGGTTTACCAGAAGCACAGATTATTCTTTCTAATTTGGTTATTGAATTAGCACTATCACCAAAATCAAACAGTGCCTATTTGGCTATTAAAGATGCTTTAAATGATATTAATAAGGGTCTTGGTGATAATATTCCTCCAAACATAAAAACAAATGCGAGAGATTATAAATATGCTCACAATTATCCTAATCACGTTGTAAAGCAACAATATTTACCAAATAAATTAAATAAAAAAAGATATTATAAGCCTCAAAATAATAAATATGAAAATAATTTAAAACACATAAATGATAATTTAAAAAAGATATTAGATTAATATCTTTTTTAAATATTTAATAAATATAATTCTAAGGCCATATTTTTATCAACTTCTCCAGATTTAATTTTAATATCTAAATTGGCTAGTTTAGATATATTTTCAATTAAAACATCATTATCATAATTATAACCCTTTTGAATAGCCAAATGAACAGGATATCTTTTGACATGTAATATTTGTGCTATATCATCTTCAGTATACCCCTTATTATATAAAATTTTAGCTTGATATATTAATCTAAATTGATTAGAAAGTAAAATAATTATTTTAATAGCTTCTTCCCCATTTTTGATTAACTCTTTATATATTCTAATTATTTCTTTTTTATTTTTAGAAATAATATTATCTATAAAAGCAAATATATTAATATTTATTTTTTCAACAGTACATTCAATGATATCTTTATTAGTAATTACTTTATTATCTATTTTGTATAATTTTAATTTTTCAATTTCATTATTTAAATTATTCAAATTATTTGAATTAGTAAAAGTCCTTTTAATAAGCAAATTAATAGTTTCATTGGTAATACTATAATTTGAAAATAACTTTTTTACATATGAATTAAGATTAGATATTTTATTGAATTCCTTTATTATTCCTTTTTTATTTATTAATTTATATATTTTTTTTCGCATATCCAATTTTTCTTCATTAACTCTGAATATCAAAATAGTATTATTATTAAAATTGTCTATATATTTTTCTAAATTAGTGGTATCCTCTACTTTTTTACCTGTAAATATTTCATTAATATTAACAATAATTATCTTTTTAGAATCAAATAGTGAAAAAGTATTAGCATCATCTGTTATTTTATTTATATCATTAATATTGTCATACTTTATTATGTTAAAATTATCTATTTTTTCTTTTTTTATAATGCTATTTATATAATCATCAATCAAAGGAACTAAAGTTCCATATAGTAAATATATCATTTTTTCTCCTCAATACTATCTAATTTAACACTGACTAATTTACTAACACCACTTTCTTGCATTGTTATACCATAAAGAACATTAGCATACTCCATTGTTTTCTTTTTGTGTGTAATAACAATAAACTGTGTTTTTTCTTTTAACTTAATTAAATATTGACCAAATGATTGAACATTAACATCATCCAATGCTGCTTCAACCTCATCAAGAACACAAAATGGCAATGTTCTCGATTTTAAAATAGCAAATAATAGTGAAATTGCTGTAAATGTTTTTTCACCACCACTTAAAAGGCTAATATTTTTGAGCGTTTTTCCTGGTGGAGATGCAATAATATCAATTCCTGTTTCTAATATGTTATCCTTATTGGTAAGCTTTAAATGGGCATTTCCACCTTTAAATAATTCTTTAAAGGTTTCTTGAAAATTATCATTAATGATATCAAATGTTTTTACAAATTCCTTAATCATAATTTGATCCATATCTTCTATAATTTTTAATAATATGTTTTTTGCGTTAATCAAATCATTTTGTTGCTTTAATAAAAATTCATATCTTTCACTTTCTTTTTTATATTCTTCAATAGAAGTTAAATTTATCATTCCTAAAGATTTTATTTTTCTTTTTATAGTATTGACATTATCACGAGCCTCATCAACATCAATGCTAAGTTTGTACATACTTTTAGCCTTTTCATAAGTCATATTATATTCTTCATTTAAAGTATTAAGCCAATTATCTAATTTCACATCATAACGATTAATTTCTATTTCTAAATTTTTTAATTGTTCATTTTTTTCATAATAAAGGGTATTTTCTTTCTTGATAGAATATGAAAAATCGCTAAGAATATTTTCTAATTCTTTTTTATTTTCGCTAAGAACTTTTATTTTATTTACAATTTCGTTTTTATAATTTATTTCATTATAATACTGATCAATAATACTTTCCTCTTCATTTGATAATTTATCATGAATAATGTTATTTGTTCCGATAAGTTCGTTTGTAATATTGGTTAATTTTTTATTTAAATTGATAATATTGTCTTTCTTTAAATTAAGACTATCGTTTTTAACCAATTTTTCTTTATTGTATAAATATAACTTATCTTCACTGTTTCTAATATATGTATCAGTTTCATTAATATCATTTTCTATATTTTCAATATTTTTTTGATAATTTTTATCTTCTTTAATTTTTCTTTCTAATTCATATTTATCTAAGATTATATTTCTTGTTTTAATATTACCACCAGTTAGAGAACCACCAACATTAATTATTTCTCCATCTAAAGTGACAATTCGATAATTAAAATTAATAAGTTTACTTAATCTATTTGCAGTATCAATGTTATCAACTACTATAATATTTCCTAATAAATTTTTAACAATATTGCTATAATTTTTATTATATTTAACAAGATTGGATGCAATATCTATAAAACCATCTATATTAATTAAATTAATCATATCCTTATTTATATATTTTTCCTTCATAATATTTAATGGTAAAAAGGTAACACGTCCTAATTTATTTTCTTTTAAATAATTAATAGCTTCACTGGCACAAACTTCGTTTTCAACAATTATGCTAGATATATTAGAAGCAAGAGCAATACTAATTGCTTTAGAATACTTTTCTAAAACTTCACACACTCCACCAACTGTATCATAAATACCACGTAATTTAGGATTTTGTAATACTTTTTTTACAGCATACGGATAATTAGAATTATTATCAATATTATCGCGAAGAATATCTATTTCATTACTGTTTTTTTTATAAAGTCGTACTTGTTTATTTAACTTATCAAGCAATAATTCTTTTTGCTTTTTTATTTCGTCATAACGCTTATTTTCTTCTTTTATTTTTTCATTACAGTTATTATAATCTTTTAAAATTAATTCCATTTCTCTATTTGTACTTTTAATTTCATTTTTTATTTTTGATTCTTGCTCTTTTAAATCAATAATGTTATTATGTAATTTAAAATTATCAACTTGATATTTCTTTCTTTCTAAAATAATATTTTTTTGACTATTTATTTGTTCTACTTTTTCTGTTACAACAAGTAATTTATCTTGAAGTTCTTTTATCTTTTTATCAAGATTAGTAATTTTTACTTTAACTTCCAAAGATTTGGCTTCATTAGTAGAATTATTAGTAGAAATACTGCTCAAATCTTGCTTTAGTTCATCTATTTTTTCTTTCTTTTCTTTATAGGTATCATTTGTATTAGTTATATCTAAAACAATTAAAGATATTTCCAATTGTTTTAATTGCTCTTTTAAATCTTGATATTCTAATGCTGTTTCGCTTTGCTTTTTTAATGGTTCTATTCTATTTTCCAATTCCTTGATAATATCATTAACTCTATCCATGTTAACATGTGTCTTATCTAGTTTTTTTAGTGCATCTTCTTTTCTTTTTTTATATTTGGTAACACCAGCGGCTTCTTCAAATATGCTTCTTCTATTCTCTGGTTTACTCGATATTATTTCTTCAATTTTTCCTTGTTGTATTATATTAAAACTTTCTTTTGCTATACCACTATCCATTAATATATTATAAACATCTTTTAAGCGAACCTTTTCGCCATTTATAAAATATTCATTTTCGCCGTCTTTATAAAGTCTTCTTTTAATAGAAACCTCGTCAAAACTTAAAGGCAGATAATTGTCATGATTATCAAAAATTAATGTTACACTAGCCGCATTCATAGCTCTTCTACTTTTAGAACCAGCAAAAATGACGTCTGTTGTTTTATCCCCTCTTAAAGATTTTATTGATTGCTCTCCCAATACCCATCTTATAGCATCTACAACATTACTTTTTCCACTTCCATTTGGTCCTACTATACCAGATATATCACCGTCAAAATCTATTATCGTATTATCAGCAAACGATTTAAAACCATGTGCAATCATTTTTTTTAAATACATCAAAAAACATTCCCTTCTAGTTTCGTACTAACATATTATAGCAAATTTAAAAAAGAAAAACAATCAAATTTGACTGTTTAATAAGCATTTATGTTAGTATACTCAACTTTTTCTTTTCCATTATAATAATAACACCATATTACATCAATATCATATTTTTTAATAAAAATTTTTCCCTCATTAATAGGTAAATATAATAATAAAGATGCTATAAAATCAATATTTTTTATATCATTATTCTTAGAAATTACTGTCACACTTACGTTAGAGGTATCTTTATTTGAAAAATCATTAATGCTTTTTGTTACTATATATTCGTCTTTAGACTTTAAAGTTATAATAGAATCATCAAAAAATGATGGTATTAAAATAGTATAATACTCTTGAGCATTGTTTAATCCTGTTAATACAAATTTATTACTATTAATTTTAAATTTAGTTATTTTTTTTGATTTTAAATAATTTTTCACTCTGTTATTAGCAAGTGATAAAGCAAAAAAAGAAATATCAGAATTATTTTTAACGATTTTATCTTTCTTTAATATTGGATTAAACTTTATATATTTATTATACTGTTTAAATTTTAATCCAGTATCGACAATTTCTTTTAATTCATCTTTATAATTTATTTCTGTGTTAGAGTCAAATTCTTTTATAATATTATTGTAGTTAATATATATTTTTTTAATATTTTCTAATATTTTTTTACCATCTTTTTTAGTATAAAAAGAAATATTAATTTTTTTTCCATCTAGATCAATAGTTTTATTATATAAATTTTCTTTAGAACAACCACCAACAAATAAAAAAGGTAACAAACAAATGAATAATACAATAAAATTATTTTTTAGTTTTAATTTTACTGTCATTTTTCTTCCCAATATAATCGTCAATATTTATAATATTATCCATATTTTTATGGTTTTTATTATTTAAATTAGATAAATATTTTCTATATTCAAAAATAGATAATGTTTTCAGTGATCGATCTTTTATCTTACTTTTTTTCTTACAATTATCATACTTTTTATTATCCTTTGAATTATCATAAGATAACATATCACTATTAAATTTATATAAAATATTATCAATTGAATCAACAATACTAATGTTATCAACTAAATCATAAAATTTAATAATTTCTGTTATATTATTTTTATTAGTACCAATAATAGGCTTATAATGATAAATAAGTAAATAATTGTCATTAATTTCATAATCTAAATAATAAACAAATGAATCTAATAAAAATCTGCCAATAAAATAAACCTTTTCCTTACACAAGTTATATATATCATAATAATAACGGTTATTTTCTTGAAACAATAAAATATTAACGCAATTATTATTTGAAGTAATAATTGTATTATTAATTAATTTTTCCATACTACTTTTCCTCTAAAACTTCTTTATAAATTTTAACCAATTCTTTTCCAACTTTTTTAATATCGTGTTCTAGCGCTACTTGATATCCATCTGAAGTAAGATCTGGTAATTCACCATTAAAAATTTGCTTTATTTTTTCTTCAAAATCATTTATATCTTTAGCTTTATAAACATTAACACCATCAAGTAACCACTCATCAAAAACCTCTATATCTCGAATTATCGCTTTTATTTTAGCACTACAAGCTTCTAATATAGGAATACCTTCCGTTTCTTCTTGCGTTGGAAAAATAAATAAATCAGCCCCACTGTAAGCTTTTTTTAACTCGATAGGTTCCACATATCCTGGAAAGTATAAATTATCAAGTTTAGTATTAACTGCTTTTCTTATTTTAGCAGGAGAGGCAGCAAGTGGTGAATGTCCAAACCAAATAAATTTATATTCAGGCAAGCGTTTAGCAAGTTCAACAAAATCTAAGATTCCTTTTCTTTCAATATATAATCCAACACCCATTATAACTTTATCTTCTTTTTTAAAACTATATTTTTTTCTAAATTCTTCTCCTAATTTATCATCATGTTTAAAAAAGCTTACATCAACTCCATTACTAATAGCAGTAATAGGTACATCTATGCCATAACCTTCAAGCAACTTTTTAGAATAAGGCGTTGGGGTTAAAATATGATCCCCTAATGAATAACAAGTAATAAGCCATTGTTTAAATTGCGGAGATACCAAGTTTGAACCAATGAATGAATTTTTAAAATCTTCTTCTGTTGAATGAGCATGGTATATAATTTTTTTACCTTCTTTTTTAGCTTTTTTAGCAAATAAGTATGATTTTGGTCCATAAAAATTTATATGTAAAATATCATAATCATCATCTAAATCAGTTGTATAATCGATATTGTTTTCTTCTAAAGCACACATTTGATGTTTAATTGCTTTTCCAAGCCCAGATTTACTAATAGTTTTTAATCCTTCTGTGTATAATAAAACCTTCATTAAATCACCATTTTTATTATAACATATTTATATTTTTTTTTAAAGATATTATATTTTAATATTAACTAAAATGACATCCTGCCCTATTTTTTCTATTTGATTCCATTTAACCACTACTTCACCACTATTTGAAAAACGCGAAATTAAAAATTTGCTTTTTTCTACTATAATACCCGATGATAAACCATTAGAATCAATATTAATATCTATAATATTACCTATCATTTTTCCATCATTAATATTGACAATATTTTTATTTTGTAAATCAGAAAGTCGCATAAAATCACCAATATAATTATATGAAAAAAAAGAGAATAAATACTTATCCTCTTTAATTCAGCCAGAGATTACTAAAGCCAACTGAATGTGCGCATTTGATGATTACTGATTAGAATGCGCATACCCTCTCGAGTACATACTAATAATATCATACTTTTTTTAATATTGCAAGTGGTTTTTCGACAAAATTTGACATTTTTACTATTATATATATGTATATACTAATACTAAGGCAAAAAAATTTAAAATATAATATCAATAAATAAACATTTAGTCAAATTTTTTCCTAATATTTTCGATGCCACTTTTTTCTAATCTAGATATTTGCGCCTGAGAAATGCCAAGTTCTAAGGCAAGCTCCATTTGTGTTTTTCCTATCAGATATCGTTGATTTATAATGTATTTTTCCCTTTCTTTTAATGACTCTATTGCATCTTTTAAAGCTATTTTTATATCTATATTTTTCATATTGCTATTTTTTTCTTCCAATTGATCAGATAAATATATAGTGTCTCCTCCATCATTATAAATTGGTTCAAACATACTAATAGTTTCTTTCATACTATCTAAAGCATTAGAAACTTCAAATTCTGTTAAATTAAGTTCTTTAGCTATTTCACAAACTGTAGGTTCTCTGTTGAATTTGTTAGTTAATTGTTCTTTTACTTTTAACGCTTTATATGATATATCTTTGATACTTCTAGCAATTCTAACACTGTTATTATCTCGTAAATATCTTTTAACTTCTCCTAATATCATGGGAACTGCATAAGTTGAAAATTTAACTTCATGTGAAAGGTCAAAATTATCAATAGCTTTAATAAGACCAATACACCCTACTTGAAATAAATCATCCATATTATCGGTGCGGTTATTATATTTTTTTAAAATTGATAGAACTAATTTTAAATTACCATTTATTAATTCCTCCTTTGCTTTATAATCACCTTTTTTATACTTTTTAAATAATTCTATCATCTCACTACTTGATAATACATTAATATTCGCAGTATTCACGCCATTTATTTTCACTTTATGACGTGACATTCAAATTCTCCTTTCATCATATATTGATAAAAATTTAAATATTATATACAATTAATATTTTTTTACTTGAATTTAAAATAATTATATAGTACTATTGTATCGGGTGATTTAATGAATGAACAGAATTTAACAAATTATTATAATAAATTTAATGAAAATAAAAGATTATTAACTCGTCATGGAAAATTAGAATTTATTACTGTAACAAAATATATTGAAATATATTTAAAAAAATATAAGCATCCTAAAATAATAGATATAGGTGCTGGTACCGGCAGATATGCCAAATATTTAGCAGAAAAAGGTTTTGATGTAACAGCTGTAGAATTAGTTAAACATAATTTAAGAATAATTGAAGAAGATAAAAGAATTAAAGCCTATCAAGGAAATGCCTTAGATTTATCTAGATTTAAAGATAAAAGCTTTGATATAGTTTTATTATTTGGCCCTCTATATCATTTAATTAGTGATAAAGATAAATTAAAAGCATTGAGGGAAGCTAAAAGAATATTAAAAGATGATGGCATTATGTTTGTACAATATATAATGAATGAATATTGTGTAATAACACACGGTTTTAAGGAAAAAATGATCATTAATGAAATGATAAATAATAAATTAGATAATAATTACAAAATCACCCCTAGTAAGCAAGATCTATATGCTCCTGTTAGAATCTGTGATATCAATTTTTTTAATGAACAAGTTAAATTAAAAAGAATAAAAATATTATCTCCAACAGGTCCTGCTAACTATATCAGAAAATATATTAACAAATTAACAGAACAGGAATTCAATATATTTATAGATTATCATTTAAAAACTTGTGAAAAATATGAGTTACTAGGAGCATCATCACACATATTAGATATATTAATAAAAAAGTAAATATTAAAATAAAAAAGTAAATATTAAAATAAAAAAAAGCAAATAAATATTTGCTTTTTTATTAGAAACTGCTTCTTTTCCTTAAAAATGATGGAATAATATCATCATCTTCATCATCAGACGAATTTATACTTTGGTCTAATGATGGCACTGTTTGTCTTGATAATTCACTTCTTGTTTGACTTTGAAGAACTTTTGGTTCTTCTTTAGCAGTTGTAGTATAAGAATGATATAAAGGTTCTTTTTCATCTTCAAAGCCAGTAGCGATAACAGTTACAATTATTTCGTCATTTAAATTTTCATTAATAACTGCTCCAAATATTGTATTAATATCTGTGTTAGCGCTTGATCTGATAACTTCTGCTGCCTCCTCTACTTCAAATAGAGTAAGATTGTTACCTCCAGTAACATTAATAATGGCATCAGTAGCACCACTAATACTAGTTTCTAAAAGTGGTGAGGCAACAGCTTGTCTAGCTGCTTCTGTTGCTCTATTTTCTCCAACACCTATACCAATACCGATAAGAGCACTACCACGTTTTTCCATAACAGTTTTAACATCTGCAAAATCCAAATTGATTAATCCAGCAACAGCTATTAAATCTGATATAGATTGAACTCCACGTCTAAGTACATTATCAACTTCTTTAAATGATTCCAATAAAGGTGTTGATTTATCAATAATCTCTCTTAACTTATCATTTGGTATAACAATTAATGTATCAACATTTTTCTTTAATTCTTCAATACCAACTAAAGCTTGTTCCATACGCCTTTTTCCTTCAAAAGAAAATGGTTTTGTAACAATACCTACAGTAAGAGCTCCCAATTCTTGGGCAATTGATGCAATAACAGGAGCAGCTCCAGTACCAGTACCACCACCCATACCACAAGTAATGAATACCATATCAGCACCTTTTAATGATTCTTCAATTTCTTTTTTACTTTCTAAAGCTGCTTCTCTACCTATTTCAGGTTTAGCCCCAGCACCACGACCACCTGTTAGTGATTGTCCTATTTGAATTTTAGTTTGTGCCTTAGAACAATTTAATACTTGTAAATCAGTGTTAGCAACTATAAATTCTACTCCTTTTACTCCTGTTTCTATCATTCGGTTGACAGCATTTCCTCCACCGCCACCGATTCCTATAACCTTAATTTTCGCAATTTGATCCATTTCTAATCCAAACATAATAATCCTCCCTAATCGTTAAAGAAATATCCAAATATCTTACCTAACGTTGAATCAGGTGCGTTACGAGTACTATCAGCATGAGTCATTACTGAATATTCACCATCATCTATCATCGAATAATTTTTTCCTTTTAATTTCAATTTACTTATAAAGTAAACAATATTGCCCACAACAGATGAATATTTGTTATTTCTAACACCAAGCATCTTCATAGTACCAATATTTACATCTTTACCAAATATGTCTGATGCGGCATACTCAAATCCCGCCATGTTAGACATACCTCCTGTAATAATAATATAATCAATTCTTTTGCTTGTCAAGTTATTTAATTCATTTTTTGACAAATTAAGTATTTCTTTAATACGAGAAGATACCATCTCACTTATTTCATACTGATTAATTTTTATTACTTCACCGTTTTTATTTTTACACTCTATTGTGTCATTTGTTTGTGCATGATTAACATCCGCAACAGCATACTTATGTTTCATTTTTATAGCATCATCGTTATCAATATTATAAAAAGAAGAAATAGCCAAATCTATACTTTTACCTCCTAGTGCTAAAACAGTACTTTTTACAATTACACTTCTATTAAAAATAGAAACACTCGTTGTATCACTTCCTATATTTATAATAGCAGCCAATTTATCAGAAAAGTTTTTTGTTCTAAAGGCATATAAATCACCAATATTATTAATGGAGATATCAACTACTTCAATTCCAATATTTTCAAGTAAACTCAAAACAGAATAAACATTTTTCTTTGGCACTGTTACTATTACTGCTCTTGTTGAAAGCTTAGAACCAGTAAGCCCCACTGGATCTTTAATAGCAACAGAATCATTAATCTTAAAATCAATAGGAAGTACGGTTACCATTTCACGCCCAGATAATTTTTTTTCTTGTATCGCTTTTTTGATAGTAAGCATTACATCATTATTAGTAATTGCATTAGAACTATCTAAAGTAATAGACCCTTTAATAATACTATACTCTGCTAAATAGCTAGGTACAGATGTAATTACTTTATTTATTTTAAAGCCAAGCATCTCTTCAATCTCACTAAAGGCTTGTTTTACAGTAATACTAGCAAGTTCAAAATCAACAATAAGACCTCTTTTAATTCCCTTTGATTTGCAAGAAGTTGCGGCAAGTACATTTAGCTTATTTTGAAAAAGTTCACATACTACAACCTTTATTGTATCTGATCCTATATCTAAACTCGTATAAATATGCTTCATAAAATCAACTCCTACGGTCTATTAACAATTATACTATATTTTTTTATAAAAGTAAAAGAAAAAATAGCGTTTTTCTAAAAATACACTATTTTATTATTTATTATCCATATAAAAATTCTCAAGACCCCTCATTATAGTAAAACTTTTTTTCTACTTTATCATATAAACAAGCAATCCCTTTTAAATCAAGAACCGGAATATAATCACGAATTAAATTATCTCCATCATATATTTTAAATACATATCATAGCTGGAAAATGTTTGAATTGTATTATTTTTATTTCTAACAAAAATGCCTAGTGGTATATTTAAATTGCTAATACTCACAGCTAATGTTGTAGATAAATCCCCATATTTTATTATTCCACTCTTATATACTAATTTATTAAATTCAAATTTTGTAGTACTAACATCAAAAGTATATATTTTTCCTCCTGCACTATATGTTTATCAGACCATAAATAAAAAATTACTTTGACTATTTTCAAAATTTATTTGAAAAGCATATGGCATTTCTAAAGATCCAAAAATACAATCTGTAACATCATTTCTCGATTCTATTTCACTTTTAAAGACACCACCAAATTTTAATACAGTTTCTATCTTAGTGTTTTTTGTAGGATTATAACCAGTATCTACATATTAAGTACCTGTAGATTTTATATAATTTAACTCTTAATATGTATTAATATTTACATTACAATCATTTTTATTTACAATTTCATATTGAAAAGTATTATCATACGTTATTTTTACTGTTTTTAAATTAGTGATATCACTATCATTAACAACATCTAAAGTATTTGATAAATATTCTTTCTTTACAAGAGTCTCCAAAGGAAGACAATATATATTCTCTTTATCTTTTTCAAAGCTTAAATAATTATCACTTACATACTTTTTGGCTGCTGTTATTATTAAATTATTATTAATCAGATTAACCTCATTCTTTTTATTATAAATTGAATTAGTAATTTTGGGCATAGCTAATATGAACAATAATCCTAAAATAGTTACTACGGCTAATATTTCAATTAAACTAAATCCTTTTTTCATAAACACCTCTAATTTTTGAAAGTTTCAAAATATTCTCCACTATCTAAATATAAAGTTCCTTTCTTATCTTCTAGGGTAGATACTATATCACTATAATCATTAATTTTTTCTATTTTATTTAAAGTAATATATACGTAAATACCATCATTCATAGTTAACAAAAATCTATTTTTATCTACTTCATTAGGGTCATATTTTATTTCAGAAATTCGCTCTAGAATATCTATATTGATTTTTCTAATAGACAATATAAACTTATTATACACATCAGTAATATCATTAACAACTAAGGGAACAACTTTATCTTCTTTTATTGTTTTCCCATCATATAAATATATTTTATCCTGATACTTAAACAAAGGATAATTTTCATCAACTATAATATATACTTGATTAAAAAAACCTTTTTTATAAACTTTTGCTTTTCTTATATATTTATTTTTTTCTAAATTCAATTTAATAGATAAACTATTGGCTTTAAAAATACTAGGATAATCCTTTAAACCGGCTATTTTTATTATCTCTTCATCTGTAAGATAATAATTATTTTTAATATAAATATTAGTTATATGATAATTATATATATAAAGAAAAATAAATACTAAAGCAATAAATACAGAAAAAACTATTATAATTTTCTTTTTCCTTAATCGTCTACCCCTTTTTTTTCTTGCCATAACTCACCTTTATTCTACAAATTCTTGTTCAACTTTTAAATCTATATTATATTTTTCTTTAACCTTGCTTTTAATTTCTAATATCAATTTTTTAATATCAGATCCAGTAGCATTTCCCATATTGACTATGAAATTTGCATGTTTTAAACTAACCATCGCATCTCCTATACGATATCCTTTATAACCGATAGCCTCAATTAATCTGCCAGCATAATCATTATTAGGATTTCTAAATACACTTCCAGCTGATGGATATTCTAATGGTTGCGTTTCTAATCTTCTTTTTTTTCTATCATTAATTACTTCTAAAATAGAATTCACATCCCCCTTTCTAAGCAACAAAGTTGCTTCTAAACAAATATAATTTTTTGCTTTTTGTAAAAATGAATAACGATAGTGAAAATCTAAATCTTGATTAGTTAATATTTTGACTTCTAAATTAGGATCAAGTACTTTTATTGTAGTTGTAATATATCCCATATCCATTTTATAAGCTCCAGCATTCATAAAAATAGAACCACCAACACTACCAGGTATACCAGATGCAAATTCAAGTCCAGAAAGCCCCATTCTAGCTGTGCGAAGAGCTAATTTAATTAATGAATATCCTGCTCCTACTGTTACATAATTATCATTAAATTCTAATTTATTAAAATTATCTAATTTTATTAAAACACCATCATATATCCCATCAGAAAAAATTAAATTAGACCCATTTCCCAAAATTTTATATTTAACTTTTTCCTGTTTTAAAAATTTAATAAGAGTGATTAAGCTATCAATATCATCAGGTATTACTATATCAGCAAAGCCCCCAGCTTTATATGTAGTATAATCTTTTAAACTAACCTTTTTTAAAACATCTCCAATATTTAATTTTTCTATTTTATCTATTACATTCATAACTACTTCCTATCCACTAATTTTTTAATATTTTTATAAATTATTTCTGCACTATCTTTTACTTGCATGCTTTGCAAATTTTTTTTCATATCCAAATAATTTTTTTTATCATTTAACAACTTATCAATTAAAGCATCTAATTTTTCAAAGGATAAATCTTTTTCCTCTAACAAAAGTGCGGCCTTATTGTTGACTAGACTAATGGCATTTTTATATTGATGATTATTTGGAACAAACGGAGATGGTATTAAAATTGATGGAATTTTCAAAGCAATTATTTCACTTAATGTAGATGCTCCTGCCCTTGTTATTAACAAGTTTGTATTTTTTAAAAGACCTGTTAAACTATTTATATAAGATACAACCTTAACATTACTTGGATACTTAATATCTTTTATATCATCATAATTATTTTTACCACAAATATATAAAACCTCATAATTTTTACATTTAAATCTATGCAAATTTTCTTTCATAAATAAATGGACATTTGAAGCACCTAAAGATCCCATTACAATTACAATCAATTTTTTATCTTGTTTTAATCCCAAACTTTCTTTTTTTACCTCTTTAGCATTTATAGCATTAGTAGAACAAGGATTACCTGTAAAAATTGTTTTATCTTTAGGAAAAAAATCCATACTATCTTTAATTGAAATTCCAATCAAATCAACATACTTAGACATAATCTTATTAGCTTTACCAGCTACACTATTTTGTTCGTGTATAAATGTTTTATAACCTAATTTATGAGCAACAGTTATAACAGGATATGTAATATATCCCCCTGCGCCTATTACAATATCTGGATTAAATTTTTTTATAATTTTTTTTAATTTTCTTTTACTTGTTATTAAACATTTTAATGTTTTAAAATTTTTAAATAAATTTTTTCTATTGAAACCATACATTTCAATACCTATAAAATCAATATGTTCAAGAGGTACAATATCTTTTTCCATTCTATTATTTGTTCCTATATATAAAAAAGCACTATTAGGTTCATGTTCTTTTATTTTCTTTAAAATTGCTAAAGCTGGATAAATATGACCACCAGTACCTCCTGCACTAATTATTACCCTCATAAATCCTCCTATTTAATTATATCATAAAATATCTAAAATACAACAAATAGATTCTATTAAAAACGTTTTGCCAAAGTTTTTTGCTTATAATAACATTGATATAAAAAATTATTTTTTTCTATTTCATTTTGATACATTAAATCTGCTAATAAAAATATTTTTTTATCATCATCTATGCCAAATCTTTTTTCTTTTTTATATAATGACTCTAGAGTATGCTGATCAATATCATTGCTAAGCGATATCAATTTGCAAAAAAAATTTATATTATTTTGACTAACTATTTCATTTAAGGTAGCGTTAGGACATCTAAATTCTATCACATTATTAAAAGCGTATTTTAAAGACGGATTTTCAGACAAAGCAAAGGCTTTATAAATAGATTTATTATGGCACCTTTTTAATGAATTAAAAAAAGAAATATTAAATAATTCGCAAAAAAAACCTTTTACATTATCGTCTTGTTTTATCAAATCGACATTTTTATATATATAATACGCTATTTTTTTAGCATAATCCTTTCCTCCAACATCACCACGATATTCTCTATATTCTCCATTTGTAAATTGATATATAACATCTTCAAAAATAGCCCATAACTTAAAAAAATTAATAAGGCTTTGTGTTTGTTTAAAACTCTGCATTCCAACAATCACATGCCCCCCACAATCAAAATCAATTTTTGCATTTAATTTTTTTAAGTTCGTCATTATATCTTTTAATAGTTTCCAATCTTTAAATTTGTCTTGAAGTGGCCCCATAGTAAGCTCACCACCAATTTGTTCTCCCATTAAAAAATTCCTTGTAACATGTTCATAATCGTTTTTTAAAAAGGTTTTTTCTTTCTCATTTGTTTTTTTCACAAAATTACTAACATCTTTAAAAAATGCATTTTTATATTCTATTTCTAAAGAAAAAGTAATATTTTCATTTAAATAAATTTTATTTAAATAAATAGGTTGATAAGTTTTTAAATTTTTTATATATTTTTTATTTTTCATAATCATTCCCCCCATAAAAATAAAAAAAGTGTCCATATTATAACAGAAATCAAAACAAAAGTAAAAAAAGACTTCTTTTTTATTTTATGATTAAATAAATACATGCTAATTAAAAACAAAAAACATCCTCCTAAAAAGCAAAATAAAAGAAGTGTTTTTTCTTTTATTCGCCACATTTGTTTTATTGCTAATAGTTTATCGATTAAGCAAAGAAAAAAAGAAATGATATTGATAACGATTAGATATATTAAAAAATATTGCATTAAAAACCACTTCTTTTAAACATTTTTTCCAAATCTTCTTTGGTAAAAGTAACAATAGTAGGTCTACCGTGTGGACAGTTAAATGGATTATCACACAAAGATAAATCTTCAATCAAATATTTTGCTTCTTCGATGGTAATATTAGTATTTGCCTTAATTGATGCTTTACATGCTAAAGTTGCAGCTAAATGATCATTAAATTCTTCCTTAGAAAATTTCTTTTCTCTATTTATAACTTCTGAAATAATTCTTTTAATTGTTTCATTTATATTATTTCTAATCCACGTTGGATGGGCTTTAATAATAATAGTATTAATTCCAAATTCTTCTATAACAAATCCCATATCTTGTAATATTTCTATATTATTTTTTAAAATAATATACTCATTTAATGGGATTTCTAAAGATAATGGTATTAACATATCTATGCTAGTTGCTTTTTTAGCTAAACTATTTTTAATAAGTTCATAGTTGCATCTTTCTTTAGCAGCATGTTGGTCTATTAAATACATTCCATTCTCATTTTGACATATGATGTAAGTTCCCCATACTAAGCCAACAGGATACAAAATGGGGAATTTTTTTTTATATTCATCATTAATTTCATATACATTATAATCAATTATTTCATTATCAAATAAATTATATTCATAATTATTTAAATTATTATCTATCACTTTATCTATGTCAGAATTTATATTATTATTTTCATCATTAAAATTATAATCATTACTTTCATTTTTTAAATTTGCATTACTTTCATAAACACGGGGAATTAACGTTTTTTTTGATATTTTCTCTTTTATTAATTTAGTTATCAAACTAATTAACTCATCTAACTTGGAAAATTTGACATCCATTTTAGTTGGATGAATATTTACATCAACTAAACTAGTATCAACCTTTATATTAAGCACTACAATCGGATAATAATTATCTGGTTTATAAGAATGATAAACATCATTAATAGCACTATTTAATTTAATATTTTTAACAACCCTACCGTTTACTATAGTAATTATACTATTATTTTTGCTTCTATATACTTCTGGTAAACTAACATATCCAAAAATTTCGTAATCACTATCTGATCCATTAATTTTTAACATTTTTTTACTCACAGAAAGGCCATATATATTATTTATAACTTTAAGTAAATTATTGCTTCCATCAGTTTTCAATAATACTTTATGATCATTTGTTAAAGTAAATCTAATATCTGGATGAGACAAAGATACTTTGTTCATATAATCAGTAATATGCGAAAGTTCTGTATACAAACTTTTTAAATACTTTAATCTAGCCGGCGTATTGTAAAAAAGATCACTTACAGTAATAATTGTCCCACGTCTTGCATTACCATTTTTAATATCTATTATTTTTCCACCTTCAATATTAACAACAGTTCCAACATCTCCTTTACTAGTAGACAGATTAATTTTAGAAACAGAACAAATAGAGGCTAAAGCCTCGCCTCTAAAACCTAATGTACTAATATGAAACAAATCATCTTCATCTATAATTTTGCTAGTAGCATGCCTTAAAAAACAATTTGTAGAATCCAGCTTATCCATTCCACATCCATTGTCTGTTACTTTAATCATCTTAACACCTGAAGAGAGCAATTCAACCTTAATTTCCGTACTATTTGCATCAATACTATTTTCCACAAGTTCTTTTACTACTGATGCACATCTTTCCACTACTTCTCCTGCCGCTATTTTATTTGCAAGAATTGTATCCATAACTTTAATAACTGCCATAACTCACCTTTTTTTTATATATTTTTTTAAAATTTCAATTTCTTCCGTTGCAATCATGCTAATTGGAATAACACTCATGTTTTTAGCATTTTTTAAAGTATACCATGCTGTATATTCTCCCGATAATTCCTTTAGCATATCTATTAATCTATAATTTATCTTTTCATATATAACACTATCTATAATTTTTTTTACATTAGGTTCTATATTACATTCACAAATATTAATTTCATCTATCGGACGAAGATGATATTTTTCATAATAAGCATATATGTTTTTTACAATGGGACAATAATCACCCGTTATAAACTCATCATTGATAATTTCAATACCATTTTTTAGCCCTGATATTTGAATATAATATAAAATACATTGTAACATTAGATTATTAATTTTTCTATTCATAATAGTATATTTATAAATAATATAATTAGCTATTTTAAAAGAACTTGCCTTATATTTTTTATCTATTTTGAATGAATATATATCTATTTTTTTCATATCTCACCCACTATAATTACTACTAACACCTAAATAAGATTCTAAACTAATAATATCTCCATTATTATATAATTTTTTAGCAAGGCTTTTTCCTACATATCTATAATGCCATGCTTCAAACTGATATCCTGTTTCATTCTCCTTGCCTTCTGGAAAGCGTAAAATAAAACCATATTTATAATAATTGTTAAAAACCCATTTACCAATATCTGTATTAAAGAAATTGGCATTTGTACCATTCATATCAAAACAAAGACCACTTTGATGTTCTGAATAACCTGGACGGGCTGAGTATGTATCTGCTTGATTTTTACCATCACGGGCTACATAATTATTATAAAGATCAACTTGCACTTTATATGAACGATATCCACTTGATAAATACAAATTATATCCAGCTTTTTTAGCATCACGTTGCATATCTAAAAAGGCTAAATATGTTGTTTTATCTATATAATCTGCACCATATAAATAATCACTTGTAATTTCTTTATAAGGATATAAAGGAGTATAAGTACTATCTAAATTATAAGTTTTATTAACAATCATAATGCCATTTACATAATAAGCACCATTATATTTAGTTAAATTCATCCCTGTTTTGGTTTTTTTAATAAAAGTCTCACCATCTTTAAGCTTATACTCCACATTATCCGTTTTTATCTTTTCTTTTATTTTTACTTCTTCTTTTTTTTTCACTTTTAAATTATTTTTATTTTCGACACTAAATAAAATAACACTTAAAATAATTAAAACAATTACCAAAAAAAAACATATTTTTTTCATACTTATTCTACCTTAAAATCCTCTAGTGTATTATTTTCAGTAACAATTTTACTAACTTTCTCATCTATATTTTTCAATTTTTCATCGCAAGACTTAACTAGTTTCATAGCTTTTGTATATTTTTCTATAGAATCATCTAAATCAACATCCCCATTTTCTAATTCATTAATAATACTTTCCAATTCTTTTATTTGATCTTCAAATTTTACTTTCATCACAATTCCTCTTTTCTAATACCAAGGCATTTATAATACCATCTTTTACTTTAATGTCTATTTTATCATCTTTATTTATTTTTTCTACGCTATTTACCAATTTATTATTTTTATAAGTGATACTAAAACCACGTTTTAAATTATTAAAAGGGTTAAGCAGTTCTAATTTATTTATAGCATTATCTAAATAAGTTATATAACTTTCATATAATACTTTAGGGTTATTAATTATATAATTATTTTTCAAAAGTTCAAATTTATGCTTTTTCATATTTATTTGGCTAATCATGGACTTATTTATTTTTTCTATTAATAAATCCAATTTTTGTTTTTTACTTTCAAACATAATCATTGGGTTTTTTATAACAAAAGAATTTTTGACTGTTTCCAAATATAACTTTTTTAAATTAATTTTTTTATTTATAGCCTCATTTAATCTAACATTTAAGTTATTTAAATAATTAATTAAATCGGGCAAATTTGGAACTGCCATTTCAGCTGCTCCTGTTGGAGTAGGCGCTCTTAAATCAGCAACAAAATCTGCAATAGTATAATCCACTTCATGACCTACAGCACTTATTGTAGGAATATTACATTCATAAATTTTTCTTGCTAATGCTTCTTCATTAAATGCCCATAAATCTTCAATAGAACCGCCACCTCTACCAATAATCAAAACATCAAGGGCATACTTTTCTGCTTTTTCAATAGAAGAAATTATACTTTGCGATGCATTATCCCCTTGTACTAAACTAGGAAATAATATTATATCACAAACAGGATATCTTCTTTTTATTGTAGAAATTATATCCCTAACTGCAGCTCCTTCTTTAGCAGTAATTACACCAATTTTTTCAGGATATTTAGGAATTTTTAATTTATGTTCGTTATCAAAAAGTCCTTGCTTTTGCAATTCTTTTTTTAATTTTTCAAAAGCTAAATATAAATTACCAACGCCATCTTTTTCTAGTGTATTTACATATATTTGATAGCTACCACTAGCCTCATAAACACTTATTCTACCACTTATTAAAACCTTGTCCCCATCTGCTGGTATAAATGTTAATCTTTTAGCATTACTACTAAACATAATGGCATTAATTTTACTATTTTCATCTTTAATAGAAAAATAAATATGACCTGTTGAATGCATTTTTAAATTAGATATTTCTCCCTTTAAAAATACATCTAATAAATTATTATCACTATCAAGTTTATGCTTCAAATAACGATTTATAGCTGTTACGGTAAGATATTTATCCTTCATTTAAAACCTCATTATGATAAAACTTATCTAATACAGCATTAATCATGTTTTTAACTTTTATATCACTATATATATCAGCTAAATTTAAAGCCTCATTAATAACAACAATAGGAGGTGTTTTAGCGTATTTAAGCTCATAAAGAGCCATTAATAAAATTGCCTGATCAGTATTACCAAGTCTATCAATAGTCCAACCATTTAAATATTTATTTGCAATATCTCTAAGTTCATTTTTATAAGTAACAACGCCATAAACAATTTCTTTTACAAATTCATTGTCTACAGGCACTAATTGTTTAATAACATCATCTATAGTATATTCAACATTATTTGTTTCATAAACATTAACTTGATATAAAATAGTCATAATTTTTTTTCTTAATTCACTTCTATTTAAATTCATAACAACCACCATTCATAACTAATTTTAACATATTCTAAAAAAAATATAAAGCGTTATATTTAATTTATTAAAATTACTCTTTAGCTAATTTAGCAATTGTATCAAAAAAACCAGTAACACCTTTATTTACCAAATTACTTATTCCTTTTGACATATTATATCCATAACTAGATAATTTATTGCTATAACTTTTTTTATTATTTTCACTATATTTAGTTAAATCTATTTTTTTACCACTTTTAACATCATTTTCAAATTGAATAATTTTTTCTTTAGTTAAATATGCCTTTTTAGAATTTTGAAAATCGATATATCCAGATTTTTGAGATGCATAAATAGTTATATAGGCAATAAATAAAAATATAAATAAAACTTTAAATAATTTTAATTTTTTATTATTTTTCATTAATATATTCTCCAAGTATATTAACAAGAACCGATATAGTATTTAAAACTTCATCTAAATTATTTTTATCTCCTCCAAGTTCAATTAAAATTATATTTTCATTTAAATCTTGATTATAAACACCATTTACATATTGTCCTTGTTTTTGCATAATTCCACGACTTAATGTTTTATATTTACTTTTTATTTTTTCATTTATATTAACTGCTACTGATAAATTTTTTTGATAACTATCATACTCTTTTCCTATTACAAACATCACTTTAGCATAACTTTTATTTTCTATAACGGTAGTAGTTACATCCTTTGAAGCAGAATCTCTATGCAAATCAATAAATAATTTAATTGATGAATATTTATTAATAATAGGAGTTAAAAAATGTCTACTAGCTAAATAACTATTACTATAATCTAGTTTATTATCATTTAAGTAAGTAGTTATTGAATCTTCCATTACTAAAGTATTAATACCAATAGCATTTAGTTTTTCTTGCATAATATGACTAGCTAAAAAAACATCAGGATTAACATTATAATCATCCATATACTCTTTACTATAACTTTCTTTTTGATGCGATGAGTATATATATATCAAAGGATTATTTTTCTTTAAAACAGTTTTACTTTCTTGTTTATTTTCTTTTCTTTTTGAGATATTTTTATCATTATTATGTTTGGTATTGTTTGGAATATCCGTATTATACTCTGATGTTTTTAATATATTACTTGGTTTATTTATAATATTATTTTTGGCATAACTATAAACCATATTAAAAATATTATCCTCCTTTTTATAATAATTATTATCAGAAAATATGGTTTTAATTATATAATTTGAATGATTAACCATTAAATTTTTTAATATTTTAAATGATAACAAAGCTATCAAAACTACTATAATCAACTTTAATATAGCCAATTTTTTAACTCTTCTTTTAGGTTTAAAACGTTTCATTAAATCACCATTTATAATATAATATATTAAGTTATAAAAAAATGTCATTTAATAGAAAAAAGGATACTATTTGATCCTTTTTATTATTTCTTCTATATTATGTGCATTATATTTAAAAATACCATTATTATTATTTATAATATAACTTTCATAATCCTTAAGTGATTTATCATTATTATCTTTCACAATAGTATACACTTGATGATTTTTTAAATTATAAAAATCAAGCAAATATTCTAAAGCCATCTTTTTAGATACACTATTATTTACAATATTTATATAATTATAAGTAGTATAAGCATACACTCCTTTATACTTTTTATTAATTAATTCTTGTATTTTTAAAGCTATTTTTTTATCATTGTACTTCATAACAATTTTATTTGCATTTTCTATTAAATTATCAACCAGCGTAGATGATGTATCTATTTTAATATAATCTATATACCTACATTTTTTAAATATATTAAAAAAACTCTTCACATAAATAGGAGCAATATCTACTCTATATATAACATTTAAATATTTATCAAATATAACAGCACCATCATTACAAATATAATAACTAACATCAAGATTAAAATTAGCAAGAGTACTTAATACTTTACTTATATTCTTTCCAGTTGATATTATAAACATATTTCCTTCTTTTACGAAATTATTTATAATATTTACATTATTTTTTAAATCATTAACAAAAACTTTATCACTAAAAGAAGACACTAATATTTTCATTATTCTATCCTACCAAAATATTACTAATAAAATCTAAAAAATTATTAAATGTATCATTAATAAAGAATATTATATTTTTAAATTTATTTGTTTTACTATTTTTATTATCTACTATAACAAGATTATTTTTATCATATTCTTTTATATCAATTATACTATTATATCTTTTATATTTTAATATATATTCATAATCAATATCAGAAGAAGCATAAAAGAATATTTTTTTATTATTTAAATAAATAGAATCTTTAAATACATATTTATAATACTTTATTATTTGTTCATAATCACAAATTATATAATCAATACTATTTTTCTTAAAATATTTAGATAATTTTTTAATATTAATAGTTTGACCATTGCTCATATTCATTTTCTTTTTTTGAAAAAATTTGAATTTCTCAAAAGGTTTTATTTCATAAACACTTACTTTTTTATTTTTATTTAGACCATCTATTAATTTGTTATTAATACCTATTGTAAGAACATTACCTTCCATCTTTTTTATTTCATTAAGTAAAAAATTAAACATCACAACCACCTACTATATCATTTATAATATAACTAGTAATAAGTAACCCAGCAGATGCTGGTACAAAGGAATTTGATGGAATTATGCCTTTTACTTTCTTCTTTATTTTCTCACAGCTACAAACAACAGTTAATTTTTTTATTCCCATTTTACGTAAATTATAACGCATTATTTTTGCTAAAGGATCATAACTTGTTTTATATATATCGGTAATTTCTAATAAAGATGGATTCATCCTTCCACCCATTCCCATTGAAGAAATTAATTTAATTTTTTTAAAAAAGCAACATTTAATAATAGCAAGCTTTGCCTTTATGTCATCAACTGCATCTACCACATAATCAAAATTAGTTATAATATCATCAATATTTTCTTCACTTACTAATATATCTTTAGCACAAACAATACAATCTTTATTAATACTATTGATTCTTTCTTTTAATACATCCACCTTTTTTAAACCAATATTATTTAAATTAGTCATTAATTGTCTATTTAAATTAGTTATATCTACTATATCATTATCAACTATAGTAATATTTTCTATACCACATCTTACTAATGATTCAACAACATAACTACCAACACCACCGACACCTATAACTAATATATTCTTATTTTTTATTTCTTCAAATTTATCGCCAACTAATAACTCAAAACGTTTAAACATATTATCATCTCTATTAAATTGTAACATAATTTATTTATTTTTTAAATACCTAAATGTACTTTTTAAATATATCGAAATAAAATTAATTCATAAAATAAAATGTAAGGTGAAAAAATGTTTAAATATATTAAAAACCAAATAAAAACTATCAGGAAAAACGACCCGGCAATAAAAAGTAATATAGAAGTATTCTTATATCCTTCTTTTAAAGTATTAATATACTATAAAATTGCACATTATTTTTATTTAAAAAAACATTACTTTCTAGCTAGATTTTTTAGTGAAAAAGGTAAAAAAACGGGAATTGAAATTCATCCTGGAGCCAAAATTGGGAAAAATTTATTTATAGATCATGGTGCTGGCGTTGTAATTGGTGAAGATACTATAATCAAAGATAATGTAGTTTTACACCATGGTGTTACATTAGGTGGCACAGGAAAAGATGAAAAAAATAGACATCCCGTTATTGGTAACAACGTATATATAGGATGTGGAGCAAAAATTCTTGGCAATATTACAATTGAAGACAATTGTAAAATAGGAGCTAACGCAGTAATACTTAAAAACGTTAAAAAAAACAGTACTGTTGTTGGAATTCCTGGCAAAGTAGTAAAGAATAACTCTCAATAATCATTAAATTGAGAGTTATTTTAAAAAATAATAATTGTTTAAATAAAAAATGCAAATTATTATTGCATTTAATTATGTTTTATTTTAAATATAGCTGTTGATATTCCTAGTAATGATATAATCATTGTACTAACTATAAAAACTATATTTTTATCTTTTGTATTAGGCGTTTTGGAGTTATACATAACTATCGTTTGTATGTCTTTAGTATTGGTAACTGTAAATTTAATTACCTCATAACTTAAATCATATCCATCTGGGGCTTGTATTTCTGTTAATGTATAATTTCCACTTGGTAAAGCTATATAATGAGGTGTATTTCCTGATACCCATCTATCTATTTCGTTACCATTTGCATCTTTAATAACTAATGTTGCACCGGCTAATTCTTTTTTCGTTGTTATATCTTGTTTTGAAATTTCTACCTGATTTTTATTATCAGTAGGAACAACAGGTACAGGTGTTTTTTCTTGTACATTATACATTACTACCTTAGTAACTGTACCATCTCCCTTTACAGTAAAAGAAACGTTTTCTTCTTTAAGAACATATCCATCTGGAGCCTGAATTTCTGTTAGAGTATAATTACCTTTTTTTAAATCTTTAATAACATGAATTTCACCAGTTGATGTCCATTTATCTATTTCCTTACCATTTGCATCTTTTACAACTAATACAGCACCAGCTAATTCTTTTTTCGTTGTTATATCCTGTTTTGAAATTTCTACCCCATTTGGTTTTCTTACATTTTTAAAATCAATATTAATAGTTTTATCATCGTTTGATACAGTAAATTTAATTACTTCTTTAGAAAGTTCATATCCTTCTTTAGCTTTAATTTCAGATACTGTATAAACACCAACTTTTAAATTCTTTAATGTATATGGTTGTTCTTTCGTTGTAAATTGTGCAATTTTATTACCCTTTGCATCTTTTACAACTAATACAGCACCACTTACAGGTTTTTTTGTTTTGCTATCAATCTTATTAATATTAACAACAGTTGTTTTTTTAAGTTCATTATGCATAACTACCTTAGTAACTGTACCATCTCCCTTTACAGTAAAAGAAACAGTTTCAGTTTTTAATTTATAACCTTCTGGAGCCTGAATTTCTGTTAGAGTATAATTACCTTTTTTTAAATCTTTAATAACATGAATTTCACCAGTTGATGTCCATTTATCTATTTCCTTACCATTTGCATCTTTTACAACTAATACAGCACCAGCTAATTCTTTTTTCGTTGTTATATCCTGTTTTGAAATTTCTACCCCATTTGGTTTTCTTACATTTTTAAAATCAATATTAATAGTTTTATCATCGTTTGATACAGTAAATTTAATTACTTCTTTAGAAAGTTCATATCCTTCTTTAGCTTTAATTTCAGATACTGTATAAACACCAACTTTTAAATTCTTTAATGTATATGGTTGTTCTTTCGTTGTAAATTGTGCAATTTTATTACCCTTTGCATCTTTTACAACTAATACAGCACCACTTACAGGTTTTTTTGTTTTGCTATCAATCTTATTAATATTAACAACAGTTGTTTTTTTAAGTTCATTATGCATAACTACCTTAGTAACTGTACCATCTCCCTTTACAGTAAAAGAAACAGTTTCAGTTTTTAATTTATAACCTTCTGGAGCCTGAATTTCTGTTAGAGTATAATTACCTTTTTTTAAATCTTTAATAACATGAATTTCACCAGTTGATGTCCATTTATCTATTTCCTTACCATTTGCATCTTTTACAACTAATACAGCACCAGCTAATTCTTTTTTCGTTGTTATATCCTGTTTTGAAATTTCTACCCCATTTGGTTTTCTTACATTTTTAAAATCAATATTAATAGTTTTATCATCGTTTGATACAGTAAATTTAATTACTTCTTTAGAAAGTTCATATCCTTCTTTAGCTTTAATTTCAGATACTGTATAAACACCAACTTTTAAATTCTTTAATGTATATGGTTGTTCTTTCGTTGTAAATTGTGCAATTTTATTACCCTTTGCATCTTTTACAACTAATACAGCACCACTTACAGGTTTTTTTGTTTTGCTATCAATCTTATTAATATTTACCTTATTACCTTTTAAAGTAATTTTTCCATTCGCAAGAGCACTAGCTTTAGAAGTTATTTTTGTAGTTGTATTTGGCGTTAATTTTTGATAATTTTGCCCACAATCAAATTTCTTGGCAATGCTTATTGTTTTTTGACCAGATACTGTCAATTTGACATTAACGGTACTACCTACTTTAATCTTATCTTTTAAAATTCGAACATAAAAAGTATTGCCTGATTTTTTATATACTTCTGCTTTAACATCTCCCGCTAATGAAACACTATAACTAGAATTTCCATTTTTAACATTAACTTTTATTTTATTAGAAACATAATAATTACCGGATAATTTAAAATTTAACGTAGATGATGATAATTTTATTTCATATTTTGCCTTAGCGTCATTATAAGCCTTTACAGCTGCATCATAAAATGGCTTTACACCATTCGTATTTCTAACATTGCGAGTAGTACTAATTCTATTTACTGAATTTTTTCCATTATAGTAATATAAAAATTCATTAATAGCAAGTTCTGAATAATAATAATTTTTTTGTGTTGGATTATTATTATATTTTTTTATAATAGCCGCAATACCAGATGCAACAGGTGTACTATATTGACTAGTACTAAGTTTACAAGTATAACCTACATACTGTTTATGAAATGATAAACAAAAAACATTATATGAACCACTTGTTTTATAAAGCAAATAATCATAGCCATTGTACTTTAATGTAACACCCTTTTTTACATTAGTTAATCGTGTTGGATAACTTTTTGCGTTTACTTTATAAGAATTACTAACCCCTATAAACATAAGCAAAAAAATTGCCAAAATTCTAAAAATTTTCTTCATATATACCCCCCAAAAGCGAATAAAATCATTCGTTATGCGAGTTATATTATCACAAACTTTTCACTTTGTCAATTCTTTATCATTTTATAATCCCAGTAAATATGATTATGTAGAATAAAATAGTAAATTCTCTTTTTGTTGATTTACGAGAAATTAGTTTTATAATTTATATTGTTTCATTTGTCATGATAGGAGTATATTTTAAAATGAAACAAAAACACTTAACTCTTAAAGAAAGAGAATTTACTATTTTATTCTACACATTTAATAATAATCATTAGTTTTTTTAAGTATTTTTTCTTTTTCTTTATTGATTATAAAAAGAGCCGTATCATAAGTAATATATCCATTAGATAAATTAGAGTCAAGACTATATGATTTAATATTATCATCATTTCTAAAGGTCAAAGTTGTCATATCCTTGATAGAATAAATATACCTATTTTCATCATATAATCTTTCTGGTGACAGATCATATCCTATTATAATATTATTATTATATATAAAAATTTCCATTTTTGAACTTTTAGAATATTTAAAATTCTCAGTTACGTAATATTTTTTACTTTTATAATAATTATCCCCTATATCTTTAGGGAAACTCTTAGCTAAATTAATTAAATCATTATAATTCATGCTATCTTTATTTAGTACTTCTTTTAAACTTGTAACCTGCATTTCACTTATGAATTCAGTTGAAAAATGATGATTTTCATAATCAAAATTATTACCATTAGAACATATTGATCCTATTGTTTTATTATCAATAATCGAATTATAATCATAATCATCACGATTTTTATAAATGTCAGTTCTATAGCAAATACTATAATTTCCATCCTTCGAAACCAAATAATAATCATCTAAACTCTTACTGTTACATCCAGTAAAAAAAGATGAGGCAACTAAAACGCAGGAACTAACCTTTATTAAGTTTATTTTTTTAAATTTTTCAATCCCATTAATATTTTTAATCATTATTTTTTTCTTCTTTCTATTATAGAGTATATACAACCACAAAAATCTTGTCGATATAAATTATATTTATAAGAAAGTTCTATACTTTTTTTATAACCATCTTTTTTCTTAAAATCAGCATAAAGGTATTTAATAGAATACTTTTGTTCTAAATCCTTTCCGATTTCATTTAACCAACAAGCATTTTTATAAGGACTTATAGATAATGTTGTTGTAAAGAAATCAAAGCCTAATTTTTGTGCTAATCTAGCAGTATATTCTAATCGTAATTTATAACAAATATAACATCTTTTTCCACCTTCTTTTTCTTGTTCTAATCCTTTTACAGAGGTAAAAAAATCCAAATTATTATATTCACAATCTATTATATTTATTCTATTTTGATACATTTTCATATTAACAAATCTTTTTAATTCTTCTTTTCTTTTATTATATTCTACTTCATTTGTAATATTGGGATTGTAATATACTATACTTATATAAAAATATTCATCTAACAATTTTAATACATATGATGAACAAGGAGCACAACAAACATGTAATAATAATCTAGGCTTATATGTCAATGAACAAAGAATTTTTTCCATTTCTTTTTGATAATTCATAAATACCTCCATAAGAAAAAAGTCACAAAGACTTTTTAATTATATATTAAATGTAATTTTATTTCAACATGCATCATCACAATAATTATTAGAAATTTTCTTTAAATATTCTTGATAAATTCCACTTAATTCATCATATTGCTCATCTGTAAGATTACTATAAGCATCAATTTGTGATGAAACCGTAGATTGATGAGTACCAATTATCTTACCATTTTTTACAAAAACAACAAATGGTACATACATTCTTTTTTCATTAACTTTATACTCTTTTTGATTATCATCTTTTACAATATAATCATCAAGTTCACTATCAAGTAATTTTAATAATTTAAAATATCCCTTGCTACCTTTTATTTCCTTACCATTTTCATCCTTTTTTAAAACTAACTTACCATCTTTTACTTCATAAAAATCTCTTTCCTTTTCCATATTCATATAATATATTTTATCTATATTATATTCTTCAGCACTTTTTAATAAAACAGGGAGAGCTGTTCTACACCAAGGACATTCAGGAAAGCCAAAATATATAACGCCAGTTTTATTTTTAATTATATCAATTATCTCATCATATGAGGAATATTTTATCGGATTAGAAGAAGAAATTGATATGTTTTTGATTTTCTTCCCTGTACTGCTTAAAGTACCATTCAAAGCCTCATACTCTTCCTTAAACTTTAAAGCATCATCTTTATCTATAGAACAAGCCGTAACAGTAAAAATCACAAATATAGCTAAAATATATTTTAAATATTTCATCTAACCACCTTCCACTTTATAACACACAACAATATCTTAGATAATTATATCTAATAACTAATTTATCAAATATAGATAATAATTAAATATAACCAATTGCATATAAATCATTCTTCTCTTTTTTTAGTAGGAGCTATATATTCAACTTCATTTCCATCATTATCCATTTCTATAACTCTAGATTGAGCAAGATAATCATGTAATCCCCTACCATCTTTAGACATAAATACCATTAATAAAATTATTATTTCTAATATTGATTGCAAATTAGTAATTATATAATTTGCAGTATAAAAATTGTTATACCCTAAAACATAAATACAAATAATTAACGCCGTATTAAAAATTACACCATTTAATATTACACATCTTATTAAATAATTACCAATATTTAAAGATCCACCATTATTTTTTATAACCTTCAATTTCAATAATTTTTTTCCTAAAGTTTGACCACCCATTGAAAATTGGAAAACACCAAAATAACCAATAACTATTATTATAGATATTATAGTAGAAAAAGTTGAATTTTTAGATAATTTATAGTTATACTTTTTGACATTATTAGTATATTTATCTTTATAATTCAAAAAAGCAGTTTTCTTACTATTATACTCTTTTTTATTTATTTTTTTATTTTCATAATCCTTTTTAGCAGTATTATATTCCTTTTCTAAGTCTTTATATTTCTCAGATATTTTTAAATAATCCTTATAAATTTTATTATAACTATCTAATTGAGGATTAATTTGTTTAATATTCGTAAAAGCAAAAACAATAATACTTACTATAATCATATCTATCATATATGCTAAAATTCTTTTAAAATTCTTATTCATCTTATCAACTCCTATTTAACTATAACATATTTTTAAAATTAAATAAACATTTTTCACAAATTTCACATGTTTTTTACTTTTAATAAAAAAGAGTTATTTTATTAACTCAATATAGCTTTAATTCTTCTAACACCTGAACTACTAGCTTCTTCCTTTTTTATTTTAAAATTTCCAAGACACTTAGTGCTATCCACATGAGGACCACCACAAATTTCTTTAGAAACATCCCCAATAAAATAAACAGTTACAATGTCAGGATATTTATCTATAAATTGATGTTCTGCCCCAATAGCACATGCTTCTTCTTTTGACATTTGCTTTTTAGTAACCTTTAAATCTTCCCCTATCCACTTATTAACTAAATTTTCAACCTGCTTTTTTTCTTCATCAGTTAGCTTGTGGTCACAAGAAAAGTCAAAACGCATACGTTCACTAGTTATATTAGATCCTTTTTGAACACAAGATGGACTTAATACAATTTTCAAAGCTGCATTCAAAAGATGTGTTGCTGTATGATATTTAGTTTCAATAATTCCATTTGATGAAAGACCACCTTTAAATCTTCCTTTAGAAGATGACCTTGACAGTTCTTGATGCTGCTTATATTTTGCATAAAAGCCTTCTATATCAACTGTCATGTTATGATCTTTAGCAAGTTCAACTGTAAGTTCAATAGGAAAACCATAAGTATCATATAATTTAAAAGCAATATCTTTATCTATTTTACCAGATAAATTATTAATATATTTTTCAAATTCCTTCAATCCTTTTTCTAAAGTTTTATTGAATTTATCCTTTTCCTGTTTTAAAACAGATAAAACGACATCCTTATTTTCTAAAACTTCTTTATAATAATCTTTATAATAATCAATTATAGAAAGAGCAATTTGTTCTTCAAAATTACTAGATATATCAATACCAAGTTTTTTAGCATGACGAATAGCCCTTCTTATCAATCTTCTTAAAATATATCCTTGATCTGTATTACTAGGTTTAATAGAAGCATAATCAGAAGCAATAAAAACAGAGGTCCTAATGTGATCAGCAATTATACGCATACTTTTCTCATTACCTTTATAACTTTTGTTAGATACCTTTTCAATTGTTTTTATAATATTAGTCCATATACTAGACAAATAATTATCATCTTTCTTTTCAAGAATGGCTTGAACTCTTTCAAGTCCCATACCGGTATCAACGTTTTTTTTAGGTAATTCTGTAAACTTATTATCTTTATGCATGTACTGCATGAAAACATTATTCCAAATTTCTACCCATCTATCATCTTTAGGATCGTATTTTTCGGGCACATCATCATCGCTTCGAAAATAAAAAATTTCTGTATCAGGTCCACAAGGACCATTTAATTCCATATTAGGCCACCAATTATCATCTTCACCTAAATAAGCAATATGATTACTAGAAATTCCAAGACTCTTCCATATATTAGCTGAATCTAAATCTGGTTTTACTATATCATTACCCTTAAAAACAGTAACTGCTATTTTTTCTTTAGGAATTTTTAAAACTTGTGTTAAAAATTCAAAACTCCAACTAATACTTTCTTTTTTAAAATAATCCCCCAAGCTCCAATTACCAAGCATTTCAAAAAAAGTATGATGGGTTTTATCCCCAACTTCCTCTAAGTCATTTGTACGTATACATTTTTGATAATCACAAAGTCTAGTTCCTAAAGGATGAATTTCTCCCTTTAAATAAGGAACAAGTGGTTGCATTCCAGCTGTATTAAATAAAACAGAAGGGTCATTTTCAGGTACTACCGGACTTGATGGAATTTGCACATGCCCTTTACTTACAAAAAAATCTATATATAATTTTCTTAAATTCATTTTATCACCTCAACTAATTGTCTAAATTTATCTTCTAAATTTTCTATTGTTCCATCATTAATTACTGTATAATCTATATTATTATAATCATCTAAATCTACCTCAGTAAAATGTGCTTTTTGAGCTTCTGTCAAACCATTATCAAAATTGGGGCGAACAACTCTAATTGTACACACATCATTAAAAGCTTTTTTAATTTCTTCTATTTCAACTTTTGTTCTAGCATCAGATATAGTTATAATATCAAAATAATTTGAATAAACCTTAATATCGCCAATGATTCTTTTAACAAAAAATAAAGGATCTATTTTTTTTCTTATAATTTCTGTTCCTAGATGTTGTAATAACTCTCTTGGCTTATCTGTTTCATCACCATCCCAATTAGCAATTCTTTTAGCATATTCTTTAATATATGATGAAAATTGTAAATTAATAGAATTAATATTTTGATCTTTATAATACTTTCTTATTAAAGAACAAAAGGTATCTTTGCCATGACGAGCTTTACCACAAATTATAAATATTTTCATAAATCATCTTCCTTTACTTCATCATTATTAAATAAATGTATCTTTGAATCTATAAATTCAACTATTACCTTAAATACACTTATAATAGGAGTGGATAAAAGCATTCCTATAATTCCAAAAAAATGACCAAAAACTAATAATCCAACTATAATAGAAACAGGATGCAATTTGGTAGTTTTACTCATTACTATTGGAGATAATATATTTCCTTCTAGACATTGGACTACTATAATTGAAATAGTTGCTGCAATACCAATAGATAAACTTTGAGAATAAGCAACAATTAAACAAGGAACAGCTCCAATATATGGTCCAGCGTAAGGAATAACGTTCATCAAACCACAAAATAATCCAAACAATATAGGAGACTTTACGCCTATTATAAAAAATAACAACGAACAAACAACAAAAATAATAGTAGCATCAAATAAAGCTCCGTTTACATATCCTCTTAAGGCTTTATTTATTTTTTCTACAAGCTCAGTTGTAGAATCATGAAATTTTTTGGGGACAAAATAAAGTAAAGTATCATTTACATTATTAAAACCTAAAAGCAAGAAAAAGCCAATTAATAATCCTAATAAAAAGGTACCCGTGCCCGATATAATCCCTTTTAAAATACCAAACAAAGTATTAGGTAAAGTATTATAAATTCCATTTAAATAACCATTAATTAAATGATACATTTTTTCTTTTAATGTTGAAAAATCTAAAGTAGCATTATTTTTGAAATGATTAAAAATATTATCAATCAAATTTTTACAATTATCCACCAATTGAGGAACCAAATTAGATAAATCATTTAATTGATGATAAAAAAGTGGAATAATACTACCTATAATTAAATATAAAGTAAATATTAAAACTATATAAGAAAGCGTCGCTCCAATTATTCTTCTAATACCTTTTTTATAAAGAAAATTAACAATCGGATTCATTAACCAAGCAATGGCAATGCCAATAAAAAGAGGTTTTAATATTGATAGAATTTTTGCTAATATATGAACCACATTAAGTTCTTTAAAGACTCTAACACAGATATAAATAGAAAGAACTACTAATAATATTAAAAAAATTTTTAATATTTTCTTTAATATTTTTAATATATCATTTATATCTTTATAATTTACTTTCCTTTTATTGTTAAAACTTTCCTTTATTTCTTTTATTTTTTGCATAAAAACACCTCTATAAAGAAAAACGAGCTATACACTCATCAAATCTTTTTCTTTTTCTTTAAATTTATCATCTACTACTTTATTATATTTAATAATTAAATCTTGAACATCAGATAAAAGATTTTTTTTATCATCTTCCGGTATTTCCATTTTTTTTATATCATTATTGAATTCTTGTCTAACACCTCTTAAAGCAATTCTACAATCCTCAGCACAAGACTTAGCCTGTTTTACATATTCTCTTCTTGTTTCTTCTGTTAATGCTGGAATATTTAAAATAACAACCTCTCCATTATTATTTGGAGTAAGCCCTATATTAGCCTCATATATAGCTTTTTCAATAGAAGAAATTGAACTTCTATCAAAAGGTTTTATTTGTAGCATCCTAGCTTCAGGTATAGATATTGTAGCAAGTTGCTTTAACGGTGTTAAAGAACCATAATAATTAACCATTACGCTATCTAATATAGCAGGATTAGCACGTCCAGCACGTATATTCTTCAATCTTTTCTCTAAAGATTCAATTGCTTTTTCCATTTCCAATTCCACATTCATTAAAATATCATCCATATAATTCTCCTTTAATTTAATATTGTATACCCCATATTACCGAATACTTGGCCTCATTACCACAACATACACACTTACCAGTAAGCAACTCATCATCAGTAATACATCTAGATTTACAACCATTTATTTCCTTTATTTTTTCTTCGCATTCATCACAACCACAGAAATCAGCCCTTATAAACCCTGGTTGCTTATTTAAAATATTTTTTATATCATCCATATTATATGCTTTAAAAGTCAATTCTTCTCTTCTTTTCAAAGCTTTACTATACATATCATTTTGAATTGTATTAAGTAAATCTTTAGTATAATTAACAACATTATCAAAATCAGTCAAAATCTTTTCTCTTGTATCACGGCGAACAAAAGTTATTTTATTATTCTCTAAATCACGAGGCCCAATCTCTATTCTAATTGGAATACCACTAACCTCTGCTTCTGCAAATTTATATCCTGGAGATTTTTGTGATTCATCTATTTTAACCATTATATTATTTTTTGCAAGATCATCTTTTATACTTCGACACTTATCAATAACAAAACTAGAATTTCCAATAGGTATAATAACAACACTAATAGGTGCTATTTTTGGAGGCAGAACCAACCCATAATCATCACTATGAACCATAATTAAACCTCCAATCATCCTAGTTGTAGTACCAAATGATGATTGATAACAATATTCTAACTTATTATCTTTATTTAAAAATTTAACATCATAAGCCTTAGCAAACTTATCTCCAAAATAATGAGAAGTGCCAGATTGTAATGCTACCCCATTATACATTAAAGCCTCATTAGTAAGTGTATAAACAGCCCCAGCAAATTTTTCTTTTTCCGTTTTTCTACCAACAATCGTTGGAATAGCTAAAATATCATGAAAAAACCATTTATATACATCTATCATTTGTTTAGTTTCATTCATAGCCTCTTCTTTTGTTGCATGAACAGTATGTCCTTCTTGCCATAAAAACTCACGACTTCTCAAAAAAGGTCTTGTTTCTTTTTCCCATCTTAATACATTGCACCACTGATTATATAATTTAGGCAAATCTCTATATGAAGTAATATGTTTTTTATAATAATCACAAAACAAAGTTTCACTAGTAGGCCTTATACATAATCTCTCATCAAGATTTTTTTTACCACCCATAGTTACCCAAGCCACTTCCGGAGCAAAGCCATTTACCAATTCACTTTCCTTATTAAGTAAACTCTCAGGTATTAAAAGAGGCATTTGACAATTAACATGGCCCAACTCTTTAAATTTCTTATCAAGAATTTCTTGCATACGCTCCCATATAGCATATCCAGCAGGTTCTATCGCAATACATCCTTTAACAGATGTATAATCAGCAAGCTTAGCAGCACGTACAACATCCGTATACCACTTTGCAAAATCAACGCTTCTTTTAGTAATCTGCTTATTACAACTCATACCAATTGCCTCCTTAAAACTATATAAATTATATAATAAATATATAAATTTGTAAATAATAATTTATAAATAAAAAAGAAAAAAATCGCAGCAATAATTATACCAGTCTTCAATTTCTCTACCAAAAGTATAATCATCTACGATATAGTTTAGTGAAATAATACTTGTTTTCCTAACCTTTTCATTATTAACCTTTGTATAAATAAAACTTTCAATAAATTATAAATCATTGAAAGTTCTTTTAAACATTAGCCAGGCTACTCCCTATATTATGAATAGCAAATCCTAATCACAGCAAAGCTATCTATCACAATAATTTGTGAACAAATTATTATAAATTATTAAGTATCATTTACAATACATTTTTAGCTTTTCTATTTTTTTAATTGCTGTTATCTTTTTGTTTAGATAGCAGTTTTTAAGAGGGTTATAACAGGGCGCACGGAGCCTGCGATGCTACCCGCATAGTTGCCATCCACGAAGCCATTGCTGTACACATTCCACACGCTAGAAGAAGAATCTTCATATTGACTCATCGTAAAATACCAATAGTTACTATTATATACCCAACTTGGGGTTTCTCCATTTTGTGACATTTTTATTGTACCTTGTCCATTATCGCCATATCCTAAATTATCTAATAACTCATTATATGTTATTAATCTTGCACTATAGCCGGTTTTATCCTCTTTTAGATCACTACTTTTTAATTTACTATTTGACCAAACATCTACTACTTGTTTTATGTTTGATGAATTATAACCTGGCGTACATCCTGCATCACCAACAGTTTCACAAGTATAATAAGCAATTTTTAAATAATTATTATCATCATAAGATACTTTGTTAGCAATTTCTGTTGATGATAAATCCACTTCACCCTTTTTTAATGGTTCTGCTTTTAATAATGTGACCGTATCACTATTCTCATCACTATTTTCTATAACATAAAAATTAATACCGTTATATGTGATTTCATCGCCTATTTTATAGGCTTTTTTTTGAAACTTACCATAGTGATACCATCCATCGCTAGTATTTTTATCTTTAACATCACTACTACCTACTTTGCATTCTGATAAGTATACACTTGAATCTTCATTTAATAGAGAAATATTACATATAACCTCTTTACCTGAGTATTCAATTTCTAAATCACTTATGTTTGTTGGAAATTCTCCTTTATCTAGTAAGTAATTAGCTACAGCAAGTTCTATACTTTTTCCGTATGCATCAACACTTCTTTTATTAGCTGATTCCTTAGCGTGTTTTACGATATTTAATACAATTGGGGTTACTATTAGTGCTAATATAGCTAGTATTACTAATACGGCTATTAATTCTATTAATGTAAATGCTTTTTTATTTTTCATATATCTTCCTACCTTATGTATTCATAATAGCATAATTCATTGAAAAAAGCTACCACTTCAAAATAAAAAAGCGCAGTAATAATTACTACCTTTGTATAAATAAAACTTTCAATAACTTATAAATTATTGAAAGTTCTTTTAAATATTAGTAAGACTACTCCCTATATTATAAATAGCAAATCGCTCATCACAGCAAAGCTATCTATCACAATAATTTGTGAACAAATTATTATAAATTATTAAGTATCATTTACAATATATTTTTAGCTTTTCTGATATTTTCATTTAATTCATCATTACATGACTCAAAAGGAAATGCAACAGAATTTAAATAGTCTTTCATTTTCCAATACTTATCTTCGGTTAACAAAATTCCGTTTGTACTTAATCTTGTATTAAGGCCTTTTAAATAAGCATCTTTCTGGACAACAGTGAGTAATTATCCAAGATACAATTACATCTTGTTTATGTTGTTTATGTTCACCATCTTCAATTTCATATTTTCTACTCATATTAATCCCCCCTACAAATTAATTATTCATTTTCATATTCTAAATATTCACAATTTTTTAGTTTGTAATTATTATAATTGCCATCTTCTGGCTCGCCTTCAAAATAGCATCTAACATAAATACTAACACCAGCATGTGTTACAACTAAAATATTTTGCCCTTTATAATTTTTAGTAATATCATCTAAAAAATCCTTAATTCTGTTTCTAAAATCTGTAATAGTTTCAATTCCAAATTTAGTACTATGTGGATCATTAAAATCAATGTCTTCAGTAACTTCTGTCTTTAATTTTCCTTCTAATTCTCCATTACATCTTTCAAATAATCTTTCATCTGGAATAATCTCTTCTTCTGTAATTATTTCTGCAGTTTGAAATGCTCTTTTAAGTGGACTTGAAAATACTTTATCAAACTTAATACCTGAAAGTTTTTCAGCAGTCTTTTTTGCTTGCTCTATTCCTTTAGAATTAAGTTCAACATCTTTTCTACCTTGGTATCTTCCCTCTACATTCCAATCGGTTTGACCATGTCTTACAATATAAATCATTTTAATTCTCCTTTTCTTTCAATACAAATGTAAACATTGCAATCGGTTTAAACAATCTTTTTGGCTTTTTTATTTTTCATATTTCCTCCTACCTTATATTTATATCATGTATACTTTAAAATAAAATCTACTCAAGATTATCTAAAAAAGTTTTTAAATTTACACTTATTTGGTGAGGTAATATTAGATCTAATTTTTCAATACTTGTTTCTTTTAATTTATTAATTGTTTTATATTTTTTTAAAAGAGCATATTTTCTTTTTTCACCAATACCAGAAATATTATCAAGTAAGCTTGAAAGACTTCCTTTACTTCTTATTTTTCTATGATAGTTAATAGTAAAATTATGAACTTCATCTTGCATACGTTCTAACAAATAAAATAAATTACTTCTTTTATCTATATCTATTTCTTGTAATGGGTAAAATGCTAATAATTTGCTTGTAGCATGATTTTTATCCTTCTTTAACCCAACAACTGGAATATTTAAATTAAGACTATTTATAACTTTTCTAGCTACATTAATTTGACCCACACCACCATCTACTATAATTAAATCTGGTCTTTCTAAATTATCTTTTAATACTTTAAAATATCTTCTATATATTACTTCTTCCATTGTTTTATAATCATCGTTTTGATCAACACTAATTTTAAACTTACGATAATCATTTTTAGAAGGAACACCATTTTTAAAAACAACCATACCAGACACATTGTAATTTCCAAAAAGATGGGCATTGTCAAAAATATCAATTCTATCTAACACATCAAGTTTTAATAATTTTTTTAATTCAACAAACGATTCGATTGTTTTTTCTTCATCCTTTTTAATAAGTTCAAACTTTTCTTCTAGAGCTATTTTAGCATTATTGCAGGCCATATTTACTATATTTAATTTTTCCCCTTTTTTAGGAATTTGAAAACGTAGTGAAAAGTAATTACTTAAAAGAGAAGAATCAACTATATCAGGCACCAATACCTCTTTAGGCTTTAAAGCTATTTTCAAATAAAAATTTATAATATATCTTGTAAAATCTTCATCAACCCCACCAACAAGAGAAAATATTTTAGCATGCCTTTCTATAATTTTAGAATTTCTAATAAAGAATACTTGAACACTTAAATAACCCTTATCTACATAATAACCAAAAACGTCACGATTTACATTATCCTTTAACTCAACTTTTTGTTTTGTTAATGTTATATCAATATAATCAAGTATTTTTTTTAATTCCAAAGCTTTTTCGTAATTTAAATTATCAGATTCTATCTTCATTTGATTATATATTTTTTCCTTTATAATACTAGCATCTCCATTTAAAAATTTAAGAATTTCTTTTTTCATAGCATCTATTTTATTTATATCTATATTTTTCTTACAATAGCCAAGGCATTGACCGAGATGATAATAAAGACAAGGTTTTTTTTGATAATTATTACATTTTCTTAGAGGATATATCCTATTTAATAAATTAACAGTACTACGAGCAGCTGTAACATTTGGATAAGGACCATATAAATTTTTTTTAATCTTTTTTTTATGAATATTTCTTACAATTTTTAATTGAGGAACTATTTCATCAGTAAGTTCAATATATGGGTAGCTCTTATCATCTCTAAGTAAAATATTATATTTAGGATCATATTTTTTGATTAAGTTAATTTCAAGAATCAATGATTCTATTTCACTAGATACAACAATATATTCAAAATCGGTTATTTCACTAACTAATTTAGCAGTTTTACCATAGTGTTTACCACGAAAATAAGAATTAACCCTATTTTTTAAATTTTTCGCTTTACCTACATAAATAATTACCCCCAATTTATTTTTCATTAAATAACACCCAGGGCTATTAGGTAGTAAAAGTAATTTATCATGCATATTATCACCAGCTAAATTATAACATTTAATTTAAAATAACACAATTTGAATTTTCTTTTAATTTGTGTTATTATACGTACCTGAAAAGGGGGATATATATGAATTTGGAAAATTTAAATGGAGTACAATTATTTAATTTAATTATTAATAATAAATTACCATTAGAAAAATATATAAACAACAAAAAACAATTAATTGACCTGTTTATTAGAAATTTTAATTTATTTGATTATTATTCACTTTTGGTCTTAAAAGAAAATAATAATTTTAAAAAAGAAGTTAATGAATTATTTAGTTGTACTATTGATCATATTTTTAGTAACAAAAGTAAAATATTTTTATTTAAAATTTTTAAAGATTTACTAAATAAAAAAGTAAAAGAAGAAGATTTAATTAATTATATTTTCTTAAAATGCAAAGAAAAAGATACCATTAGTTCATCTGCTATTTTATTTGATTTATCAATATTTCAAGATTTTAATGAAGCGTTTAAAAAACTATATCCTGTATCACATTTAATAACCAAAGCATCTCAAAGATTCAATCCAGATATCATAGGTGCTGATATGTTTAAAGGAAGTTCTATAATAGGAAAATTAATAAAAGATAATAATGAACAACTACTATTACCATATATAGATGATTATTTAAAACAAATAAATTATCAATTATCTAATTTTAAAATGATAGGTGGAGGTGGTTCTAGTTTAGTATTTTTAGTTAACGATAAAATTTTAAAAATTGGTGAAACAAGAAATAATAGACTTGTTTATATAAATCATCGTATTTTAATGTCAAAAATAAGAAAGTTAATAACAAGAGATGACGGTGAGGAAATATGTTATTTTGAAGTTATGAATAGAGCTATAACAGGTGATGTAACAGAAGAAGAAAGAGATGAACTTAAAAGGGATTTATTAAAACAAGGACTAAACTGGCATGATGATAAATTAGAAAATTGTGGTGTATTACAAGAGAATGATCAAAACGAACTACCAATAGGAAATAAACCAGATTGGGCAGCAGCTATTATAGATAATCCATACGAAAGAGAAAAATTTAATAAAAGGAAAAGACGTGTTGTTGTAATAGATAACGATTTTATAGATCCAAGTTATGGTAAATTATATAAATAAAAATACTCTCAAAATTTGAGAGTATTTTTAACTGTTTTAATATATTTTTTAAATAACTAACATTATTATTACTGAATATCCATAAGCATGCAAATACCACACATAAAAATTAGAATTTTCAGACTTTCTCATTGTCCAACATCAAGAATTTTAGTTATATATCCATTTTTTCTCTATTACTTGATGGCACAACGGTTTCGTTTATTTTTTCATATCTTATAATTAATTATTTTTTTTATATTTCAACATGATTTTTTCTGCACATTTAAGACCATCTAAAGCAGAGGATGTAATACCTCCTGCATACCCAGCTCCTTCTCCTATTGGATAAAGTCCTTCAATAGCTTCCATATCAAAATTTCTAACAATTCTTATAGGGGATGATGTCCTAGTTTCAACAGCAGAAATAATAGCTGATTTACTAAAACCATTTATTTTTCTACTAAAATAATCTATCCCTTCTTTTAAAGCATCTGTTATATAATTTGGTAAAATCCTATTTATATCATAAAATTCATAATCACCTTTCATTACAGGCTTTACATCTTTAAAATTTGAAGATTTTTGACCTCTTTTAAAATCTTCATATAATTGAACTGGTATTTTTCCTTTACAACAATTATAAGCAATATTTTCTATTTTCTCTTGAAATTTCAAACCATCTAAAGGATTTTTACCATAATCTTTATCATTTACAGTAACTACTATAGCACTATTAGCATTAGCACTTTCCCTTTTATAATTACTCATACCATTAATAACAAGTTTTTCATGTTCACTTGAGGCATTAACAACATAACCACCAGGACACATACAAAAAGTATAAACGCCTCGATTATTAGACGATTTATAAGTTAATTTATAACTAGCTGTTAATATATCTCCCCCATATTGACTTTTATTTATTAATTTTTGGCTTTGTTGGATACGAACACCTATTGCAAATGGTTTTGATTTTATTTCTATATTTTTACAAGATAACATTCTAAAAGTATCCCTAGCACTGTTGCCTATTGCAAGTACTAATAAATTGGTCTTTACTACTTTACCATTACTAAGTTTAATACTATTTACTTTATCAGATATATTTATATCAATTAATTTGGTATTATAAATAAATTCTCCACCATTAGCAATTATTTTTTTTCTTAAATTTATAATAACATCCCTTAGTATATCTGTTCCAATATGTGGTTTATTATCATACATTATATCCTCATTCGCACCACATTCTACAAACGTCTTTAAAATAAATTTGATTCTATTGTTTTTATCTTTAACTAAAGTATTTAACTTACCATCAGAAAAAGTTCCTGCTCCCCCTTCACCAAATTGAACATTAGATTCTAAATTTAATTTTCCACCATTAAAAAAACAATTTACATCCTTTACCCTATTTTCTACTTTATCTCCTCTTTCAATGATAGTTGTTTTATAGCCATTTAAAGATAATAAATAAGCACAAAACAAACCAGCAGGTCCACTACCTATAATTATAATTTTATTTTCTATTTTCTTATTACCACTAACTTGATACTTATAATCTATTGGAGGTGCTTTCATTATATCTTTATCTTTTATTTTACTCAACACTTTATCCTCATCATATACTGATACTAAAACTTCATATATGTAGTATAACTTAGGCTTATATCTAGCATCAATACTTCTTTTATTAATAATTATTTTATTAATAAAAGAAGCATTAATTAATAATCTTTCACTTACTTTTTCTTTTAATTGATTGCTGTTAATAGGAATTTTTATTTGTCTAATTAATATCATAATTTTCACCTGCAATCAATCCTGAGATAAAAGCAAATCCTAAGTTATAGCCACCACAAACACCATCACAGTCAAGTAATTCCCCGGCTATATACAAATTTTTATTATATTTAGATTCTAAGGTATTTATATTAACTTCACTAAGTGAAATGCCACCAGTACAAACTTGAGCATCATCATAACCTTTAGTATTTATTATTTTAAGTGGGAAACTTGTAACTAATCTTTCTAATTTGTTCTTTCTTTTTAAATCAATTGAATCCCATTTTTCTTCATTATTAATATCAGATAAATTTAAAAATAAATTGACTAAATTATAATTAATAAGTTGATCCATAAGTTCACTAACAGATCTATTTTTTACAATGTCATTACGATTATTCATATAACTTATAAAATTATTTATATTAGGTAAAAAATTAATTACAATGACCTCTTTTTTATGATTATATAATCCGCGAGCAACCACTCCACTTAATTGAAATACACAAATACCACTTATTCCATAACTTGTAAGTTGAATTTCGCCAGAACTTTCTATAATCAATTTTTCATCTTCATATAATTTTAAATTAACATCACACCTAATACCTTTCCATTTATTAAAATAAGATTCATCCCCAACTAATTTTACTAAAGCTGGTAACGGTTTTATTATATTATGACCTAATTTTTTTAAAAATTTATATCCATCACCTGTTGATCCTGTTTTTCCACAAGCTAAAGAACCAGTCGCAAGGATTACTTTATCGCAAGAAAATTCTCCCATATTTGTTTTTATAATATATTTATCTTTCTTGATAATATCCAATACATTACAATTTGTAATAATATTTACCCCTCTTATTTTGGCTTCTTTAACTAAAGCTTCTTTTACACTAATTGCTTGACTTGATGATGGATAATAATATCCATTCCTTATTTTGGGAACGATTCCTATTTTATCTAATAATGATAAGACTTTTTCTTGATTTTTCAATGTTATAATATGCTTTAAAAGATTCATATTTTGACTATTAAAATAATCAATTTTAAAATCACTATTCCAATAATTACATTTACCATTTCCTGTAATTAATAATTTTTTCCCACATTTATTATTCTTTTCAAGCAAAATAACTTCATTTTTGGTTGCTGAAGTAATGCTTGCAACAAGGCCTGATGCACCACCACCAATAACTATTACTTTCATAATTCCTCCAAATTATTATTTTAAAAAAATTATCAGTAACTTGATAATTTTAAAATTTAATTTTCTCCATTATATAATCTACTAATTCTTCTAATTTAACTATCTCTTGTTTCATTGTATCTCTATATCTTACAGTTACAGTATTAGAATTTAATGTATCATCATCTACTGTAATACAAAATGGTGTACCAATTACATCAGCACGACGATATCTTTTTCCAATTGATGCTGTTTCATCATAATCTGTCATAAAATGTTTTGATAAAAGATTAAATACTTCATCAGCTTTCTTTCCATGTATTTTTTTAACGAGTGGTAAAACTGTTGCTTTATATGGAGCAAGAGCAGGATGTATTTTTAAAACATCTCTTTTTTTACCATCTTCTAAAATTTCTTCAGTTAAAGCATCACATATAACAGCTAAAAATAATCTATCAACACCTACTGAAGGCTCTATTACATAAGGCACATATTTTTCATTTGTTAAAGGATCTAAATATCTTAAATCTTCATTGGAATGAGATATATGCGTTGACAAATCATAATCAGTACGATCAGCAATCCCCCATAATTCACCAAACCCCATAGGATATTTATATTCTATATCTGTTGTTGCATTACTATAAAAACTAAGTTCTTCTTTTTTATGATCTCTATAACGCAAGTTATTAGGATTAATACCGATATCAATTAAAAACTGATAACAATATTCTTTAAAATACTTATGATATTCTAAATCAGTTCCAGGTTTACAGAAAAATTCCAATTCCATTTGCTCAAACTCACGCATACGAAATATAAAATTCCCCGGCGTTATTTCATTACGAAATGACTTTCCAATTTGGGCTATTCCAAATGGTATTTTAGCACGACAACTACGTTCAACGTTTTTAAAATTAACAAATATTCCTTGGGCTGTTTCCCCTCTTAAATATACTTTACTTTTATTATTAGAAACAACGCCCATATTAGTTTCAAACAATAAATTAAATTGGCGAATACCTGTAAAATCTACACTACCACATTTTGGGCAACATATATTATTATCCTTAATATATTGTTCTAATTTTTCATTTTCCCATCCATCACCAGTTTCTTTTCCATTTGTAAAATCTTCTATTAATTTATCTGCGCGATATCTAGATTTACAATTTTTACAATCAAGAAGAGGATCTGAAAAACTATTTACATGTCCTGATGCTTCCCATACCTTAGGATTCATAATAATAGCAGTATCAAGTCCATAAATATTTTTATGTTCCTGTACCATCCTTTTATGCCATAATGCTTTAATATTCTCTTTAAGTTCTCTACCTAAAGGGCCACAATCAAAACTATTTGCAAGACCTCCATAAATTTCACTACCCTTATACATATATCCATATTGTTTACAATAATTAGCAATATCTTCTATACTTTTCATTTGATTCCTCCTATTTAAATAAAAAAAGTCCAAAATGTAAGAGTGAGATCCACGCTTTTTCACCTTACTTTGAACTATTAACTATACTCAAAAATTTCAACCTCGTCATCACTTTACAAAAATATTATATTATATTTTTTTTAATAATTCAAGACTTTAAATACATATCCTTAAAAAAAACTTTTTGTCTTAAAAAAAGCCCCGTATATTTATCATAATAATCATCTAAAAATTTGTTTATAAAAAGAAGATATGAATTATCAAGGTTTATACTTTCCAATTTATCTAATTCTATATTTTTATATATTTTAATCAATTTCAATATTTTTTTATCCATTTTTATATTGGAACAATTACTACACAAGAATCCTGAATAATCTAACGACAAACAGGTAATATTGGAATTATTACATAAAGCACAACTTTCTAAATTTAATTTCAATCCCAAATAAGGTAAAAGTTTTACTTCTATTATATTTACTATAGCTAAGGGATTTATATTATCATTTATTTTATTTAAACTAGATAACAAAAATGAATACAATTCTTTGCTTTTATTTTGTTTAAAAACCTGTGTAATTAATGATACTATATAACTGCTAGCACTTAATTTAACTATATCTTTTAATATATTCTTATAATTCTTTTTTTCACTAGCACTTTTTAAAATTGATAAATCATGTTCATATATTAAAAAAGATCCATATGTTAAATACGTTGTTGCTGTAAAATTTTTATTAGTTATTTTCTTACTTCCCTTAGCAAGAACATTTATAATTCCATCACAAGTAAATATCTTAATAATTTTACTTGTTTCTTTATATGAAATTTCTCCTACTACAATACCTTCTATTTTTTTAATCATAATCTTCAACCAATTTAAAACGATATTCTTGGGTTTCGTTAGGATATAGATCTTTATCAACTTTTTCACAAAACATTTCAATTGGCCTAGTCCAAATACGGTGTTTACCATCTAATTCTTCATATACAACAATTTCTTTTAAAGATTCACCTTTGGGGGTTGTTGAATCATTTGCTATAAATAAAACACGATAATATTTACCAGAAAAATGTCTATAAACTTTTCCTATTATTACTTCCATCCATCTTCCTCATTTCAACAAACTTCATATAATATTCAATTTTACCAGTATTTTTAAATAATAACCAATATAATTCTTTCATTTTATCACCTATTTTATTATGTAAAATAGTAATAATTTTTATTCTTTGAAATCGGTAAATCCATATTCACTTAAATATTTTTCTCTATCTCGCCACTTTTTTACTGTTTTTACAAACAATTCCAAATAAATTTTTTTATTTAACAAAGACTCTATTTCTATACGTGCACTGGTACCTATTTTTTTTATTTTATCTCCCTTAGAACCTATCACAATTTTCTTTAAGGAAGTTCTATCTACTATAATGCTTACAACAATATTATAAGCATTATTATTACGAATAATACTTTCTGTTTTACAAGTTATACTATGTGGAACTTCTTCTTTGGTTTGATTAAATACTTTTTCTCTTACTATTTCTGCAATTTGAAACTCAATTGATTTATCGACTATATCATTTTTACCATAATATAAAATATTATCAGGTAAATATTTTTCTAAAACATTAATAAGTTCTTTTATATTATTCTTTTTTAAAGCCGATATAGGAACAATATCCTTAAAATTGTAAATATTGTTATAGAGGCTTATCAATTTAATAAGCATTTCTTTACTTATTGCATCTATTTTATTTATAACTAGTATAACATCTTTTTTTGTTTTCTTTATTTCTTCTAAAATAAATCTATCTCCAGCCCCCAAACCACTAGTATCAACAACAAACATAATAAAGTCAGCATCATTTATACTATAATAGGCTTGACTATTTAATGTTTTACCTAATTTAGAATTAGGTTTATGAATTCCAGGTGTATCAACAAATATAATTTGTGTATCATCTTTATTATAAATGCCACGAATTATATTACGTGTAGTTTGAGGTTTATTTGATGTAATAGCCACTTTTTTCCCTATAATACTATTAATTAAAGTAGATTTACCTACATTAGGCCTACCAACAACTGCAACAAAACCACTTTTCATACTACCTCCTAATATCTAAATTATTAAGTATTTCGTCTTGTTTTTTAAACATTACTTTTTCATCTTCTTCTACCATATGATCATAACCTAGCAAATGCAAAATACCATGGGTTGTTAAAAATGATAATTCTCTTTTTAATGAATGTTTATAATAATCAGCTTGAGATTTTGCTTTATCTATTGATATATATATATCACCAAGTACTCTAATAGGAAGCTTTATAAATGTATCATCATCTTCCAAGGCAAAAGAAATAACATCAGTAGCAGAATCTTTGCCTCTATACTCTAAATTAATTTTATGTATTAAATCATTGTTCACAATAATAATATTAACGATAGCATTTTCTACATTTTCATATTCTAAGGCATATTTTGCCACCATGTGCAATAAATTGCAATCAACTTTTTCTAATGTTTTATTAGTTATATTTATTTCATTCATATCAATCACATTATAATTATATAATATTTTCTTAAATGATTCAACTTTTTATCTTGATTTATATAATAAATATCCTACTAAAGAACCGATAACATTCAAAATAATATCGTCTATATCAAATACTCTCCCTATTAATAACTGAAATGTTTCTATTAAACTAGAGTAAATAATAGTAACTATTAAAATAAAAAAACATTTTGCCTTATAAAAGTATGCCAAAAATAAACCAAATGGTATAAAAAGTAATATATTTCCTATTACATTTTTAAAAAATAAATTACTACCTATTTTATATCTAGTAATCTCTTTAAATAATTTCATATTATTATCATTATAATTTAATATTTGCGTTGTAACTATATTAAATAAAATTAATAAATAAATAATAAAAAGGATTATTATAAATTCTTGTTTTATATTTATTTTTTGTTTAAGTTTTATTCTGTTTGTAATAATAAATAAGATATAACTTATAACTGATAAAACAATTAATTTGTAAGAATTAATTAGTATTGTTTGGCTCATAATAATCTATCTTTCTAGGAGATGAAATTATTTCAAAAGTACTTATAAATAATTCTAAATTAACATAGTTTTTCTCTTTTGAAGTTTTTAATATTTTAACATTTTTGATATATTCATCTTTAGTAAATTTCTTAGTTATTTTATCAAAAGCAGTCTTTATAGCTTTTTTCAAAGCTTCATCATAACTATTATTTTCATAATCTAAAATAACCTCATGCTGACTTTGATAATTAATAGCTATAGGTAATAAATAATTTTTAAGTAAAGTATTATTCTTTTTTTCGTAATTTTTATATTTATTGAAATTAAATAGTTCAATTTCTTTATTTAAAAAATTAATGGTAAATACATTCTTACTTTTATTAGTTTTTATTATATTTTTATATTTTAGTGGATATCTGCATTTAACCTTATACCATGTTTCACCATAAATATCCCCCATAGCCTCCACTGTATTAGTAATCTTATCATTCAAATAAATATAACCACTTACAATAACGTCTCCCTTTTTGACATAATCAAATCTATTTTTTACAATTTGACCATTTTTAACGTTCATTTTATATATAATTGCATTTTTTTTGGCAATTATACTTTGATATTTTACTTCTTTTTTTAAATGTGATTCCAATCTAGGCTCAAACCTTATAATATATTTACTACCAACACTTTCTATTTCTATCCAATCAATTTCATTTTTATATTTATGTAAAATTCCTTCTTTTATTTTTTTTAATTTTTGATAACTTTTTTTAAAATGAAACATCCTTATATCATTTTGATATAAATAATCATTTATTTTTTTCTTCATTTTATTATCGTTAGTTATAATATCAATTCGAAATATTAAATTACTTAAAAAATAAATTGTCATAAAACTTATTGTAATAAAAAATAAAATATATTTATAATTTACTATATCTTTTTTTATTTTAGTAAGACCTAAATAAGATATAATATTAATATCATATATTGTTTTATTTTTTATAATCTTTTCATAATCTTTTTTATATACTTCTATTTTAACAGCATTTTTATTAATATAATTAATATTTAAAAGATCAATTCCTAATTTATTTAATCGAAAAATAAAATTATAAATATTTTTCCCTTCAACCATTAAAACTAATTTATCATTATTTTTAATAATATCACCTAAATTCTAATGAAGAAAAAGTTCCTTCTATTAATACTTCGTTTTTTTTAAGACGAGCTACTGACAAATTTTTCCCTTTTATTATCAAAATTTTATTAGAAAGATATCTAATTATAACTTGATTATTATCAAAATGACCCATTTCTTTATAATTTACTACATTTATTTTTTTATCTAAAATAGTAATTTTAAAATCATCTTCTAATATATATGAACGAATACCACTAAACATAGTATCACCAATACTATTTTATTTAAATCAATAAAAAAAATACTAAAAATAGTATTTAATCACGTGGTTTAAATATTAATGAGAAAAAGAAAGAAAATATAATTGCCGCTACAATACCAGAAGAAGTTAAATCAAACATTCCTATAAAAAGACCCATAGCACCATAATTATTAACTGTATCCATTGCTCCATGAATTAATAAATGTCCAAAAGAAGTTATAGGCACAAGCGCTCCTCCTCCAGCCCATAAAACAAATTTATCATAAATATTAAATGAGTCTAAAAAAGCACCTACAACAACAAAAATAGTTGTAATATGTCCAGGCGTTAATTTGGTATTGTCAAGAATAATTTGACCTATCAAACAAACTATTCCACAAAAAATAAAAGCATTTAAATAAATCATAAAGCCTCCAAGCAAACAGCATGACTAATAGATGGAATGGACTGTTTTTCGTTTACTATTGTTTGACTCATTAAAGCACCGGTTGCTACCATTAATACTTTTTTTAATTTTCCTTTTTTCATTTTTTCTATTATATAACTATAAGCAACTAAAGCAATGCAAGAAGGCCCTGAACCTCCTGCATAAACATCTTTATTTTTAAGATCATATATCATACAAGCACTATCTGCTAAATTATCAAATTCTATTTCATATTCAGTTTTCATAAAATCTTTCAAAATATTAAAACCGTATTTCCCTAAATCACCTGTTAAAATCAAATCATAATCCTTTACCTTAGTATTGGTGTTTTTTAAGTGAGTAAATATGGTTTTAGCAGCAGCTGGAGCCATTGCTGCCCCCATATTTAAAGGATCTTTTTGATCATAATCAACTACCGTTCCTAATGTAGCTGAAGTTATTTTTATTTTAGATTTTTTACTAGATAAAAAAGCACTTGCAGCACCAGTTGTTGTAAACGTAGCACTTTTTTTCTTTGGGCCTCCATATTCTACGGGTTGTCTAAATTGCTTTTCACTACAACAATTGTGTGAAGATGTAGATACAACTGCATTTTTTACTTGATTTGAAGAAATTAAACAAGATGCAAGAAGTAATCCAAGCGTACTTGTTGAACAGGCTGCATATATCCCAATCAAAGGTATTTCTAGTTTAGCTGCAGTATAATTCGTACTAACTATTTGATTTAATAAATCTCCAGCTATATGAATATCAATATCATAATTTTTAAGTCCTATTTTACTAAGTAATACATCAACACATTCTTTATGCATTTTTATTTCTGCTAATTCAAATGTTTTCTCCTTAAAATATAAATCTTGATAACTTTTATCAAAATAATTTCCAAGAGGACCTTTTTTTTCATATGGACCAGTTATAGTTGCAGTTTCATTTACATATACATTGTCAAATTCAAAAGTCATATTAACCTCCTATAATAATTAATCTTAAAAAACCAAAAACATATGCACTCACAACACCAAATAATATAACAGAGCCCGCAAGACGAAACATATTAGCCCCAAGACCAGTCACTAATCCTTCTTTACGATATTCTAAAGCTGCACTCATCATAGCATGAGCAAATCCTGTAATTGGAACAATCAAACCACATTTAGCAAAATTGACCCATTTATCGAAAAAACCTAATGAAGTAAATAAACATCCCAAAAAAATTAATGTTACAATCATAAAAACAGAAGCTTCTTTGGTAGGAATATTTAAATAATAAGAATACATCTCAACTAAAACTTCGCCAATAACGCCCATAATACCACCTATAGAAAAACTTATAAATCCATTCAAAAGTCTGTTTTCTTTTTCCATATGTTTTGAAACTATGCTTTGATATTTATTTTTTTCCATAAAAAAATCCTCCTACCATTATTATGTAGAAGAATATTTCTTTTATTCATCAATTTTTTTATACTTTTCACATTCTTTTTCATCATCTATATAATGATAATGATATTGATTACTATAAGACTTAATACCCACACAACCTATCATTTTCTTTTTTGTAAGTGGATTAGTTAACATTGTATCAAGATAACCACTACTTACAATATCTTTTACATATATAACCTTCTCATCATTTTCTACTTTAAAATCAGAATTCATAATATAATTTTCAGCAGAAGACAAAATCGTATTAACCTGAGATTCATAACTACTTTCTCTTGCCTTTTTTATAGAATCATTGACTGTTGGCACTAAAATAACAGAAAGAATAGAAAGTATTACTAAGATTGCCAAAAGTTCTATTAAAGTAAATGCATTTTTTTTCATATCATCATCTCTATCTATAACAATTTTATCAAATTTTTATATAAAAATAAAGCTTTTTAATTATAAATGTATAACTATAATATAATAACGAACAATAATAATGGTGATGATATGTATCTTATAAATAATTTTTTTATCTTTTCCATAATGGGTCATATATTTGAATCTATTATGTTTATATTTTTAAATAGCAATAACAATAGTGGAATATTAATAGGCCCCATTACCCCTGTTTATGGTTTTGGAATTGTTTTAATAATTCTTATCAATAAAATAATAGACAAATTTAATTTGAATATCATTGCAAAAATAATTATATCATTTTTATTATATACAATAATACTATCATTTATTGAATTTATAGGTGGGGTTATAATAGAAAAATTATTTAATAAAGTATTTTGGGATTATACAAATCATAAATTCAACTGGGGACATTATATATCTTTAGAAATGGCATTACTATGGGGAATAATTTCATCATTATATCTTTTTGTTTTCAAAAGACTTTTTGATAAATTAATTAAAAAAATTCCAAATTATGTCACCTATTTTTTTATGATTTTATTTTTATCTGATCTAATAGCTACATTAATAATCAAATTAAAGTAACTTAGTAAAATGACTATCCACTTCATTTAAATAATACTCATCAGCAACTTTTCCAATAATGTTTTCATTCCTTTTATCATCATCTTCTTTAATATAATCAACAACGCATTCTTTAATGGCATCAATATTATTTTCACACATAAGATTTCCTAAATGTATAACGGCTTTATTACCGTTATTTTTATTGTATAAATCAATTTCATCAAGTAAACCATAAAGTAAAGCAACCTGTTTTTTACTTACTTGCATATTAGTTGGTAAAAACATATATATATCAGCATATAAAACCGTTATACAAATTAAATTTTTATCAAAATCACCCATTTCTAAAAACAATTTTTTTAAAAGTTCATAATGAGTGATGTCTCCAAAATCACTAATTGCTGGTAAAAAAACCAGTTGATTCTTTGTAATTGCTACAACACATTTCTTATATTTTTCATAATTTTTTAGATAATCAATAAAACTATTATCCTTGTTTATTATTTTTATTATATCATTTTTCATATATTCTCCCATCATAATTTCTTTAACATTTTATCTAAGATTGAATAAAGATATATATTAACTTTTTTATTGGTTTTTTTCTCTATGTAATTTTTATAACCGTTTAATTGTTTAACATATTCCCTATCAAGTACATTTTTTAATTTATAGTCAATTATATTAATATAATCATCGTATTCCATAATCAAATCAATAAATCCATGATAGCTAATATTATCTAATTCATATTTAAATTCATATTCTTTATATATATTACAATCAAAATTTATTTGATCATTTTCTAAAAAACTTTTTATATATGGTACATACTTACTATTTATAATGCTATAATCTGGATTTTTAAAATCTATATTTTCTAATATATAATGAATATCTAAACCTAAATTTAAATTTTCCTGTTCCTCTTTATTAATCAAATGTATATCATCATGTGAAAAATGAGCATTTTTAATAGGTTTATATTCGATATTAATTTTTTTATCAATTATATTATCATCAAAATCATGCAAATACTCATCTAAATTAGTAGATATCACATTTTTATAATTTAAATCAACATTAACTTCAGTATCTTGAATAAACTTTTCAATAAACGGATAAATTGAATTTAATATATCGCGAAATGATCTATATTTTAATTTATCCATTTCATTAAACTCGGATTCACTGTATTCTAAATTGGTTACTATAATCATTTTTTCACGTGCCCTAGTTAAACCTACATAAAATAACCTAATTTTTTCAGAAATTTCTTCCTTTATATAGTCATAACGAACTAGTTCTTTTACAAAAGTGTCATTTAATGTATCTTTGAATACTGGTAAAATAAGACCATACTTATTATAATAAAAAACATTTTCTTTTAAATCACTAATATTAAATTTCTTATGAAGCCCAGTATAATAACAAACTGGAAATTCTAACCCCTTTGATTTATGAATATTCATAATTTTAACACTATCTGACGAGACTGTATTTAATGAATATTTTATTTCTGTTTTATCTATTTCATTCATATAATTAATAAAATCAATGGGAGTATATCCTAATTCTTCTAAATTATCAGCAATATTAAATAAATAATATATTCTAACTATTGAATCATTCATATTACCAAAAAGAGGAATTTTCAAATAAAAGGAAAAATCATCTATTATTTTGTTTAATAATTGTTTATTAGTTAATTTATTTAATAAATAGCTTATATTTTGACTTTTTACAAATATTTCATTCTCATAAAAAGTATTATTTTTAAATATAGTAAAAATCATCTGATCAGTATAACTAAATAAATAACTACGTGCAATACTAACAAAATAATATCTAAACTCCTTATCAAAACATTTATTATATATCTTAAAAATTAAATTAAGTATATTTTTGATTAAAATTATATCTATAGAACTTGATAAAACTTCATCACGGTACATAACAAGAGGAATATTTAAATATTCAAATATTTGTTTATACTTTAAAAATTCTGTATTACGATCCATTATAATACATATATCATTATAGTTTATATCTCTTAATTTATTTGTTTCTTTATCAAGAACTTGATATTTTTTTTCTATTTTATCCTTTATATCTTTGGCAACAATGAATATTTCAGCTTCCTCTTTAGTATAATCTCCTTCTTCATAATTAAGTATAGTAAGTTTATTGTTATCACAAAAAGCATAGTTAGTATTTCCAAACACCATTTGATGTGAAGATTTATAATCTGCACCACCAATAGCAATATTCATAACAACATTAAATATATCATTAATAGAAGATAATACTTCCTTTCTCGATCTGAAATTTTTCAATAAATCAATTTTTATTCCACCATTTTTATTTTGATAATTTAAATATTTATTTTTAAAAATATTAGGATTTGCATTTCTAAAACGATAGATAGATTGTTTTACATCACCTACCATATATACATTATTATTGCTGATAAGAGAAATAAATTCCTCTTGCAAATCGCTAGTATCCTGATACTCATCAACCATAATTTCATTATAATAATTTTTTAATTCTTCCCTAACCTGTTTATTTTCCCTTACAACTTTAATAGCCAATTTAGAAATATCTACAAATTCATAAGAATTATTTTTCTCTTTAAATATTTTTATTCTTTTATCTAATTTTTTTAGTATTTCAATAATAATTAAAGCATAATCTTTAGTATCATATATATCATCATAACAAATATTGACAAAATTATTAATTTCTTTTATTAAATTAGATATATTGGTCTTATATTTTTTTATATCTGGTGTTGATTTAGATAATCTTGGTAATTTTATATTAATATTATTTTTAATATCAGAAAAACTTTTAGATAACATTAAAGGTTCTAACAAATCATATACTTTAATATAATAATCATTACAATCACCTGTTTTAATATAATTTAAATTACACTTTATCTCTTTAATTTTTTCCAATAATAAATTTAAATATTCATCTTTTAGTGCGCTAATATTTTTATCTGAATAAAAATTATCTACATATGTATCTAGAAACTCCTCTTTATTTATTTTTAAATCCAAATTATTATTTATTTTTATAATTTCATCTATTAAAACATTATCATCTTTAAAACATAAATCATTTATTAATTTATTAAATAAAATATTCTCTGATTTATAATATTCTTCAAATATTTCGTTCATTATTTCCATTTTTTTTATATTAATAATTGAAGAATCAATAATTTTTAAATTTTTACTTACCTTCAACAAATAATGATATTTTTCAACTATATAAAGTGAATATGAATCAAAAGTTGTAATAAACGAAGCATCAATTAAATCAAGCTGTCTTTTTAAATTAGCTTTAATAATTTTACTTCTAATTCTTTCTTTCATTTCTCTAGCAGCCTCTTTAGTAAATGTCAAGATAAGTAACTTATCTACATCTATTCCATCATTTAATTTGCGAATTACTCTTTGAGATAATACTGCTGTTTTTCCACTACCAGCTCCTGCTGAAACTATTATTGACGAATTATCTAAATCTATAGCTTTTTGTTGTTCTTCTGTAAATTTTGGCATAATTCTCCTTTCAATTATTTTCTAAATAGTCAATAGTATCTAAATAAACTATATCTTTTTGTTTCATAAAACAAATATCCTGATAAATGCAAAACTCACAACCTATGTTTTTTCTATCAATATTTTTAGGATTAATAGTAAATTCTGAAGAAACTATTTTATTTATACATTCATTAATCTTTTCTTCCACAAGATTAATCAATTTATGAATATTATTATCAGATAAAACTTTACTAGTAGCAAAAAAATTAGAATCATTTTTAACTTTTAATGATTTTATTAAACTACTATCCTTATATGTTTTATCAAACTTAGCAATATATTTAGTATTACTATATCCCACTAATTTTAAATTAGCTTCTTTTTTATCTAAAGAATCACTTTTAGACAATTTATTCAAAATAAATTGTAAATAAAAGCCAGCAAACTTGGATGTATTAAATTTCTTATGTGCTAAATAAAGATAAACAGCAAGTTGCATATTTATACCAAAATAATTTAATTTAAGATCAATAGATGATAATCCAGTTTTATAATCTATTAATGCATATAATTTATCATCTGTCATTATTTTATCTATAACACCAACAAATGTTATATCGATTTTATTTCTAAATTTAATTTCAATTTTTTCTTCATATAGCCTTTTTTTAAGAAGTATATAATCATCCTGTTTTTTTATTGTTTTTAGTAAAAATGGCAATTCTTCTTTTAATTTATTTAAAAAGAATTTTTCTTTCAAAGACATTTCTATTTTATGTTCTAAAATATATTTTTCTATACAAGAATTTATATCTATATCATTTTTACATCCTTGTTCTAAAACATAATGAAAAATAGAACCTATATGTTTTTTTGTATTATCATTATTTTTATCTATTTTCAAAATATATTTTAAATAATACTTAAAAGAACATTTATAATAATCATTCATACTAGTATAAGAAAGAGTAAGTTTATTTGATAAATAATCATATAATTCTAAAGAATTGATTTTTTTATAAGAATTATCAAAGCTATTATAATCTATTTTATAATGCTTATTAAAAAGAGCAAACCTTTCATCAACAGTTCCATATTTATATAAATTATCCATCATTAAAGCTAAATTAACTTGATTACTAATAGTAGAATAATTTATACTAGCAGGAATTTTTACTATTTTCTCTTCTTGATCTAATATATTAGCCTTAGTAAAAACAGCAAATGGTGTTTTTAATTTATACGTAATAATAAGATTTTTTATATTTTTTAGTGCTAAAGTAATCAATTGTCTATTTCTTTTATTTATATCACAAATATTATCTAATGTAGTTAAATATCTTATATCATCCGTAATATAATCTTTATCCAAAACTACTTTGGGAACACTTTCTTGATTGTAATTTAAATAAAAAACATATTCATCAGTTACATCCCTTTGTAAAATATCTATTACTTCTATTTCATTATCATAGTGAGTAGTTATCTTGGCTTTTCTTAAATCATCTATCACAAAATCTTTAACTAAATTATAATCACTAATAAAGTTATATTCATTTAATATAGATATAATTTTATCTATAATATCTTTATCACATTTATTTTCTTTTAATATTTCTAATGTAGATTTAATATTGCTAGAATAATTTTCAATAAAAAGTTTCACTGTATAAGTACTATAAATATTTATATCTGTTGCAATTTTTAAATTATACATATTAAATATTCTATTTATAGGATTATAATAATCATTGTTAATTCCTGCTATTTTTATTTTTTTTAAAGGAATATTATGTTCTATTAAATCACAAATTTTAAAAGCTACATATTCAACTTCCTCATCAATAGTATTAAATTTATATATATAATTATCATAATCATGATAATCTTTTGTTATTATATTTACATTAGTAATTTTTTTTAGTTGTTCAATCATTTCTTTTTCTAATTTATTAAAATAATATCCATCAAAAATAACATCATGTCTTTTTAAATATTCTTTAAATAAATTATCTATAATTAAATAGTTTTTAGATAATAAATAATTTTTCATTTCAACTAATTTATCTAGTTTGACGTTATTATAATTTTTATTTTCAATATAATACATATTCTCTAAATATATTAAAGAAACTTCATAACTACATCCATATTTTCTAGACAATTCATATATAGTTTTTTTATTATAATCAAAATAATAATGTTTTTTAAATTCCACTTTAGTCATATACTTTACTTGTTTTAAAGATTGTGAATCATTATTTAATATATTATCCTTTTTATAATTCTCACATACATAAATCATGCTATCACCAATTAAATTATACTATATTTCAGCAATAATTCAAATGAAATTTAAAAAAAGATATTTTAATATACCTTTTTTCGTCTTAAATAACTATATAACTACTTAAATAATCTTCATAAATTAAAATTATAAATAAAAAACATAGTAAAAAAATAATCATTGATACCTCTAAATTACTTTTAATAGATTTATAAAATAAAGCATTATGAAAATTTCAAAAAATATTATTTCAATATAATAATTTTTTATATCAATATGTTAATAGTAAAGATTAAATTTTTTTATTATTTTTTAATATCTTTATTTTCAAGAATTTTTAATAATTTATTTTGATTTAATATCACCTTGTCAAGTTTATCGTGTAATTCTTCTAATATAAGTTCACTTTTTAAATCAGTTTTATAATCATTAGTACTCTTTAGACTATCCTTTTTTGCTGCTCTATTTTGACTCATCATTATTATTGGAGCTTGAAGCGCTGCAAGACATGAAAGTAATAAATTTAATAATATAAAGGGATATGGATCCACATTTTTAAAAACAAAAACATTTAACATAGTCCATGAAACAAGAAAAATTATAAAACCAATAATAAATGACCAACTACCAGCTATTTTAGTTAATTTATCAGCAATAATGTCACCAAATTTTATATTCATTTTATCTTGTTTATCAACATCAATTGCAATTGGTTGATCTATTAACATATCAAGTAATTCATCTTCATTTTCTGTATTTATTTCTTGATTTAATAACAATTTTACTATATCTGATTTTTTTAAATTCTTCATACTACCACCAAAACAATTATATTACGTATTTATAAATTTGTAAATAAAAATAAATAATTTAACAGGATAAACTTCTTCTTTTCCATATGCATCTATTTCTCTTAAAGCTTTCATTTTATCTTGTATCATTGTTAAAGATTCTTTTGTAAATATAGTTGATTTTCCAACTTGTCTTTCTAATCCTCTTTTGCAATTATCCTTAAAAGGTACTCCAATAATATGAAGATGTGGAGATAATTCATCAAAATGAATTGTAGCATTTGCCACTTTAAATGATGGAATAAGATTTTCTAAATTAATCACTTGTTTTTCAAACACACTTACCATTTTATATTTTTCTTCTATTGTTTTATCAGACCAATAATACATATTACCAAGTTCAATAATAATCTCAACGGCTAAATCGTGTTTATTATCATTTGCTATTTTAGAAAAGTAATTATTTATTTTTCTATCATCACGAGCTTGATCTTCGGTAGATACACGAATATAAAGTCCTGCTATTTTCTTTTCTTCATTCATTAATTTTTAACTCCTTTTCCTACAAAAAAGGGAGTCAACAATACTAGTTCAAACTAATATCTTTGACTCCACTTAATTTCATATTATATTTTTTATTAATTGTGCTTTTGACCATAGTATACCTCCTTTTTAATAATGTGTTCTTAATTCATAAACAATTACTTTTTCTTTTTTGATTCCAACTTCTTTATCAAATAATGCAAATTCAACGATTATATCTCGCAAGCCATGTTCAACAATATATTGATAAATTAAATCAAAATGTGGTATATTGTTTAGTTTTTTGTCAAATATATCTGTTTTTAAATTATATGATGGATTTGACAATGCATCCCTAACTGAAGCATTTGGATCAACTGATAATATAGCATATACCTCACCATTTGATAAAAATTCAATTTCTCCCACTAATAATTGATTATCCACATAATTTGCAGAACTTACATTGATAGTAAATAAGTTATAATCTTTAATTTCATCTAAAACTTTATCATAGTCAACTTTTAATTTAAAAATTCCTCCTGCCCTAGATTTGTCTCTTATTGCATAATAATCAGCAGGATATTTTTGAAGAAATCTCTTTACATTTTCTTCAGTATTATTTTTAAACAATTGTTCTGGAAATTTATTTAATCCTAATTTATTTATTTTATCAATGCTTTCTAATTTATTTTTTATTATCATAATTGCACCTTGTTTAAAAGAATTTAATATAATTATTATACCACATTCCCAATAATTAGTACTATAATTCCATATCATTATCTATTAATCTAGATTCTCTATCCATTTCTGTAGATCTTTCTTCAGTACCTAATATACCTCTTATTTGTTCTTCTTCTAGAATATTTTTACCATATAATTCATAAGCAACTGGATAATATTCATCTCGTTTTTCTTTATCTCCCCACATTTTATCAACAAAGAAATGATATAGTCTTCCTAGTTTATTCTTAAATATCTCAAATATTTCTTTTAGATTTTTTAATTCATTTTCAAGACTTGAGTTTCTACTTTTTAACTTATTATTTTCTTCTTTTATTGATACGCCTTTTGAATTTAATATTTCTATTAATTCATTTGTTGATTTAAATTCTTTAACCACTTTTACATCCTGATAAATGAAAAAGACCTAGGGCTTCAAAAGTTTCCTAGGCACATCTCAATAAATAATGTACACTATTTATTGATAAAATGCAATACTTTTGAATAAATTTTATTTAATTATTCTATTATACAAATTCTAAAATTTTTCTTCTTGCATCTAATTGTTGTAAACATTCTTTGTTTTTAGTCAACGTTTTGAGATCACTCTTAGTTGATTTTTTTAAGCCTTTATTTCTATTGTATTCTCCTAACAATTTAAATACTATTTTAACATCTTTAGCATTTATTTTTTTGTTTTGCATCTTACATATTTATCAAAGTACTTTTACCAGAACCATAATCAGCAATCAAGCCAATAAACTTTGCTCCATTACTTATTGCACTTTCTAATAAATATAAATAAGAGTCAAATCCTATCCAATCTTCTTTTGCTACACCTTCAACAAGAAAATAATTTTTGTTTTCCTCCATCTACTACCTCCTACTAAAAAAGGGCATAGTATTCCTTATATTTAATAGTCTTTACTAGCCCTTATTCAAAATTATTTTTATTAAAATAGTAAATCGTCATCTTCAAACAAATTTTTTGGCATTTTTTTTACAAGTCTTTTAGCTTCTTCCTCTGTAGCAGTCATAACTCTGTCAATAACTGATTGACATTCTTCCATGATTTGTTGTGTTTCTTCAGAAGTAAATCCTCTTCCTTCATAATTTCTTAAAATTATTTGACACATACTATTTCTCATAGCAATTGAGTTATCATAGAATTCTTTACCAGTTTCATCCATAATACTTTGTTTATATCTTTGAATTCTTTTTTCTAATTCATTAGTTTCTGCTTCAGTATTTTCTCTAACTGATTCAGCATATTGCGTAATTATATGAGATACACCACATGGCATTGCTCCAAATAACCCAATAGTTTCAAATTCTCCATCATAACCTTTAGCATCTCTTTTACCATGAAATACAAATGGTGCACTAACATTAATAGGTGTGAATTTAAATAATTCTATTGCTTTTTCAGGATAATATACCCCAAAAATAAATCTATCTTCTGTATATGAACTATTTGGATCTACTACTATTCCTTCAAACCATCCATCTTCATCTAATAATATTTTTCCTTCCCACATATCATTATCATTAAATTCAAAACTACCTGACATATTCCAATAACCTTTAATATCCATTAATTTTGTCATTTTTCAAAGCCTCCCTTTGTTAATTGTATATTATAGCATATAAATTCTATTTTTTTACAAAAACTTACAATCTTTTTATTTTATCTTTCGTAATCACCTTTTTCTTTACTTAAATCTAAATCTTTAATATCATTATCATCTAATACATTATTTTCATACATATCATTAACTACATCAATATATTTATCATCTTTATCATACCAACTATGAAGTTTATCGTGTAAAAAAGATATTAATTTACTAAATTTATCTTTCAAATAATCTAGTGTATTTTTTAAATCACTTATTTTAGATTTTAAAAATGATATTTCATTATCCTTTTCTTTAATCGTATCATTTAAAGTTTTAACTCTTAAATTAAGTGCTTCGTTATTTTCAGTAAGAGTTTTAATTTTATTATTCTTATCTTTTAATTGTTCGTGAGCATTAACTAATGTATTTGATAGATTTTGTATTTTATCATATTCTATATTAGTGCTATCTACTTGTTCGACAAAGTTGATAAAAGAATCTTTATCTTCTTTTGATAAAATATAATTATCCTTATTTAATTTAGATACTTTTAATTTATCAATTTTATCTTTTATATCTTTAGAGTTTTGTTTCAACTTTGAAGATTTTCCATTTGCTTGTTTTAAATTTTCAGTATTCTTTTCAATTTGCTTTTTCATTTCAATATAGTTATCCATATCAGATACATGAATATCTCTATTTCTACCTTTTTGTTTTTTCTTTAAAGTAGAATCTAAACTATAAACTTGGTTAAATTCTTCAATACATAAAGTTCTCATTTTATCTTGCAATCGTATTAAAGATTCTTTAGTAAATACATCAGATTTACCAACTTGTTTTTCCATATCATTTTTATTTTTATATTTAATTTGAACACCAACAATATGTAAGTGTGGACTTGTTTCATCATAATGAATAATAGCATTTGCTACTTTAAAATTTGGAACAAGCATTTCTAAATCTTCAACTTGTTTTTTATAAACTTCTGACATTTTCTTTTTAAATTTTTCATCTTTAGTATCCCAGTATTCTTTATCTCCAAGTTCAAGAATTATTTCACAAGCAAGATCCTTTTTTTCATTATTGGATACATTATTAAAATAATTATCTATCATTCTACTAGGTCTAGATTGCTTTGAATTGTATTCTAATCTTGCTTCTTCAAATTCACTTAAATATAATTTTTTTGCATCATCAAGTTGAGAAGAAGTACCTCTTACTATTTCAATTAATTCTTGTTCATTATCATATTTTCTATAATTATGTTTATCTACTTTTGATAATTGTCTTACATTTTGAATAGCATTATTTGGTAAAGAAGTTGTTCCACTTAAATTATTTTTACCATTTTGTTTAGATATATTTTTTCTATTTTTATCACTACCTAGATGCAATGAATAAGCAAGCTCTGACATAGTTTCCCTCCTTTCTAGAAGTGACCACTTGAGTGGTCATTTTGGTCATCCAAAATTTCTAACCCCCTAGGAATTTTGTGCATTCCATACAAAATATCCAGTGAGCTAAGGTTTAACACCTTAGAATCCGTTTCCTTTATTCCGTAATGACCAAAACTTCGTAATGGTTAAAACTACATAAAGTATTAATTTTTAAATTGCTATCGCCACTTTCATTTATTTCGTAAACAAAACGTGCCACGCATTTTAAAAATCTTCTTCGGTAACATTATCAGGTACTGTTTCAAATATATCTCTAATGTTTACCTTTATATCATTTGGATTATTCTTTGTAGCAAGCATTCCCATTGATAACCAGTTATTATCTCCATTATTATTTTTTTGTAATGGAAAAATTCTTACTGGTACTTCATCTTTTAATATTGGTCCAATATCTAATTTTTCAGTATCTTTATAAAATGTTCCTTTATATAAATTAACTTCATAACATTCATTCAACCTATAAAAGTTTTGCATTATATCTTTAATACTAGTAAATTCACTATATCTTACTGGAACTGAAGTTTTTATTGCATTAAAATCAATAATCATTTCTCTTTTACAATCAATATAACCTTGATTAAATAGCATTTTAAAATCTTCATAGAAAGTACTTCTAAAATTAACTTTCTTAACAACATACATATTATTTATTTCTTCAAGTTCTATATCATCAATATATCTCATTACTATATCAGCTTTATCATCTCTATCTAAATCAGGCCAACATTCTTCAAATGCATGATAAGTAAGTGGTAATTTGATTTTATTAATGTAATCCATATCTCTTTTAAGTAATATATCATCAACAGTAAAATTTAATTGTTCTACTTGTTGATTAGATATTATTTTTTCTTTTAATTCCTTAATTAGATTGTCTAATTTTTCAGTTTCTTCTTTAAATTCCTCTATTGTAAATAATTCATTAACAAATCCTTCTTTTAATCTTTTCTTCTTATTATTTAGTTTCTTAATTTCTTCTTCTAATTCATCTTTAGGATTTTCTAATTTATTTTTAAGTACTGGTAAAAAGAATTCATTAACAACTGAATCATATTCAAAGACATCATTTAGAATATGCATTATCGCTTCTTCAATTTTATTTTCTTTAATATTATTTTTACAATCTTCACACCTATAATAGAAATACCATTTATTATTTTTAACTTTATGAGTTGCTCCACCTGCAAGTATTCTGCCACATTTAGGACACTTTAATTTTTGTAAGAAAAGATAAGTTTGAGTTCTCATATAATTTCTAGAGTTCTTTTTCTTTTGTACTTGACAGTTTTCCCATAATTCTTTACTTACTAATGGTTCAACTACATTTTCATAATAAACTGAATTGCCACTTCTTTTGCCAGATACATAATCACCTTTATAAATTTCGTTAGATATTATTTTTAAAATAGTTGTATCTCTCCAATTAGTTTTACCTAGTACTTTTTCCTCGTTATGTTCAACCTTCAAAATATAAATTAAATATTCTTATAATAATATCTTTTGTAAGTGGATCTGATACTAATAATCTATCTACATGTTTATAACCTAATGGTGCTCTTGCTGGAATATGTCCTACTTTAATTGCACCAGATAATCCAACTTTTGTTCTTTCACTAGTTCTTTCTATTTCTTGTTGAGATACACTCATTAATATTCTTGAAATCATTTTTCCATTAGCATTAGTAGTATTTATATCATCATTAGCACAATCTAAATAAGCATTATTTTCTTCTAAAAACTTAATAATATTTCCCCAGTCATAAACACTTCTTGTAAGTCTATCTAGTTTTAATACAACAATAGTATTACATTTCTTATCTTTAATATCTTGTAATAGTTCTTCAAATGAAGGTCTTTTATTACCAGTTTTAGCACTTACTCCAGCATCTTTATAGACTTTATATATTTCATAACCTTCATACTCACACATAGCTCGAAGTCTTTTCTCTTGTTCTGGTAAACTAAATCCCTCACGTGCTTGATCTTCGTTACTAACACTAATATAAAGTCCTGCGATTTTCTTTTCTTCATTCATTAATCTTCAACTCCTTTTCCTACAAAAAAGGAAGTCAAAAATACTAGTTCAAACTAATATCTTTGACTCCACTTAATTTCATATTATATTTTTATTAATTGTGCTTTTGACCATAGTGTACCTCCTTTTTAATAAAAGACGGTGTCTCTTTGTCATTTATTGTTTTTATATAATATACTTAAAAATTCATTTTGTCAATTCCCTGCTTAGGGTATGGATATTAGTTATGTTTTAAATAGTTTTCTAATTCAGATAATTTAATCTTATTATTTAAGTTTTCGATAAATATCTCTTTAGAATAATTAAATGCTAGAAAGGTTATATCATTAATTATAATTCTATGTGGCTCTAAATAAGTAAGATTAGTTTTATCAATAGTTCTTAAATTACCATTAATAATAATTGGTTTAACTCTACAAAACTCACAAATAAATTCTAATCTTTTTCGCAAGTGTTCCTCCATTCTAACTTCTTGCTTGATAACATTTAGCATTTTAATCAATCCTTTCCTTAACAGACTTTTTTCTAAACAAGAAAAAAATCAATCCTAATTTAGAATTGATTGTCTATTTATTCTCGAAACTATAAAAAGTTCGAGCGGATTTCCCTATGGTGCCAGTAAGGAGCAGGTCTAACAACTCCAAGGCTAAAAGATGATAGTAAGTAATAAACTTACTAACTAATTGTATTATACTAGAACATAAAAAAAGTAGCAATATATATTACCACAATTTTCATTTATTATTTTTAACTAGTTTTTTCAAAATACCATTTTCAGTTGATAATTCTGTATTATCTACATTATATTGCGTTGACCTATGCATCCTTCCGTCATGATAATTATAATCTAATAATATTGATCCAGTTGGATAAGATTTACTCTCGCCTGTTTGTTCATGTAATTTGACCTTCAATAAACCTGTTCTACTTAATTTTAATATTAATTTATCTAACTCATATAAATCTTTTTCATCCTTAATTAAACTACCTAAATTATGTGTTCTAAAATCAATTAATTGATACAATATTGTAGCAAAATCCGCTGTGTAATGACTGCATGTTTCATATCCATCTCTTATAATAAATAAAGCATTCGCTAATGAAGGCATTTGTTGAATTCCTTTATCAATATTTTCCCACTCATGATTTGTTAAAAAATCTTGTAATACTTTGTTTGTATACATTTTGTTACAATAAGCTTGTTCTGGAGAAATTATCTTCGTTTCGTCAAAAATACTCATAATATTAAATAGAATTCTTCTATTTGAACAATTATCTAAGTCCAAATTAATGGAATGAACTTTACCTTTAGTAATAATTTTAAAATTATTAATTTGTAAACATTTTGGCTCTGCTTCATTATGACTTGTACGCCATAATCCTAATTCTATTATATAAGGTTTATTTTTATAATAAATTTTTCTACAAAAATCGACACATTTGAATACATCATCATCAGTTTTAAAAATTATTTTTTCTTCTTCTAATGGAACCATATTAAAATCTTGCCTATATTCATCTGCAACAATAACAGGTTTATTTCTATAAAATTCTAAAAATTTATTAATTACTTCATATTCTTCATTAGATATTTCTTTATCATGATTGTATTCATATCCTTGTGGTATAATCATATTTTTTCACTCCTTTTTAATTAGTTTATTATAATACTCTTTTTTTATATTTTCAAGTGATAAATTATAATTACTTATACTTTTGAAATTTTTGTTATTCATCTCAATATCTTTTATATATTCTAATAATTTATCTTTTTTATCAGATGATATTATCAAATTATTTTTTGATAAAGGCTGTTGTTTTAAGTTTTCTAATATTTCTTTAACCTCATTTGATTTAACATTTATCTTATCTACATTTTTATTTATTTCAGTTATTTTCTTATGTTGTTTTTTATAAGAATCTTTTAATTTATCATAATTATTCATTTGACTAACTCGATAATCTTGATTTCTACCTTGTTCTTTTTCTTTTAATTCCATATTGAGATTATAAACTTTATTAAATTCTTCAATACAACTTTCTCTTAATTCTTTTTGAATATCATTTAATAATTCCACATTAAATACATCAGACTTACCAACTTGTTTATTCATACCTGTCTTACAATTTTCTTTTACTGGAACTCCAACTATATGTAAATGTGGAGAAGATTCATCAAAATGAATGGTCGCATTTGCTACTTTAAATGATGGAATAAGTTTTTCTAAATCAATCACTTGTTTTTTAAATACACTTACCATTTTATATTTTTCTTCTATTGTTTTATCTGACCAATAATACATATTACCAAGTTCAATAATTATTTCAACTGCTAAATCGTGTTTATTATCATTTTTCGCACTTATTCCTGGGTCTTTATATACTTTATAAACTTCATATCTTTTAAACTTACAATATTCAATTAGTCTTTCTTCTTGTTCTCCCATAGAAAATCCTTCTCGTGCTTGGTCTTCAGTAGAAACTCTAGCATATATACCAGCAACTCTTACTTTTTCATCCATTTATTTTCCTCTCTTTCTATCAAAAAAGAGGAGACAAAAGCACTAGTCTAAACTAATACCTTTGACTCCTCTTTGGATACTTTATTAAATTGTTTTATGTATATTATATATTTGGACATAGTATACCTCCTTTAATAAAAGACGGTGTCTCTTTGTCATTTATTGGTTGTTTATAATAATGGTTTTTATTTCAAAAGTCAAGACCTATGCTTGTTTTATATAATCTTCAAGTTCTGATAATTTAATTTTTTTACCTAAATTATTAACATATATTTCACTAGAATAATTAAATGCTAGATATAAATTGTTTTTAATATATATTCTATGTGGTTCAATATAAGTAAGATTAGTTTTATCAATTCTTCTAATACTTCCATTTATTATTGTTGGAGTAGTATTACAAAAATCACATATAACTCTCAACCTCGATTCTAAAGATTCTTCAATTTCAATTTCTTCTTTAATAATATTTACCATAGACAAATCCTTTCTATGATTTTTTCAACAACTAAAAAATCAATCATTTCTGATTGATTCATATATAAAAGTTCGAATAGTTCGAACAGATTTCCCTATGGTGCGATTGCTAAAGGGGTTTAACACACATAATTATAAAAAGTTCATTTATATTTGATAGTTAAATTATATCGT
>CAKPFG010000002.1 GCA_934153675.1 uncultured Bacilli bacterium
GAACTTGCACACGTAGAAATGATAGCTACTATGTTTACTCAACTTATAAAAGGCGCTACTATAGAAGAGTTAAAAAACGCTGGACTTGAACCTCATTACGCACAACACGACCATGCTATTTTCCCAACAGATGCCAATGGTTCTCCATTTTCTGCATTGATGCTTGAAACAACGGGGGATTATCGAGCAGATTTAGAAAGTGATATGGCCGCAGAACAAAGAGCTAGAGCCACTTATGAACATTTAATGGATTTAACTAATGATCCAGACTTATTAGCGCCTTTATCTTTTTTAAGACAAAGAGAAGTTGTTCATTACGAAAGATTTAAAGAACTTAGAGATTATTATTTAAAAATATACAAAAAAAATAGTCAAAATTAGACTATTTTTACTTTTCTAAATGGTGTCTCGCAGGCGATTCGAACGCCTGACCCTTTGATTAAAAGTCAAATGCTCTACCTACTGAGCTAGCGAGACGTAATATAAAATAAGATGGCTGCCTCGGCTAGATTCGAACTAGCGCATGCCACAGTCAAAGTGTGGTGCCTTACCGCTTGGCTACGAGGCAATAACTATAAAGTGGTGGAGGGAGATGGAGTCGAACCATCGAACCCGAAGGAACAGATTTACAGTCTGCCGCGTTTGACCACTTCGCTATCCCTCCAAAGTGGTGCCGGAAATAGGACTTGAACCCACAACCTACTGATTACAAGTCAGTTGCTCTACCAGTTGAGCTATTCCGGCAAATTAATGGTGGGCGATATAGGACTCGAACCTATGACCCCCTGCTTGTAAGGCAGGTGCTCTAACCAACTGAGCTAATCGCCCAAAAACATTGGACGTTATTAACTATACCATGTTAAACTTTATTTGTCAATAGAATTTATGTAATTTTAATTTTTTATTTTTTTATTTTTTATTTTTTTTGTATTTTATTTAAACTATCTTCTATCCATATTGGAAGATGATACTTAAGAGTAGTAAAGCCATGCGACGTTTCCTTAATCTTTTTTCTTTTTTGTTTTTTTATTCTTTTATAATCAATATTTTTAATACTTAACTTTAAATGTCCAAGTTCATCATCAATAGATAAAATCTTTACATATATAATATCCCCAATTTTAACATAATCATTTATATTTTGAACAAAATGATTTGATATTTCTGAAATATGAATCAAACCAGTATAATATTCATCAAAAGAGACAAATACACCATATGGTTCTATTCCAGAAACAGTCGCTTTTACTAAGTTGCCTTTTCTATATTTAGACATAACACCACCTAGATAATTATAACATATTCCAATAAAGAAAAAAAGGCTTTACAAAATTAATGATCTAGTCTATAATAACACTTGGTGATTGAAATGGAAAACGAAAAGGAACAAATTATTGAAATTATAAACAAATTAAAGCCTTTTTTAATTAGTGACGGAGGAGATATTGAATTTGTAAAATATGAAGATAATATCGTCTATATTAAAATGATGGGTGCTTGTGCAAATTGTCAAATGCTAGATGTCACTTTAAAAGAAGGAATCGAAGAGGCTATTAAAAGTGAAGTAAAAAATGTTAGAGGAGTTATTAACATAGCATAATGCTATGTTTTTATTAACCAATCTATTTCTGGTAATGGATAAATTTTATACATATAACCGTATATATTTTTAATAAAAAGTTCATAATCTATTGTTTTACTTAATATAATATTTATTTTATTTTCATTAATTTTATCTTGAACAATTAAATCATATAGATCAAAATAATATGATGGATACAATAAACGGGCAAGAAAAAGAATTGACTCTACTTTACTAAGTTTAATATTATTAAGAAAATCTTTTACCTTTTCTATTGGATTTTCAACATAAAAATATTGAATTTTAAAGTATTCACATATATCCCTAACCTTAGTATCATAAATCATATTAATTGGATTGTAAAAATCAATAGATGAACTATTTTTTAAAATTCTTTTATGATTTATATAAAAGTCAATGTTGGAATCTTTAATACTACTGACTAAACTAATAGCACTTTCAGCAAGTCCACTATAATAACTAAAAGAATCATACAAAAGAGGGTATTTTTTTTTAAATTGACTCATTTGATACTCATAATAATCTATTTTATCACACCATAATTTATACCAATTGCACTTTTGATTCTTAAGAACAAGTATATTGAAATTAATTATATCTTCATAACTAATTTTTTTTATTATCGTATGTATTTTAATAAATATATAAAATTTATTATTAATATTAGTTATAATATTATTATCTTTATTTAATATGATTTCATGACAATATAAACTATTATTATTGAAAAAATCATATATATTTTTTATTAGATTTATATCTCCATCAAATAAAATTAAATAATAAAGACTATTATCAAATGTTATTTTATAATTATCATTGATTTTAACAACATTATCACAATATAAATTATAAAAATATCTAATTGCATTTCTCATAATTCACCCCTAAATATAAAAACTAATAGTATATACTGCTATTAGTTTTCATTTAAAATTTCTTTTATAGAATCTATTTTATGTTTTAAATTATTTATAGTTTGATTTAAATTTTCATTTTCCTTTAACTGTTGTTCATATTTTTCTTGATAATCCATAACCATATTATTTTGATTTACAACTTTGTTATTATCTTTTTTTAAAGACTCATTATAAATATCAGTGTTCAATTTAAAAACACGATAATCCTTAACTTTTAAATTTTTTAAATAAGATAAATCTAAATATCGAACTGACTGACCTTGACCATTTTGTTTATCATTTACTATATTTATAACATCTTTTTTTATCAAATCGTATTCATTTTCATCAGTTACTTTTATACCAATTAAATAACCTGTTGGCATTGGTCCATTCTGGGTATTTATTACTTCTTGTAATATTTTTAATATATAAAGAATAATATGTCCTTCATCATCTTTTTCTTCTTTTGTATATATAAAATAATAATTATTATTGCTAATATAGTATATGCCACCAACAATAATTTTACGACCATCAATATCCATTATTTCTACTTTGTTCACTTATATCACCCTTTTATTCTAAATACATTATAATTCATTTTTTAGGTTTTTTCAAGATAAAATTAATAATAAACATCCTTTAAATACAAGCCACAAGCTGGGGCACATATAGCTGCACAAGTTCGATCTTCTTTTTTTATTATATCAATAACTTCCTCACTTTTGATTTTACCTTCTCCCACTTCAATTAAAAGACCAACAATATTTCTAACCATATATCTTAAAAATCCAGTTCCTAAAAGACTTATAGTTAATTTATTTATATCTTTAGAATCTCTTACTAAAGTTGCTTGGATAATTGTTCTAACATAATCCTTTTCTCCATCAACTTTAGTAAAAGATTTAAAATTGTGTGTTCCTTCTAAATATTTAAGAGCACGTTCCATTTCAGGAATATCTAATCTTTTGTTATATTGAAACACATAATTTCTTTCAATAGGATTATAAGTTCCTAAATTAATTTTATAGATATATTCTTTAGCTTTTACATTAAATCTAGCATGAAAATTATTATCTACCTCTAGTATTCCTCTTATATATATGTCATCAGGTAATAAACTATTCAAACTATGTCTTAATTTTGCAAAATCTATCCTTTCATCCATATCAAAATGAGCTTTTTGATTGTAAGCATGAACGCCGCTATCAGTCCTTCCTGATGCATTTATGTGTACAGCTATCCCCTTATTTATTTTTGTAAGCACACGTTCTATTTCACCTTGTACAGTTCTTTCTTTCACTTGTTTTTGATATCCTTTAAAAAGAGACCCATCATATGAAAAAGTCATAAAATATCTCATTTTTTACCTCTATTCTTTTCTTCAATATAATAATATATATCCTTAATAAGATCATTAACATTATCTCTATACGTTATATTTAAACCACTTTTTTCTTTGAATTTCTGTTGAAAATAAATGATATCTGGAATTGCTATATTATATTTTTTACATTTCTTGCTAAAGAAAATCTCATATTTATTTCCTTCTGATATTATTTTTTTATTATCAAATAAATATACATAATCAGCAACTTCCAGTATAAAATCAGAAGATGAGCTTAAAATAATAATAGTTTTATTATACTTTATTTTCATCATTTTCAACAGTTTTATCAATGATTCTTGTCTTTTTTCATCTAAAAAACAAGTAGGATCATCTAATATGATTAAACTAGGATTCAATGATAAAATAGTTGCAAAAGATGCTAAGAATTTTTCCCCATCACTTAAAGTTTTTATTTTCCTATTTAAATAAGAACTATCAAGTCCAACCATTTTTAGAGAATCTATAATTCTTTTTTTATTACTTTTATAATTATACATTCTAAGCTGAAATAAAATATGATCATATATAGTATCTTGAAAAAATTGATTATCTAAATTTTGCATTACTAAACCTATATTAAAACGAATCTTGTTATAATCTGTATTATCATTAAATTTTATTAGTTTATTATCTATAAAAAACTGCCCTTTATTAGGTTTTCTTAGTGTAGCAAGTAATTCCGCCAAATAACTCTTACCACTCCCATTGGATCCCAATATAGCCGTTATTTTGCAAGATGATATTTTTATATTAATATTTTTAAGTGGTCCTAATTGAATTTTTTTTAAAACTATTTCCATAATTCATCCACCAATTCCTCTATTGAATTTACAGGTTTTTTTAAAAGATCATAATAATTTAATTTATTGCTTATATCATTTAAAAAAGGTAATTTTAAATTATTTTCATTAAATATTTTATTATTATTTATTACTTCCTTAGTTTTTTTATTAATAATTAATTTTCTATCTAGTAAAATTGTATAATCAGATAAATAAGTTTCATTTAAATCACTAGTAAAATTTACGATAGTAACTTTTTTTCTTTTTAATTTAATAAAATATGATATAATTTTTTTCTTTAATTGTAAATCCATACGACAAAGTGCATTATCCATCAAAAGAATATCTAAATCAAGTACTAAATGGGAACACAGTATAACAAGTTGCTTTTCTCCCTCACTTAATAGAAATGGATCTTTATCAATAATATTTTCCAAATTAAATTCTTTAACTATATCATTAACTCTTTTTGTAATTTGTCTTTTTGTGTAATGATTATTTTCTAAGAAAAACATAAGTTGTTTTTTTACTGTTTTAGATGTTATTTGATAATTAGGATTTGTTAATATATAATTTATTTTCCCATTTATTTTTATTGATTCATAATGATCAATTATTAACTTAAATAATGTCGTTTTACCACTGCCAACAGGACCTACTATAGTGGTATAAGAATTACTAACAATATCTAAATTTAAATTTTGATAAATAATATTTTCCCTATATTTAAAATTTAAATTTTCTATTTTTATTTTATTCATATAACCACCCTTGTAAATATTATAATATATAATTTTATTATTGTAAATATTGATTTTTATTATAATTTTATTAAAGTTGTTAATAATATTTTTAGGTGATTATATGCTGATTAATAAAAATATTGAGAAAAATTTTGAATATATTAAAAATACTTATAATAATAGTTGTGATATTGTTACTAGAATTATTAAAAAAAGAGGCAAAAAAGTAGGATATATATATTTAGAAAGTGTAAGTAGTGATAATAAGATAAGCAATTTTTTGAACAAAAGTCTCATAAAAAATATAACAATTTCATCCCTTTTAAAAAATTTAGAAAATAATATTTATAATAGTCACATTACTAGTTGCCATAAATTTTCTGATATTTTTTATTTTTTAGCAAGTGGATATACTGCTCTTTTTATTGACAATGAAGATTCTTGTATTGTAATTGAAACAAAAACCACTTTAGATCGTGGTATAACAGAATCTAGTAGTGAACCAATTATAAGAGGGCCAAAAGATAGTTTTACTGAAAATCATGCTGTTAATCTTGGATTAATTAGAAAAAGAATCAAAGATCCAAATTTAATATTTAACGAAATAAAAATAGGTAAAAGAACTAAAACTAAAGTATCTGTTGCTTATATAAATGATATAGCTGATATAAATAAGGTAAATGATATAATAAATAATTTAAAGAAAATAAATATAGATGGAATACTTGATAGTGGATATGTAAGGGAATTTTTAAATTTAAATAAATCTTTATTTCCACAAACTATAAGCACAGAAAGGCCAGATTTAACCTGCACATCTCTTTTAGATGGCAAAATAGTAATATTAGTAGAAAATACTCCTTATGTACTAATTATACCAGGACTTTTTGTTGATTTTATTCATTCACCAGAAGATAATTATCAAAAACCATCCAATGCTTCTTTTAACAGGATATTAAGAATATTATGTTTTTTTATAACTATGTTAACACCTGCTATATATATTGCTTTAATGACATTCAATCCTGAAATAATACCTGATCAATTACTTATATCATTAGCTATTCAAAGAGAAGGAGTACCATTTCCAACTGCAATTGAAGTTTTAATATTCATAATAACATTTGAAATATTAAGACAAGCAGATGTCCATTCACCAACTGTATCTGGATCTGCTATGAATATTGTTGGAGCATTAATTTTAGGAGATGCGGCTGTTAATGCTGGAGTTGTTTCACCTATTGCAATAATTGTAATTGCTGTAACTTGTATATCTGAACTGGTTTTTTATGATGTAGATATGATTAATGCATTAAGACAATGGCGAATTATATTTATATTTGCAACACTTTTCGTAGGTATTATAGGACTTGTAGCTTCATTATTTGTATTTGTTGCAAAATTATCTAGTCTAAATAGTTTTCAAATATCATATTTAAATCCTATAAGTCCATTATCTATTACAGGAATTAAAAATTATTTTATAAGAATTAAGAGAACTAAATTACAAAATAGAGTAGATTATTTATCTAAAAACTCTAAAAGGATGATAAATTATGAAGAAAATATTAATAATAATTAGTTTTATTTTTTTGTTAGGTGGTTGTTATAATTACCATGAATTAAATGATTATGCAATTGCAACTGGAATGGCTATTGACTATAAAAAGAAAAAATATGAAGTTAGTATAATTATTTCTAATTCACCAAAATCAAATAGTGAATCTTCAAGTGGCAATTACCAAACTGTTGTCTACAGTGGAAAGGGTGAAACAATATATGATGCTATTAAAGAAATTGGATTAATTTCTCCTAAAGAAATATACTTGGGACATATATCAGTAGTTGTATTGTCTGAAGATCTTGCTAAAAAGGGAATTAATAGTAGTTTAGAATTTCTATTGCAAGAACCAAGATCTAAAAAGAATTTTTACGTTATTCTTTCTAAAAATACAGATGCAAAAAATGTATTATCAATTACAACACCTCTTACTGGATTTCCATCAGAAACATTATCAACAAATATACGGGAAACCGAAGATCTGCAAGGAGCTGTTGTAACCACTGATTTTAGTACTTTATTATATTATTTAGTAAATGATGGGATAAACCCTGTTATGAATGGTTTTAAAATAATTGGAAATAGAAAAAAAGGAGCAAACGCAAGTAATACCGAAACTAATTTGCCTAAGGCCTATGTCAAATTAACAAATTTAGGTATATTTAAAAATGATAAACTAATTGCTTGGGCCACTAAAGATGAAAGTAGAGGAATAAATATTATAAATAATAAAATTAGAGAATTATACATTCAAATTGATTGTGACCAAGGACATATAGTTGTTGCTACAGAAAAAATGAATATCGTAAAAACAGTTAATAAAAAGGGAAATGCTACAATAGATGTAAAAGGCAAGGGAGCAATTAATGAAATAACCTGTAATATTGACTTAACAAAACAAGAAACTATAAAAAAAATTGAACAAAAAATCAATAATAAAGTTAAATATTTTATTGAAAAGGGAATTAATGTAAGTAAAAAATATAGTACTGATATTTTTGGAATAGGATTTAAATATTCTAAAGAATATCCAAAAAAATATAAAAATATTAAAAATTGGAATAAATATTATAAAAATATTAAATTTAAAGAAAATGTTGATATTAGATTAAATAATACTGGTTCTATTGAACAATCATTAGAAAGGATTGAAAATGAAAAAAATTACTAATCTTGAATTTGGATCAATCATTTATTTTATTATAAGAGCATATTTTGTTGGAGTATCTTTAAATGCTTTACTTTTTATAAGTAAACAAGATAATTGGATTAGTATTTTATTTGGTATTATAATTGGTATAATTCCATTATTATTATACATATATATTTTTAATTATGAACCAGATTTAGATATTAATAAAAAAAATATCAAACTTTTTGGTAAGACATTAGGAAATATTTTAAATATAACTATAGTTTTTTTTACACTTATTTTAATTACAACTATATTTGGTAATTTAGTTACAATAATACATGGTGACTACCTTAGTAAAACTCCAGTTTTATTTATTACTATAACTTTTATGATAGCTATATTCTATCCTTGTACAAAAGATATTAACTCTATTGCTAGAAGTTGTCTAATTTTCTTTTACGCTTCAATATTTTTAGTGTTAATATCTAATATTGGGCTTTTAGTACAACTTGATGTTAATAATTTTAAGCCAATATTTTTTTATAAATTGGATACGATTAAAGGGACTTTTACTTATATATCTTTTAATACTTTACCTCTTTATTTAATAAATATTATTCCAAAAAATAAAATCAAGAATAACAATAAAACTACAAAAAATATATTAATTTTTTATGTACTAGCAAATATTAGTCTCCTTGTTGTATCAATATGTATCATAGGAATATTAGGAATAAAAATGGCTATTTTATATCAACATCCAGAATTTCAAATTCTAAAACATATTGCTATAATAGGGCTATCTTCTCGCTTAGATAGCATACTATTTATACAATGGATAATTGATATATTAATTTTTATAATAATAGGATTATATTATGTTGTTAATACAACCCATATATTTATCAATGAAAAAAAGAATATATGTTTGTCCATATATTGCTTTATCATATCTATTGTTACTCTTTTTATAACAAATAATATATTTTTAAATACCTTAATAGCAAAAAAAATGCCATTTATAATAACTATAACAACCATTTTCTTTACTATTTTAATTTGCCTTAAAATTAAACATACCAAGAAAATAAAGCGTTGATATAATAATACTAACTATTAGACAAATAATTAACATTAAAATTATTTGTTTTCTTTTTTTATGTTTTTTAGCTAATCCTTCATCAAAATCTTCTGCATTAAAATCATATGCACTTGTAAAGAATGATTTATCAAGTTCTTTTGTATCATCTTTTTTCTCTTCTTTTTCCTCTAAAACTTTTTTTATGGATGCCACATCACCAATTGAAGTATCTGATTTAAGCTCATCTAAAAGTCCAACATCATCACTCAATTTATTTAATTTACTACTACTATGAATCGTATTTATTAAATCTTTTAATTCTGCTTCGCTGTTTTTATATTCTTTATTATGCAAATTTAAACTATTTAATTGGGAATACTCTAAATTTTTTAGGTTTCTATTTTTGGAATCATTTTCCTTATAATCATCTTTAGCCTTCGTAAGAACGTCAGAAAGATCATAATTTTTTTTAACCTTTTGTTCTTTTTCTGAAAATATTTCTGGGTTTATGTCTAAAACATCATAAACTGGTTGATCAGTCATTTTATCAGTTGGCATTTCTATTTTTAAACTGCTGTCTTCCATTGTTTTTCTTAATTCTTTTTCCTTTTTATATGATTCCCTATCATTTACTATATCCTTTATTTTTGAAATATCTATCTCATTTGAATTTTTAATAGAGCTTATAGAATCAACTTTATTTGTGTAGCCATTATATACTTTTTTATACAATTCTTTATTTTTAGTACTTCTATCTACTTTATTTGTGCTATTTTGATAATATCTATCCATCCTACTAGCCATACTATCACCTTAAATATAATATATCATAAAAGTTGTTTTTTTTAAAGAGATATTTAAAAAATAAAAAGATATTTATTATATATTGATTTTTTATAATTAGTCATTTATAATCTATTTAGGAGGGATTTATGAAAGCAATAGTAAATAAAGATACTTGTATTGGATGCGGTGCTTGTCAAGCCATTTGTCCTGAAATATTTAATTTTGATGACGAAGGCATAATGGAGGCTAAAGATAGTTGTATTGAAGATAAATACATTGATGATGTATTAGATGCTAAAGACGGTTGTCCCGTTGATGCAATTGACATTTCTAAAGATGAATAATCATCTTTTTTTATTTATTAAGCATACTATACAATGTTTTTACCTCTTTTATTGATAACATTCTATATTCAGATGATTTTAAACCATCTAGAGTCAAAAAAGCTATTCTTTCTCTTCTTAATTTTAATACATTATAATTTAAAGCTTTAAACATATTTTTTACTTGATGATTTTTTCCTTCGTGAATTGTTATTTCTACCAATGATGTATTATTTTTTTTATCAATTTTTCTAATTTTAACTTTACTTTTGGCAGTTTTTATTCCATTTATCAAAACACCTGTTTCTAATATTTTTATATCCTTTTTGCTAAGAATACCATCAATTTTAGCTATGTAAACTTTATCAATTTTATTTTTAGGATGCATAAGCAAATTAGCTAAATTACCATCATTAGTTAGTATTAAAAGACCAGTTGTATCATAATCAAGTCTGCCAACAGGATATATTCTTTTCTTTTCACCAATAATATCTATAACTGTTTTTCTATTTTTTTCATCACTGGTACTTGTTATAATTCCTCGCGGTTTATTTAACAAATAATAAACCTTTTCTTCTTTATTTTCTATAATATTCCCATCAACTTCTATTACATCCTTACTATTTACTTTATAACCCATACAAGTTACAGTATTTCCATTAACATTTACTAATCCTTTTTTTATATATTCTTCTGCCTTGCGTCGGGAACAAAATCCCGATAAAGCTATTACTTTTTGTATTCTTTCCATCAAATCACCAACTAGATTATACATTAAAATCATACAGGTGTCAAAAAAGAATATTTGTAATTATAATACTTGCAATTATACCAATCAAGTCTGCACACAATCCTGCCCATAATGCATATTTGATTTTCTTTATACCTATACTACCAAAATATAATGTTATTACATACAAGGTAGTATCTGTAGATCCTTGCATTATTGAAGCAAGCAGTCCTATAAAACTATCTGGACCATTTGATGAATATATACTATTTAATATTGCTAAAGAAGCACTTCCTGAGATAGGACGAATTGCTGCTAAAGGTAATATTTCAAGAGGAATATTTAAAATATGAAACAATGGTTTAATAAAGTTTAAAATGAATGATAAAAATCCACTGTTTATTAAAATATTAACACCCAATATCATAGCTAAAAATGTAGGAAAAAGACTCATAATCATACCTACTGAATCCTTTGCCCCATCTAAAAATGTATCATACACATTAACCTTTTTCCGAATTCCATAAATTATTATTAAAAGCACTATGAAGGGTATTATAAAATTAGAAATATATTTAACGATAATACCACTTTGTAAATATCTTATCCACAAGTATTCCTCCTATAGTTGAAATGCTAGTACCTAATATGCATGCCATTAATATACAGGTAGGATCTGCACTATTATACATCATTCGCATCGATATTATTGTTGTAGGTACTAATGTAACCCCACTAGTATTTATAATTAAAAATGTTATCATACTCCTACTAGCAGTATCTTTATTCTTATTTAATTTTTGTAAAGAAGACATTGCTTTTAATCCAAATGGTGTTGCTGCACTACCCAATCCAAATACATTAGCAATAATATTACTTGCTATATAACTTAAAGATTCATCCCCCTTAGGAATTTCTGGAAATAATCTAGTAAGCACAGGTGATATAAAATTGGAAAATTTATCTAATAATTTCGATTTTGATGCAATATTCATAAGACCCATCCATAAAGCTAATACAGGAAATATTTGAATAATCATATCTAAGCTAGTTTTAGCACTTTCCATAATTGTATTATTTACCACTTCAACATTATTGGTTACTATTGCATAAACTATCCCACTGCATATAAATATTGCCCATATTACGTTTACCATTTATTCCTCTTTTTTGAATTAATTTTAATATATATTTTTTCTTCTTTTATTTTCTTATCACCCAAAGAAACTATAATTTTGCCTATTTGTTGTCTGTTTTTTATTTTTTTTATTTTTAACAATTGATATTTTATCTGAATGCTATTTTTTTCAGAATTGTTTAAAATATAATAAAAATTATTTTTAATATATAACTTGTATTTTTTGTAATAAGTATCATCTTTGATATTTATAATACCCTTTTTTAATATTTTATATCTTTTATAATTATTAAAACCATATTCAAATAAATCTTTATGATCAGCAAAATCATTGCCATCATTCAAAGTAATAACAACAAAATTAATGTTATTTTTTGAAGCTGTTGTAACAAGTGTTCTTCTAGCCTTCTTAGTAAAACCAGTCTTTCCACCAGTTGTATATTCATAAAGTCGCAATAATTTATTTTTATTATTCCATATATAAGTATTCTTATTCGTTTGTAATGTATATTTTTTGGTTTTAACAATTTTTTTATATTCACCAAGATGCATAGCATAACTTGTCAAAATTGCCATATCATACGCAGTTGAATAATTACCTTTTTCTTCATCAAGCCCACTTGGATTATTAAAATTGCTGTTTTTCATTCCAATCTCAAAAGCTTTATGATTCATCATACCAACAAAATTATCAATCCCGTTTCCAACATAATCAGCTATAGCCAAAGCTGCATCATTACCACTTCGAAGCATTAATCCATAAACTAAATCTCTTAATGTTATTTTTTCACCAATTTGAATATATATAGCTGAACCGTATGCTTTTTTTATTACATCGTTTATTAGTATCTCATCATCCATTTTACCTGACTCTATTGCCAGTACTGCTGTCATAATTTTAGATATACTAGCTACACTTCGAATTTCATGTATATTTTTTGAAGTTATTATTCTCCTATTATCAGTATCCATCAATATAAAAGAAGTTGCAGTTACATTTAATCCTTTTACAAAAAATGGAAATGAAATTAATATTATAAATATTAGTTTTTTCATATTTCACCTAATAAATATTATGATAAAATACTATTTTTATGTTAATTATAATAATCAATTAATACTTCAGTAATGTTTTTTGAAATTTTCCTTTGATAACTATCTTGTCTCAAAAGATATCTTTCATTAGCATTAGATAAAAAACCTATTTCTATAAGAACTCCTGGTATAGTTACCTTTCTATTTAAAAGCATTGTCTTTATTTCTTTTACTTTCCTATCTGTATGTAAGTTTTTCTGAAATTTTTTCTGAAATAATAATGCAATATGTTTATTTTTTGAATTTACATCATCATAAAAAACTTGAGCGCCACGCCATGATGATGAGGATACTGAATTTAAATGAATAGATATATAAAGATCAGCTCCGGACTCATTGATAATTTTTGACCTATTATTTAAATCACTTTTTTTTCGCTGACTTGATTTAATATAACTTAAATCATAATCACCATATCTAGTCATATAAACAATAGCACCTTTTTGTTCTAAACTATTTTTTATTTTTTTACATATTTCCAAATTTATATCTTTTTCATAGATATCTTTATAAATAGAACCTGGATCTACTCCTCCATGGCCTGGATCTATATATATTATCTTGCCTAAAAGAGGTAAATTAGTAGCGGCAATTTTATATATACCACCCATTAATACCATTAAAATAAACAAAATAAAAACATATAGTTTTTTTTTCTTATGTATATATAATTTCAAAATATCACCTATTAAACTATATGTATTTTAAATATTTATTTGATTTTTACTATTAATATTATCTTTTTTTTGTTGTATAATTATTAAACATAGCATTTTTGTCCGTTTTAAAAGTTGCAAGTGCAATTTTTTTTGTTACTTTAAAAAATCTTTTTGCACTTTCAAATATATTAATATTTTCCTCAACACTATTGTTATTTTTTAAATAATTAGTAATATTTATTATTTTATTATTAATTTTTTGGGCATTAATAGACATTTCTTTTAATAAATTTATTGTTTTATCATATAATACTTTATTATCTGTTTTAAACTCAGGTATAGTTGAAATATTAATTGTTAATAAAGTATCATACTTATTAGAATAACAAAAATAACTATCATAAGTTGGGTTTATTATGTGTTTTTTGATATTCCAACCCGTTTTATTTATAGTATAAACAAAACTATATAAATCTATTATTACATTAGAGTACTGACTAAACACACTAAAACAAGGTATATTTATTAAATTATTTTTATAAACACTATTATTTTTACCAGCAAAACTTACATTATATTGTTCCATTATTCACCTACTATCATTAATATAAATTTACTATTTTTTGATATTAAAGTCAATAAAATAATATTATTTAATTAAATTTTATTATCTTTAAAAAGATTAAAGGGATAAAAAGATGGCAACTCAAGACTAAATACAACTTTTTTCTTTGAAATCGGATGAAAAAATGAAATTTGATGGGAAAATAGTGCAATCTGAGAATTCAATGCACATTTTTTGTTATATTTATGATCTCCATAAAGAGGATGATTTCTACTTGAAAATTGGACTCTTATTTGATGAGGTCTACCTGTTTGTAAATTAATATTTACTAATGATAAATTATTCTTATAAGCAATTCTTTTAAATGAAAGAATTGCCTTTTTGCCTCTTTTTTTATCTATTTCAACTGTATTATTTTTTTTATTTTTGGATAAATAATCTATATAGACACCTTCTTTTTCTATCAATCCACTAACAACGGCGTAATATGATTTTTCAAATTGATGATTCCTAATCTGTTCACTTAGTCTAGATGCACATTTACTAGTTTTTGCAAAAACCATAATTCCACCAACTGGTCTATCAAGTCTATGAACTAATCCTAAATATACATTACCAGGTTTGTTATATTTTTTCTTTATATATTCTTTTAAAATAGATAACAAATCTAAATCTTGACTATTATCTTTCTGCGTTGGAACATTAATTGGCTTTTCTATTACTAACATATGATTATCTTCATATAAAACGTTAATCATTTATTTGATACCTTCCATATATTCCACAGGGTAAAATCAAATTATTCTTAGTAATTGGTAAGCCAATATCTCCAGAATCAACTATACCATTAGGATATTTTTTTAAAACTGTAGTTTTCAATATATTTTCCAAAACTATACTTGAAATACCTGTTGTGTAAGAATTTATTAAGAAAAATAAAGGCTCATCACTTAATATTTCCATACAAGCTTCTATTAATTTATAAATATTATCTTCAAATTTCCATACTTCGTTATTTGGTCCTCTACCATAACTTGGTGGATCCATTATAATAGCATCATATTTATGACCACGACGCGATTCTCTTTTTACAAATTTTAAACAGTCATCTACTATAAATCTGATAGAATTATTTTCTAAATGTGATAATTTCATATTTTCTTTAGCCCACTCAGTCATTCCTTTTGATGCATCAACATGAACAACATCTGCACCGGCTGCTGAGCAAGCCATTGTAGCACCACCTGTATACGCAAAAAGATTAAGTACACTTACTTTTCTTGAACATTTACCTATTTTATTCATACAAAAATCCCAATTAATTGCTTGCTCTGGAAAAAGTCCCGTATGTTTAAATCCTGTAGGACTTACTTTAAAGGTAAGATTTTTATAAGTTATCGTCCAATAATCCTTTAATTTATTAAAGTATTGCCAGTATCCACCACCTTTATTACTTCTATGATAAAAACCATCTATTTTTCCCCAATTATCATTTTTATCAGTATACCACATAGCCTGTGGATCAGGTCTTCGCAATATTACTTCCCCCCAACGTTCTAACTTTTCTCCATTTCCAGCATCAATACATTCATAATCTTTCCATTCATTACTTAATCTCATAAATCCTCCATTATTTTTTCTATATTATCACATATAAAATTATCACAATAACTTTTATATTTACTTAATTGTTCTTTACTTTTTATTGTCCATCCTATAATTGGTATTTTTTTTCTCAACTTTTCTACTTTTTTATTAGGAAAACCATTAACATTATAACATATAAAATCAGCTTTAGTAAATTTATTGAAAAATAATATTTTATAAAAAAAATTATAGATAAAATTATATCTATTATTACCTGTAATTAATTGCCCACAAATATATTTTTTTCTATTATTTTTAAACCAATTTATGGTACTAGGATTAAAGCTTTGAATTGCAAATATACCATTATAATTATCCAATATTTTTACTATATTTTTTTCTAATTTATTACCTTTATTATATGGTTTTAATTCAATTAATATTGGTATTCTACCATTTATAAAATTTAATACTTGTTTTAACGTAACTATTTTTTTTGTATAATTATGTAAAGTACTATAATCAGTAGTAGTAATATTAATAATTTTATTTTTATATTTAAAATATTTATCATGAGATAAAATAACTATTTTATCTTTTGTTAAGACTACATCTATTTCTACTGGAATATTTTTAAAAATAGCTTTTTCTAATGCAAGAAGGCTATTTCCACTAATATATTTATTGTGCATTCCCCTATGGGCTATTAATTTATCTAAAAATTTATTTAAATTTTTTTTCATACTATAATTTTATTCAAATAAAAATTTTTATATTATAAAAAATGAAAAGTAAATTATTACAATTTAAAATAACAAAAAAACTCATAAACATTGAGTTTATGAGATAAATTTGGTATGCAATTATCGTTTTGTAAATTGATGTCCTTTATATTTCAAGGAAAAAAAGGGTATTTGTGTGCTACTTGTGTGTTACTGAATAGACTTTATAAGTATTTTATTTTATTAAATAGACATAAAAAAAGAGGTAAGGACATTAATATCCTTACCAATTTTAATTAAAATAATTTAATATTATCCCATCTAGTAAGACCTGCATTTAAGTTCTTATTTACTTGATTTTGAACTTCATCATATCTTGAACCTAATGCTTTTCTACGAGCATCACCATTACCGAAATCACCTCTAATAGTCTTTTTAACTAATGTTAAAAGGTCATCAGATGGTTGTGATGGTGTGCTAGGTGTTGATGGTTGACTTGGTGCAGGTTTTCCAACACCTTTATCTACTAATGCTTGAACTGCATTATATCTAGAACCTAATTTTGCCTTTCTAGTATCGCCATTACCAAATTCACCTGTCCATACTCTTCTAGCAAGTTCTTCATCGCTTACACCTTTAAATGGGTCATTTTGACTAGGTGTTCCTGCATGAACATCACCAATAGCAGGGTTAACAATACAACCTCTGAATTTATAACCACTACTTAATCCCCATCTTCCATTTGAATTTGTTCTTATACTATTCCAAAATGCACTAGAACTATATCCACTTTCAGATGTATAGATTTGATTAGCACTATCAATTCTTTCTACTACTGCAACATGTCCTGCACCATCAGAGCCATTTAAGGTATTTCCTTTTTGCCATACCATAATACCACCTAAAGTTGGATATGATACAACTTGTAATCCTAAACTTTTTGCTCTTTCGATAAAGTTTTCTGCATTACAATTTAGAGCAGGATATTTCATGCTTCCAATTATTTCATTAAATCTACCACAAGCATACCCTACACAGTTAGCAAGTACATTTGCATTTGCATCTGTTGGATATCCTTGAATACAAGTTGAATAACCACCTCTAGATTTAGTAATATAGAACTTATTGCCACTAGGCTTACTTGTTCTCATTTGCATCTTCTTCCACCTCCTCTTTGTTTTCAACTGTACAATCATCACCCTCTACTAATGCATCAATTCCATCAGTATTGAATACTGTTTGTACTTCTTGTTCTTCTGTTACTTCTTCTGTAACATTTGTTTCCTTTTCTTCCATCTTTATCCCTCCTTTTGAAGAAAAATATATATAAAAAAGAGAACTATTTGTTCTCTTTCTTACTATAATTTGCACTAGATATACCTAGTATTACACCTAAAGCAGTATCAATAGCAGTAATAGTAGCACCTATCTCTTCGCCATAAGGTATATTCCATATCTTAAATACAGTTATTACAAATGTAGCGATTGCAGGTAATACATACATTGCTATTTTCTTTAAAGTATCATAAGTTTTATTACTCATACTACCACCTCTTTTCTATTTATTTAGGACTTATTTGTATTAATGCAAATATTAAACCTACAATTCCTGCAATAATTGCACCTACAATAGTCCTTGATAACCATTTGATTTTGTCTTTTATTTCATCAATATCCCTTTCATTCTGAATAGATAAATTATGGGCATCATCAGTTTTTTCTTTCATGGTATTGTAATCATCTAATTTTGTTTCAATTTTAGTAAGTCTATCTAAAACTTCCCTCTCAAAACCTTTTTCCATCTTTATCCTCCCTCTAGCATAAAAAAAGACAACTTCGTTTTGTTGCCTTATTATCTATATACATTATAACACGATTTTAGTGTGAGTTTTGTGAATTATTAAGAAATAAATCATTGAATAATTTATCCATATTTAATAATGTTCTATGACAGTCATATTTAGCAATATTTCCTCGCCATGATTTGTATTGCTCTTCTATTTCATTAAATGTCATCTCATTATTATCTAACATTTTCTTAAAACTCTTTAATTTTCTTCTTTCTCTAACTATATTGCTCTTTACAGGTATTCTAACAAGATGTCCTGTATCAGTTAAACGATATTTTATCTTTAAAAAAGTAAAACCTTTATCTATTCTAAATATTTGTGTTTTCTTTTTATTGATAAATATACCTAATTTATCACATATAACAATAATATCTTCTAATAATTGCTTTAATTCCTCTTTATTATTGCTTAAAATATAGGTATCATCCATATATCTTCCATAATATTTCATTCTTTTAACTATTTTACAATAATTATCCATCCTAGTTGGATAATAAATGCCTGAAATTTGCGATATTTGGCTACCTATACCTAATGACTTATGAATATATCTTTCACCTGTCCTAGCACCTGCTTTTTTGGCATAAGTCAAAGAGTCAAATAAGTCTTTTTCTGTTGCATCATAATTTGATACATCAATTGAAAAACTATCTATAAGATGAGCAATTAATTTTAATATATCCTCATCATCAATGATTTCTTTATACATATCCATTAATGGCCTATGCAAAATATTATCATAAAACTTGCTAAAATCGATAATGAGTGCATATCCACGATTTCCATACTTTCTATAATATTTATGTAAGTGAGTTTCAACTCTCTTACGAGCAAAATCAATACCTTTATTCTTTATACTTGCACCATTATCATAAGTTAGATATGGTGTAACTATGGGAGTCAATTGGTCGCATAATGCTCTTTGTACAACTCTATCATAGAAACTAATGGAGCGAACATATCTCTCTTTACCTCTTTCACACAAAAAGAAGTTATCAAATGCACCTTGCTTATAGGTTTTATTTCTTAACTCTATTTGTGTTTTTCTTATATTTTTAAGTAAATTGGCTTCATATTGTTGAACACTATTTTTCCATATACTATTTTTTCTTGTTTTATAGAAACTATCAACTAAAACATTGGCATTACTAATCTTATCAATCATATTTTGTTCCTAACTCTAATTGACTTATCAAAGAGTATCAAAATATCTATTTGCCTCTCGGACAGGATAAAGTTTCCTTTTAATTCTTGCAACGGTACTTAACCTAATCATTGTGCAAGTTAAAATCAGGGGCGAACACCACCAGAGTTGGAAGCATTGTTGTAGTTACTATTACCATTGTTGTTGACATTGCAGAACCAAGCATAGCCCATAATAATTTTGAACAAACCTTACCCTTAATTTTCTTCTTTTTTATCTATTTCTTTTATTATTCTATTATCAGATTTTCGCCAACCTTTTAATAACACAATCTCTTTTTCAATCATATCAACATATCTCATGTATTTTTCTACATTTGGATGACATACATATATGATATATTGCATTTCTTGAAGAAGATTTTCACAATCAATGATTGCTTGTGTCTGATAATTTCTTCGCAAGTAGTATTCTTCTTTATTAGTTATATGAATTGTATTTGCAGAACAAATATTTTTCATCATATTCCTCAATAAATCCATGAAATAATCTCGTTCTTTATCAATTAGCCACGATGGAAAATTATCAATGAAACTATTTTTGATATCGTATGCAGAAAGAATATCTTCTATTTGTTCAATATCTTCTTCATCAATATCATATACTTCTTGAGCAAATTCCAAATTTCTTCTTCTTGACTTTATTCCAAAATCTTTCAAAAGAAATTCAGTCATCATCAATCTTAACTTTATAGCATTATGATAGAACTCCATCTTTGAAATGTTTCTTTTTCTTTTCAACACACTCAATATCTATCAACTCCCTATTATATTCTAACTGTTTATTATTTTTATGTCAATTCATCACAGAAAATTGATATTAATTTAATCTATAATCTGCCACCCCATAAAGGGGTGTGATTGCAGATTAATAGATTAAAAAGCAGGGGCGAACACCACCAGAGGAGGAAGCAAAGTAGTAGCCACTAATACCACCGCTGCCGACAACGCAGAACCAAGCATTAGAAGCCACACTTCTCAACCAATACCATTGTCTAGCATTACTATCATTAAATGCTACTATTTTACTTTTATCTAATCTAAATAATGCTAATTGTGATTTATCTATTTCATAAGCATTCGGCATATTTGTACCATGTAGAGCATTATGAAATATATTAGCACCATAAACCATTAATTCATTCATTAATTCAATTGTAGAGTCATACCATGTTCCACCACTTTCATAATTATTTGTAACTGCATTTTGCAAGTGATTTCTATGGCTTAATATATGATTAGTTCCAAAGTCATTTTTAATTATATTTCTATATGTATTTAAATATGTGGTGTACATCTTACTACCAATATAAGCACCTGTAGTAACATTAGAGTCATTCATTTTTTCATTACCCATTGTCTTTTCAGGTATCATTAAAACATGTGGAGTAGTACATTCAGTATCGCCACAATGAAGTCTATAATTAATATCTGCCACTAAATACTTTCTACCACTATTTCTACCTATAATATAATCACCAATAAATATATCATCAAATGTACCATTGGCTATTTGAGTAGATAATGTACCATCATAAAACAAATCAGTAATATCTTTACCTCTATATATTGAATTATGAAAACCTGCATTTTGCCTATTTAAAACTTCATTTAAAGGTTCATCTTGATAATAGATTGAACTACTTTCTATTCCATTACCATTTTTTACTCTATATATATTTTTACTCATAGATTATTCCTCCTATTCTATTGTCCTTGATAATTCAAAATCTAATATATTAGCTTGAATTTCTGCGACATCATCTAATAATTGGTCAACATTAGGTGTAATAGCATCTATTTCATTTTGTAAATGACCTGCTACATCTGTAGATAGTTGACCTTTTACATGTTCGAACCATGTATCAAAGTCACCTGTCATTGTATCAATTGTATTATCAAATATTGCTTGAATTTGAATAAATAATTGTTCTGTATCAGGCGTTTGTACTGTAGATATAACATTACCACAATCACTTGTTATAAACCTCGTATCAGTAACTAAATTTTGAGTTATTTCAGTAGTTCCTGCAGGAACACTAATTTTTGCAATTCTTAAATCATATGTAGTCGATGTTCTAACTAAATCAGGAGCAATAGGATTTTCTGCAAATGCTCCTTTAACTACCATTGCAGTTATAGTCCTTTCAGTTAAATTCCATCTAATAACAACATTATCAATACGATTTAAAACACCATCGGCATTATCTACTATTAGTGTTTTAATTGCATCATTATCATATCTGTAACCATTTATATTTGCAGAACCTATACTTACATTAACAGACATATTATCATTATCTGCTAATACTTGGCAACCATTATTAAATATACCATTAGTAAAATATGTGGCTAAATGTCTTGCAAAATCTTCTGCATAATAGACTCTATCGCCATCAACATCATTAAAAAAACTAAACTTTTCCATATCATCATCCTCCTTTAAGAATTAATATCTATATTATCAACAAATGGTATTCCAAATGTGACATATATTTTTTGATTATTATTTTCAATAGTTTCTTCTATTTCAGTAATTCTTCTTTTTAGTGTTATTCCCCATGACTCTTTGTTGATATTAACAATATCACCTAAATCCCATAATTTTTTATAGTCATCGGCATATACTGTTACCTCTAGAGTTATAGTTTGTTCTACTAAATTCTCATTACCTTTAGTTTTTAATACTTCTTTGTATTGTGCAAGTGTTAAATCACCTTGATTTTCAGATTTAGCATCTACAAATACCTCTCTTAAATCTAGGTCGGTATAAGTTCCACTTGTTACTTCTGCCATTATTCTTGCATCATCTTCACCTTGACCACCTATTAATGCATAATTCTTTTCAGTTTTAGCACTATAAGTGTAATTGGCTACTTCTATATTTGATTTATCTTCACTAAATTCATATCTAGGATTAACTGATTGTGTTTCAGTCCTATCTTTACCTTGATAATTTTCATAAATATACTTTTTATTTGGAATATCAATTGATATTCTATGTGCAATTGTTGATAACTTGGCTAAACTAACCAAATATTCATATACATTCTTATAACTTACTTGAAAAATAACATTATCTGAACTAATATCGGTATTTTTGATTTCTAAACGAGAAAAAGGAGTCATTGCATTCAATATTTTCCTTTCACCTGCTAAATATGTACCATTGTGATTAATTTTATTTTTTATTATTCTTCTTTCTAATATACTAGATAAAAACCTACCATAAATTATAACTTCAACACCTGCTTCACCTGCATCGTTGATGGTATAACTTTCAACAATTCCAACTTCTACTGCATCACTTCTTATTATTAAATTATCTTTTTGTAGAAATTTATAAGTATTTTCATTTAATGGGATATGAAGTTCGAACTCACCTGCCTCAAAGTATTTTCTTCGCCATCTTAAAGACTTAAAAAAATCAATTATTCCGATGAGTTCGACACTTTTGTTATATACATATATTTCAAATTCTTCAATCATTATACTGCCTCATATTCATTTGAATACTCAATTACTGCTTCTAGATTATCAACACCTGTATCGGCATTATATCTAAAAGTATTACTTCCATGATGAACTTGTAAGAATTTGCTACCATATACCATTAAATTATTTATATTTTCTTCTATCCCTGTACTTATAGGAATATAAACTATATTTTTATTTTGCCTATATGTACTTACTATAATCTTGTCACCTGCAGACATAGTTTTTTCAATTTTCATTTCTTCCCTAGTATCTACATTAAATAATGATGGATTTTCAACTGTATCATTTGCAGTAAATGTTATTGTCATACCAAACTCAATATTTGTATCATTTTGAATAGTAGCCATTGAAGTAGTATTTTTTCTACCAAATACAATACCACTATCACGAGGTATCCTTAATGCAAACTTAAATGCAGGTGACCATGTTGCCATCTGCATTATAGTTGGTTCTAAATCAGTAAAATATGGATTTTGACATATCAAAGATATTTGAAAATGTCTATGCAATCCTTTTTCATTGACTCTAATACTCTCTACTTTATAATTTATCTTTCTCTTTAAATCACCCTCATAGTAATATAATGTTCCTGTGGATTTTAAAGGGAAAACACGATACAACTTTTGTCTATTAGCAATAATATCATTTCTAATAGCACCTTTTATAACAATATTTCGCTTTTCAATTGATGTTCCTACATAACTTTCACCAATTGCATAAGCACTTTTCATACCTGCAACTACACCTAATACTTCATGTAATCCATCGACACTTTCAAGGAAGAATGGAAATTTATAATCAAAGGTTATTTTTTCATCTAAATATGACATACATACTATTCTTTTAGCCATTTTCTATTCCTCCTATCCTACCATCTTTTGATATTGTATCTCTTGTCTTATTCTTCTAGCATACTCACTAGGTGAGTCTTTTGGTGAATAAATATTGAATGTATTATTTTCAACACTACTAACAGGATTATTTGCACCTGCACCTAATGATAAACCATTAGTGCCGATGCTATTCAAATTAACTTTAGTATCTAAATCAAAGTCTGTTGGTAATGAATTTTGTATCATACTATTAACATCTTTCATTTCAGATGTAAAACCAACACCAATACCTTTTGCAAGATTACTACCAATTTCATCTCTAAATACTGTTGATGGTGAGTGAATACCAAATATTCCTTTTATACCTTTAACTATTGAACTACCAAAGCCTTTTATCTTATCCATTACCCAATCTTTAGCATTCTTAATACCATTCCATAATCCTTTAACCAAATCTTTACCTACATTAGCCATTCCACTTATTCCACTAACAATACCATCTTTGACTTTTCCTAGTAATTCTTTACCTACACTCAACATTTTTCCAAAGTAATTTCCTATTCCTTTAACTAAAGAACCTATTATTTGAGGTATTTTTGCAACAAGTTGAGGTATTGCTTGTACCAAACCTAATGCTAATTTAACAGTTAAGGTAATACCTGCTTCAATTATTTTTGGTAAATTATCAGTAATTGCCATAATTAATTTATCAATTATTTCAGGTATTTTATCAATTAAATCAGGTAAGGCATTTATTAAACCATCTGCTAATCCTAATATTAATTGAATACCTGCATCAATAATTAAATCAATATTATCTAGTAATGTAGTTACCATAAGCACTAATGCATCAATCATTTGTGGAATTAATGTTGGTAATTGCTCTGCTATACCTTGAACTAATGAAACTATTAATTGAATACCCATTTGCATTATTTGTGGAAGATTTTGTATGATAGTAGATACTAACATATTAATTATTTCCATTACTGCACTCATTATCATAGGCATATTAGTAGTTAAACCATCTACTAATTTAGTAATAATCTTACTTCCTGACTCTAAAAATGCAGGTAATTGCTCTGAAATACCATCTAATATCATAGGCAATGCTTCAAATACTGCATCTACAACTCTATCAACTGCTTTTAATACATTATTAACAACTCCACCATTGCCATCACCATCGCCTACAAGAGATGAGAATAAATTCATTACCAATTGGCTTAAATCTGCACCATCTGTTGCTAAACCTGTTATTAAGTTACTCCATGCAGATTTTGTTGCTTTAATAGAACCCTCAATTGTTCCCATTGCTTCTGCTTGTGTAGTTCCTGCAATATTACTTGCTACTTGGATTTCATGGATTGCTTCTGTGATATCTGCAAAGTTAGAAACATCATATTTCTTTCCTGTCAATTTCTCGGCATCCTTAAGTAATCGTTCCATTTCGGTCTTAGTGCCTCCATATCCCAATTTTAGATTATCAAGCATATTAAATTGACCTTTTGCAAAACCACTATATGCATTTTGAATTGATTGCATATCAGTACCGAATGTATTTGCATTATCAGACATATCTCGAAGTGCTTGGTCTGATAATTTCGCTGCCTTTTGAGTGTCGCCATTTAAAGAAACAATCATACTTTTACTAAATCCTGTAACTGTTTCCATATATTCATTAGCACTCATACCTGCAGTAGAGAATGCATTATTGGCATTTGCTATAACTGTATTAGCAACATCATCACCAAATAATTTTTTAACACCACCCTCTAATTGTTCGAACTCACCAAAACCTGCAACTGCATCTTTTCCTATATCTAACATTGCAGACCCAACAGATTTCATTGCACCTGCTAATCCTTTAATACCTGCAATAATACCCTCACTAATTAAGTTTCCTTTAATCAAATCACCTAATGTTAAGGTTTTTTGACCTGCATTTTCTTCTTCTTTAGCAAAGTCTTTTATAGATTTAGCATCACTATCAAAACTTTTACCTGCTTTATCTAATATTGAATTATTATCACCTATTTTCTTTGATAAATCACTACATTCAGATTTAGCATTATTCATTTTGATTTTGTAATCATTAATCTTTTTATTATTACTATCATAGGTACTTTCTGCTTTAGATAACTCCTTTTCAAGTTCTGCTACTACTTTTTCTTGTTTTGATATTTCAGAACTTGATGCAGTAGTGCTATTTTTCATCTTTTCTAATGCTTGTTTCTCACTATCTAATGAATTTTTAAGTTTATCTATTTCAGTTTTATTTTTTGTTTGTTGTTCAGTAAAATTCTTAATGGCATCGACACATACTTTAACAACATTTTGTTCTTCTTTTAATTTTTTATTTAATGCATCATTTTGATTTCTTAAATCACCTATTTTTTGACCATTATTATTAAATTCAGTTGAGGCTAATTTTAATTCACTACTAACTGCTCTTAAATTACTATTAATGTTTCTTAATGCTTTAACATACTCACTTTCACCTGATAATTTTACTGTACCACCAAATGAACTTGCCATAGATTTCACCTCCTAATCTAGCCATTCATCATCTTTATGTTGCTCTTTAGCAACTTCATCATAAGTAGTTTTCTTTTCCAAATCGTGATAGAACTTATAAAGTTCCCATTGGCGATTAAACTTCTTAATTGTCATTCTAAAAATTTCTTTTTCTGAATAACCTAATTTGTTATGTCCTATAAACAAAAACCACGAGAAATCTATTGGTGTATTATCATCTTCCTCGTGGATTATTCGTTTTTTGAGTTTTCATCCTGTGTAGAGTCAATAACTGTTTGATTTAATTGATTTGTGGCATTTGCTATACCCATTGCAGTTATTAATCTACCTACTTGTTTTTCTGTTAATAAAGGTTGTTTTTCTGTTGCAGTTTCATTATCAATATCAAATGCTTCATTTATCATTTCTTTAATACCAAATATTAAAGCCTTGATATCAACTTCTCTTGTTTCATATACATCTTGTTTTACAACATTACCATTTGCATCTTTAACTTCTTGTGTGATTGGTTTTCCTTTCTCATCTAATTTGACAACTCTATTTCCATCTTCATCGTAAACAAAGCCATCGGTCAACTCACCCCATTTTTGGAATGTGCCATATTCAATCTGAATTGATTGCATAACATTTAAGTTAAATATTGCTTTATATTCCTTTCCATTAACTGTAAAAACTGTTTCCTTTTCTTTCATCTTAATTCCCTCCTATATAATTAAAAAAAGGGTAAAGATACTAGACATTTTCTTCTAGTTCTTTACCCTTTCTTCTATCAGATTTTTTCACTGTTTCTTCGAAAAGATTTACAAATTGTTTTATTTCTTTGTATCTTTCTTCTGATACTTCTATAACTTGATTTAACTTATAAAATTCTTTTGTATTTTTATCATTAAATCTTTTTATAACTTTGCACTTCATTATGCACTAGCAGTCAATAGACTATCTAAATATGTACTTGCTTCTGCATAAGTAGTAAATGTTTTAGATTTTGACCATTCTCCATTAGATTTTCTCATTACTGAACCCTCAATAGATACAGTAGTAAACTCAACAGACTCACCTTTTGTTGCTTCATCAGGCATTGTGTCTTTGAATTTTACTTTTGATAAAAATTCAACTTTGTATTTATAAGTACCACTTACCACTTTAGTTAATATTCTACCAAATGCGATATATGGTGCTACATCAGTATCTTTTCTAACGATTTCACCCTCTTCACTAATAGTATGTCCTAATAGTGGTGCTAGAACTGTGTCATCATCATCATCAACAGTTATAGTAACTGTACCTTTATTAAAAGTATAATCACTTTCTGCCAATGCATCATCTGCATATAATTCTGCACTATTTAATTCTAATGATACTTTACAATCAATAGCCTTACCTAGTGATTTAGGTTCAATTACTTCCTCATTATTGTCTAATAATGAATATCTAAAATTCTTTAAGCCAATTCTTGCCATTATATTACACTCCTCTCTTTAGCAAATGTTATTGTCTTATGGTATAGTCTTGTATCTTCTTCGAACATATCAGGACTATCCTCAATCCAAACATAATCATTATTTATTAATATCTTTTTAACTTCTGAAACAATATTTAGATAATTACCATCAGTATAGATATCAAAATCAAATTCAGAAACACTATAAATTGGTTTATTGTCTGCTTCTACTCTTGGTTGATTATCTATCTCGTGATAGGTAATAAATGTTTTTAAGTCACCTCTATATCGAATAAATGCTATAGGTATATCTACACCATCAACATTAAAATCATTAAATAATTGTTCTATTTCTCTATTCATAACTACTCCTTTGGTAAGTATTTTTCTTGTATTTGTTTCATCGCATTTTCAATTTCCTGTTTTTTAAACGATTTTCTAAAGAAAGGCTTTTTTGCCTCACCTCTACTCGTTCCATATTCTCTTGCCATTGCAACTAATGGTGCAGGATGTTTTTTTTGTGCATCTAAATAGCCATATATCATAACTTTGTTATTAATACTGTCATCAGATGGTGTTCTATATGTTTTTGAAACAAATAAGCACTTACTTAATCTATCAGTAGATTTGAATGCCTTTGACAAATTGTTTTGAACAGTCCTTTTAACTGTTTCTGCACCTGCTTTGGTCATTTCACCCATCATTTTTGGAGTTGCTACTGCCAATTCCTCAAATGATTTAATTAAATCGTTAGGTATCTCTGAATTAAAGTGTGCCATTACTTAACAACTACTTTCGCTTGAATTTCTAATTCAATAGAGTCCTCATTTATATTATTTAAGTATTCAATGGTATATTTTTTATTATTGTATTTAATAAACATATCTCTTGTTATTTCAGTTTTTGCAGGGTATCTAATAGTAAAATTAGTATATGCTTTTTCAAAATCGGTATCATTTTGAATTAAAGTATATCCTTTTGTAGTTTTTACATTAGCATAAGTGCTTAATATTAAAGTTTCTGTTGGCTTTTCAAAGCCATCTGCATCTTTAACATTAATAACTGAATAAATTCCAATAAGTTTATCATATTTACCTGCATTTTTAACAGTATTACTCATAATAAATTCCTTGAATGCATATCTAATATAGTTTGAACTACTTTATTGACATTATTTCCATCAACATAGTATGACCTTGTATCATACATATCTTGACATAATACATAAACAACAATAATAAAATCGGCATATTGGTCGATTGTATCATCATCTACTCCTGTATTATTTTTTATAAAGTCAATAGCAACATTTTTAATTGTTTCTAAATATTTTTCATCTGCTTCTGTTAGTTCAGATATTCTTAAATAATTTTGAATATCACTTACTGTGATATCACTTACTTTAGTAATCATAACTATTCCTCCTTTCGGTTAGGAGTTTGCCTGAACAATTGAATTACTTACTCTTATTTTTTTGATGATTTTTTATCATCCATGTTTTCATCATCAGTTTTTGACTCTTCACCATTTTCTTTTTCATCTTCATTTGGTGTTAAGTCTTTATTTTCATCTAAATTACTATCTTTTTCCTTTTCTTTATCATCAGTATCGTTATCATCTGTAACTTCATCTGATACATTATTTAATTCTGCTTCTAATTCAGTAATTTTATCTTTTAAAGATTGGATTTCAACATCTTTTTCTGCAAGTTGGCTTTGAAGTTTTGAAATTGTTTCTTTTGCTTCTTTATTAGATATTTCTTTTTCTGAATGAGTAGCAATATATCCTGCTTCTAAAAGAGAAGAGGCTAATTTTTTATCTTTTATTTCAATAGTCTTTCCCTTTGATGCAGAAATAGTATTATTAGCAAATCCTTTTAATACTAAATACATTGTTTACCTCTTATTAAGCAGATTTAATAGTTAATTTAGATAATTTTTGAAGATGTTCTACTCTAATATCTGCTTCTAACCAAGCAACTACACCTGTAGCATGTTGAGTAGCATATTTTTCTTTTAAAACTTGAATTTCTAATTCTTTAGTTGTTTTAAATGCTAAACCGCTAAAGTTACCAAAGATAATTGGTGAACTACCTGCTTTAATGTCAACCATTGCATCTGAAACATATACAGGATAACCTAATATCTTTCCATCAAATTCACCTGTTGGGTCTGCAACAAATAATGGTCTTTCGTCACCATCTTTCATTGTTTCAAGGATATTTTGTGTTTCTTGACTAACAACCCAAATAGAACCTTTTCTGAAAGATTGGATAACTTTATTTTTAACTTTAACAAGGTCATCATAAGATATTACACCTGCAACTGCACTTGTAACAGTTTGTTTAGCAGGTATATCTCTACAACCTTGAATTTTATTATCAGTACCATTTAATGCTTCATTTTCAAGGAATAATTTAACATATTCTGCAATTATATTAATTACAATATTAACTAAATCAAAGTCAGTATTATTAACTAATTTATTACCAATTTTTGCTAATGCTCCTATTAAATAATCTTTTAATGATACAGATGTAAATTTACCTGCTTTTTCTACTAATTCTGTGAAATCTTCACCATAACCAACTGTTATATCTTCACCATTATTTGCACCATATACAGGAATATCAAAATTACCTTTAATATTGTATTTAGTTGCTTTTTCTAATATTGGTGACATATTATAAGCAGTCATTATGATTTTATTTGCAATTGTAGTTGGTACAATTACACCATTATCGCCTTGACTAAAAGATGAACCTGTATCATCTCTATTTTCACTTAAAACATTGTTTCTAATGAAATTTGCGAAATCTTTAATATCTCTAGTTTCGATTTTTACTGCTCTTTCTTCTTCAGACATATTATCTTCCTCCTTTTTCTTATCTTCTTCTTTTTTAGTATCATCTACTAATTCTCTGCTTTGTTCAAAAGCCTCCATAGTTTTATTTATGGCATCTATTTCATCTTTTAATTGATTAAATAGTTTTTCTTCATCTTCTGTAAATGCTCTTTCTTCTGCCTTTACATCATTTAGTAACTTATCCATTTGAGTTACTTTTTCATTTTTTTGTTCTTCTAAACTTTTCATCTTTCTTTTCCTCCTTTTACTTCATTTAGAATATTCTCATATTTTGAGTAATTTATTTTTTCAACACCCACATTTTGTGGTTGTTCAGGCACTCTCTCATCTGCTCTTATTTCTTTATAACCTCCACGAACTACTTTAACTTGATTTGTACTATCAATAGTAACAGTTCCATCGGTTATTGAATAAGGCATCTTATATAGTTGACTACCATTGTCAATTGTTCCATAAACAAATTCACCATCGTAATCTTCTAACCATCCATCTTTGAATAGTGTTTTATATGTACTACCTAACACTTCTCTTTTTTGTGATGCAGTCATATCACTAAAATTTGGTGTTGACTCTTCACCATTATCTTCACCTACTGTGTAAGAATTATCTTCAAAATCTTCACTACGATATTCAATAACAGTTGCATCATCACCTCTTAATTCAATAGATGTTCCTATGTAAGCAGGTATTTTTTTATCATCTATAATAGATACTTCAAATAAATCTATATCTCTTACACTTCTTTCTCTTAAACCATTTTTATTGATAACCTCTTCATCTTTATTACAAGAAAAGCCAAAAGACCATCCTCTTAATTTTTTCTTTTTCGCTTTTTCAATAACATCAGAGTCAGTTATTTCAACAATGGCTCTTAAACCAATATTATCCTCGTAAAGTTCTGCAGTACCATTTTTGGTATTTGCTAATTCTTTATCGTAATCATGGTCTAATAAAACTTTTACAGATGGATTTTTTTCAAGTGCCCTCCTAAATACTGTTGGTAATATTTTCTCTATAAATTGACCTTTCTTGTCATATAGAATTTTAGAAAATCTATCAACTGCATTTACATAGCCATCAATTATGACTTTGTCGTTTCTTACTTCTATTTTCATTTTTTTCACCTCCTCCATCGTTCATATTCATTACTGAACCTGTATTTGGTGTGTAATATTTACCTGTGTCAATATCATATAAGACATTAGCAAGGTTCATACTTACAACATCTAGTCCATCAATTGAATAATAATCTTCTGCATCTCTTATTTCATTCTTTGTCATCCAACCTGTATCAGATGCAATCTTATATGCTTCATATCTTTCTTTCAATGAACCTCTTGTTATTTTCTTTGTATCAAATGCAAAATAAAAGAGTCCTTTTTCTGACTCTAACAAGAAATTCTTATTTAATGCATATTCAATTGCACTAATAATTGGCATAACACTATCTTTAATTGTATTATTATAATCTGAATAAATATGAAATACATCGTTTATATCATCTTTTAATGTCTTTTTTCTTTCATTAATTTGTAATTCCACAGAGGAATTTGCACCCTCTTTAAAATCCAAACCATCATTTAAAATGATTACATTATCTTCACTATTATTTCCATAATATTTATTCCATGCATCTTTTAAGGCTTTTATTTCTTCTTTGCCTAGTTTTTTAGTAGCAGTAAGAAAACCTTTTTTTGCTCCACCCTTTTTAACTAATCCTAATTCATAAAGAATAGTTGTAAAAGCAGTTTCTATTGATTTTGATATTTCATCAATAGCACTTATTCCTTTAACTCCATCTTTGGTATTTCTTAAAACTGTAATAAAATTATACAATTCATAATCTTTACCATAGACATTGTATTTTGCATCTTTAAAAATTGGGTCATAATTTGTTTGTGGTGATACATAACTAGGTTCAACATATTTTAATGCTTTAAACTCATTTCTATATTTTTCAATATAAACATAAGCACCTTTATTGGTAAGGTAATCATTTACAATTGATTTTTTTAATTGAAATGGGTCAAGTAAATCACCTGTATCTTGATTTAATATATATAATCTATTATCATCAAGAACTTCTTCAATTTTTCTATTACCTTTATCATCTGTAACATATTTATACATTCGAATAGGTAACATTGCAATCAAGTTTGATATTCTATCAACTGCACTTGATACTGCAGGAACTGAAAGTGCCTTATCTCTTGTTATTTTTTCACCTCTTAATAAACTTTTTAAAAGTAAATCTTGAGGTGTATCTGTTGTTTGTTCAGTTGTTTCATTTGATGTTGACTCTGCACTTTGTTCATCTCTTTTAAATATTAAATCTATGATTGACATGTTTTCACCTCTTTTCTTTCAAAAGTAAAAACAGACATTTCTGCCTGTTTCATTTTATTTCATTATCTCACATTTACATTATAACATAATATGAGTGTGAAAAATGTGAAAGTTAAGCAACTTGAACAAAAAAGTTTCCATTTTCAAGAAATACTTCTTGTTGCAATAAATAAATACTATTTATAAGTGCTACAACCATATCTATTTTTCCATTTGATTTCTTTTTATTAACATATCTATTCATATTTGTATCAAAAACACATCTTGCATTTTGAAAATTAATTTCAAGTAATTTATTATCTTCATATCTAAACTTACCATCCATTATTTTTTCATACAATAATTTTGTAGGTGGATGTAATGTATCAGAGTGTTGTCTTATTTGAACTGTCTGATATTTTTCATCCCATTTTTGAGCAGATGATAATGCATTATATCTATCATATCCTATAGCCATAACAACAACATCATATTTTTCTTCTATTGCAAACACAAAATCTTCAATAACTTTATAATCAACTGTTTTATCACCACAAGCGATGCATTTCATAGCATTAATAAAATCATAATAATTAACTTTTTCAAATTGATTTTTTTCTTCTATTCTTCCCTCTGGAATAAATGATATTGCTTCTGCTAATATTACATCATCATCATTACTTGTCATTGCTACTGCACAGTTATCATTAGTCATAGCAAGGTCAACACCAATATATACTTCTTTACCTGACCAATCAATTTTATCAACTTTGCATTTTTGTACTTCTGTTACATCTACAAAACTTTCAGTTCCTGCACCTTGATAAATAATATTACAATGTTTTGTAAGAAAGTTTTCTCTCTTACTTTCCATTTCAATTGCTTTAGTTCTTTTATCTAATAAATCCCTAAATACTGCTTCAACTTCAATTGCTAATGGATTTGATTGTAAAATAATATTATCATCATTAGTCCAATTTTTAGTTTCATTAGGTTCAAACAACAATGCAAATACTTTTTCATCATCGATTATATCATCCAATACTTTTTTGGCATAAGTTGTTTCAGTTTCCATTGGATTATCTACTGTAGGATATTTAGTTGAAATAATAAAACCTAATTTATTAAATACCAATAATTGTCCTGACCTCATCGCTTCAATGGCATAATCTGTTGGTAATGCACCCACCTCATCTGCAACAAATACATTTGGTTCTTTACCATCCATTCTATCTTTTGAATAATTTAAAGGTGTATAAATTGTTTCAGTTAAACTATGTCTGATACAATCTCTTAATATTTTAAATTCACCCTCTTCAAAGACACTTGTATTTGCTTTGATTAATGGTTCTAGTGCTTTTTTAATTTCTTTAGCCAATGCTCCATCAGGTGCAACTGAATAGAATTGAGAATATTTTGGTTCAAGGTAAAATAACAATAATATTACAAGTGCAACTATAAATGTTTTACCATTCTTTCTGCATATCTCTAGTATTATTGTTTCATATCTTCTTTTATTTTTATTATCTCTATACACAGTACAAAGACTAGCAACTATAATAAGCCATTGATATCCTGCCAATGCTTCATATATTTTTCGACCTCTTTTTATACCTTTTGCCATTACTAATATTTTTAATATTTTATCTATTCTTTTCAATCTGCTAATATCAATTATATATTTGCTAGATTTATTATCTGCAATATCTAAAAATATCTTACATTGTTTTTTAACATACTTTGGCGATATAAATTGTTTTTCACCATTTAATTCATAATACAATGGTGGTGGTTGTAATGTTCCATCAACTATCTTTTTAGCATAAATATAACTTGGATGAAGTTCTATATTATTGTTCTTCATTGTCATCATCTTCATTCAATATATCCATCAAAGTTTTCTTCTTTGTTGGAGTCGCATTGATTGATATTTTTGCTCTTGCTTGTGGTGATAATGACAATTCATTACAACATCTAAAAAAGTCTTTAGAGTACATATCCCTAACAGACTTTAGATTTATAATAGTTTTAACATCTAACTTATCTTTTACTTTACCATCTTCATCAGTTATCTTACTAGACTCATTTATCTCTTTTTCAAGACTCTCTAATCGTTCAATTGTGATTGCAGTTTGATTTAATAAATAAGTATCTAAATTACTTAAAATATCTTGATTAAGATTATCTAAGATGTCTTTAAAAATTGCTTTTTGTCTTTTGTTAAGATACTTGAATGGTTTTATTTTATCATTAGCACCTCTTAATTTTTTTTCACTTTCTTCTCTTTCTTTTCTTTCCTTTTTACTCATTTTCATTGAGTTCGTATCAATCGCTTTTGCAGGTCTTGCCATGATTATCACCTCCTATTTTTTTCAACAATTGATGGAAAATTTTCATTTTAGGCATTTTTTACACTTTTAGGGGATGCGTAGGTTTTGAAAGTTTTATAAAATTCTTAATTAAAAGGCAGGGGGGATGGTTGCTCCACCCTCTACTGCCTCTACTTCTACTTTTATTTTCTTTAAATCACAATCTTCTTTAATTAATTCTTGCAATATTTTTCTTGGTATGACATTATTATCACTTAATTTATGATGATAACAACACAAAGTTATAAGGTTTTCATCATCTAATCTTCGGGAATAATCTTCTTCTAATGGAATTATGTGATGAACTTCTAACTTGTTGAAGTTATAAATACTAGAGGTATTATAGATATCTGCGATGCAACATCTACATAAATGTTTATCTCTATTTCTTATATCTTCACTCTTTTTATGCCATTTATAAGTTTTTCTGAACTTATCTGCATCTGTTAAACCTCTAACCTGTCTATTCTTATAGCATGTCTTATTAAAATCGTGTATCTTTCCACACCTACTACAACTCTTTAGCATAAAAACATCTCCTTACCTAAAATTAAGCATAGCACCTTTCTATGCTTATATGAGAGTACGATAGGAGATAATTGATACACAGAAAGGAAAAAAGGTGCTATATTTTTTCTCATACTCTCATATAAACACAGAAAAAAGACAACATATTAGTTGCCTTACTATTCACCATACATTATAACACAATTTTAGTGTGAGTTTTGTGATTTTTACTGAATATAATAACTTCCAATCCATCTTGTAGTTGCGATAATAACTCTCTAATATCTTCTTCATATTCATCATAATCTTCTAACCAACTACACAAAATAAATGCATTACTATCATTTTTAAATATAATATGGCATCCATCAATTCCTTTTAAAAATGTTGGAAAAGAACACCATGTTCTTTGTGGTCTTAATTCACTACATCCATTAATTATTAACATAAAATTATAATTGCTATTATTAAAATAGTCTTTTAAATTACTTATATCATTTTCTGATAATTTTTTTTCAGTATTATACCAACAATATGCATCTTTTTCTTTATTATAATTTTTAGTTATAAATTGCTTTATTTTTCTTGTAATCATCAATTACCTCCATATCGAATATTGTTAATTGTTTATGTTCTATGGTAGCGACATTATTGTCGGTAGCACCTATTTCTTTTCTACATTTAGGACATAAACACTTATTATCAATTCCTTTTAAATAATCAAATTTTCCACATCCATCACATTTATCTTTAAATCTATTCTTGTGGCATTTCATATACATAACTATCTGCTAATTCTATTTTTTCCAATCTCTTATCACCTACAATATAATCTTCTTCAAATTGATTTTTAACTTGTTGCATCATTTCTGCATTTAATAAACAATCAAACTTAATTATTCCTCTAGGTGAATAAATTTTTTGTATTTCATCTAATATTTCTAATGCTCTTTTTTCGGTTTTATATCTACCAACATGTCCGACATTTTTTATTCCAATGAATGAGTCATCAGTATCAGTAAAACCATTAGCAATAAATAATCCATCATTAACTTTTAATAACTGTTTCTTATCTTGACTTCTAATCAATAATTCCATTTTTTACCTCCTTTTACTACTATAATGAATTTAACAAAATGACATAAGTCGGTTAAATTCACTTTTTTAATTCAAAATGTCATTTTTTCCTAGATTTTACAATCATTTTCCTGTTGTCAGGAAAATGTTATTTTTTATTTGAATTTACAAACTCTCATTTTGTAAAATTAGTAGTTTTTAATTTAAGTGATATGCTATTGCATACCACTATTTAACTTCCTAAATAAAAGTTCTTTCTTTTAGTATTTTTATCATTATTATCCCAACATATATATAATAATGTGACTCTTTCGTTAGAGTGATTTAACATTTCTTTTAATCCTATGATGTCGCCTGTTTCTTCATAGTATGACCTTGCAAAATATTTTCTTAATGAGTGGCATCCAACAGGATATCCTACTTTTACCTCATCTGATAATTGTTTTATAACCTGCCATGCTCTTTGTCTTGTAATTGGCATATTAATACCTTTTCTACTCTTAAATAAATATTCACCCTCAATTAATTCATTTCTATTAATATAATCTGCTATATCCTTTGCTAATGATGGATGTAATTCAAATGATTGTTCTTTATTTGTCTTAAATTCTCTTGTATATACAGAACCATTTTTAAAATTATCAACTTTTAACTGTAAAATATCCTCAATTCTAAAAGCAAGGTTCATACCAATAACTAATATCATATAGTTTCTATCCCATAGATATTGTTGCTCTTCATTGCCATCATCTTCTGCTTGGTTTCTTCTTTTTTTACAATTGATTATCATATTATCAATATCTGCTTTTTTAAATGGTTGCACTGTCTTTCTACCGAACTTAATTCTAAAAGTCCTACTCATTTCATCACCTCCTATTTTTTCTCTCATTATTCAAGTAGTTTAGAAATTTTATCATTTCTAATAAAGATTTGTCATCAAATACTGTTTCATCATCAGGATAAAAACAATATTTCCTCCATCGAGAGTTGTATTTGACATATCCTAGTTTTATAAATTCATTTTGTTGATTTGTTATTTCATATATTGGTGTTTTTCTTCCATCAATATATTCAGGGAAAGCAGTCATATATTTACCTAACTTCATAAATGTTATTCCAATACTATTCATTTCATCACCTCATTATCTAATTTTCTACCACAAAAAGGGCAATAATTAATATCAACATATCTTGCACCATCTAAAGTATCTATCATTAACCCTGCTTTTTTATCTGCTTTGCCTTTTAATATAAATAATTGAAGATAGTCTTGTAATAAACAACTTCTGCTTTTATAACCTGCAGTTGGTTTTAATTCTGCTTGAGTGATTGGTTTTCCTGAAATATGATTATTAGACTCTTGACAATAATTACATTTATTCATATTCACCTCTTAATAATTTATCTAAGTATTTTTCATCAGTATTTTTATAATCTACTTGTCTGCCTGTTTCAAAAAAATATTGAAGCATCGCTTTTGCACAAGCACAAGGTAAATCACTACCATCACAATAATCACATGCATACCAATAACCACAAGCATTAAGCCCTGTTAAATCACTTTCTTTTCTAATTTTATCACTATCACAATAATTTTGAAATGCCTCTTTCCATTTCTTTTTATCATAATCAGTAACTACTGTTCTATCTATATATGGTGTATCATCAAACAATTTATTTTTATCCAAATTGTTACCTCCTATCGATTATCAAAATATAAATAAACTATCAATCCTATTAAACCAATTAACCATCCAATATCAAACCAAATTATAAATTTTACTACTTCTGCATCCATATTAAATACTGTGTGGAGTTTCTACATATACAAATATTGCTTTTTTATAAGGAAGATTATTAGTTATTCTTGTTGCATCCTCTTCTGACATATCATCATTATTATCTAATAAATACTCTATATAATCTTCTTGTTCATCTTTATAAACAATATTCATATCATTCCACCCATAAGGTTCAACTGTGGCATATTCTTTAATTTTTGCTTTTCCAAACTCACCCATCCAATAGCCACAATCACCACCTACTATTTCATAATCAACATAAGCATATATTGGTAAATTAGGATTATTTTTAATTAATTCTATAAGATTATTATTATTTATATCATTGTTTATATTTTCAACAAGTTCCATAGTAAATTTAATATTTTTACTTTGATTTTCATAGTTAAGTGTATTACAATAATATTTCGCTTTATCTTCTTCATAAATACCTGCTTCTTCTATTTCCATAGTTGGTATAACTCTTAAAGTAGGTTCTATATCAAATACTATTGCTTTAACATAACCATAATTATCAATTCTAATTCTATATAATTTATTTTTCATTTTATTTTCCTTTCTTATATATCTTAAAATGGTATAGTTGTTGCTAATATTTCTATAATTTGTATATCAGAGTTATTTTTATGTACCAAATCATCAGTATATGTTTTTTGATAATACTCTAATTTAGTATCAATACTTTTGTTGTAATTCATAATGATTTCAGGTTCTTCTTGATTAGGCATTTTTAATTTAATAACCATATCTAATCCTTTTTCTTTAACATCTTTAAAGAATTGAACCATTTCTTTCATTGTTAGTTTATCTTCCATCTATTTCACCTCGATTTCTTGATATGTTTTTAATATTTCATCAAATTCTTTAGATGTTTCTTTTAAATTACATAAATAATAAATAGATGCATCTTTATTAAATGAAAATACTTCTTTATATAAATTTTCAGTAAATCTTCTATCTTTTGCATATACTGTTACCTTATCTTTTCTAGGTATAATATGTAAATCAATACCTCTTATCAATGCTCTACCTTTAAAAATGTGTATAACTTTTTTATATAAATAATTATTAATAATCTTTTCTATTTTTCTTTCTATCATTATCTATACCTCCAATATTTTTGACATATTTCATTATCAAAAAATTCATTTAATGGCATTGTTGAACACTTATAATCAATAATAAAATCATTCACCTCATAGATTATGAAACACACAAAGGCAAATATAAATAAAATCAATAATATTAATAATATATTTTTAATCTTTTTGTTCATTTTTATCCTCCTTTGGTTTTACATAGGTAATTCCTTTATCATTCTTATCTCTTGAAGTAAATGATATTTTACATAGTTTACTTTTGGCTTTAAAATACTTTTGTTTTTCTTTAAAATCCAATTTTGCAACTTCTTCTTCTGATATGTTAGTTATTTTTAATAATTCTTGTAATTTCTTTTCTCTTTTAATAGCATCATTTATCATTTTTGCTTACCTCCTCATTAATTCTTTCTATTTGTCTATCAACTTTAAATTTCATAATTTCCTTAACATCTGCATCAGAAATGTTATAGTATAATTGCATTTGTTTTAACATCACCATTACATCTGCAATTTCTTCTTTAATAGCATCTGTAATACTAACTGCTTTTCTATTATTTAAACTAGCCATAATTGGCTCTAATGCATTACATACAATATCAATGGGGTTTCTTTTCCTTTCTTCATATTGAATAACTGCTTCATTTAATTCAAATATTTCACTTTGAAAATACTTTAATTGTTTTTTAATTCCATAGTAATTAATTATTTTTCGTAATCTCTTATTCATATAGCATAGTCCTTTCTTTTCATCTGCATAATTAAATCAATTTTAAATTTATCTTTATTATCTCTATAACAAATACCTTTATAGGTATCTAGGCTAGACATATAACCATCTAAAAGAATTGTGAGGGTTCAATGTTTTCCATAATGATTTCACCTTTATAGACTCTATAAACTAATTCAATTGTTCCATAAACAAATTTAAACTCTTTTGATGCTTTTAATTCTCTACGATATATACCATCAGGAACTGATGCATCTAATTCTTTTTTAACTTTAAATATTAATTGTTTATAGGCAATAGGACAATATATTTTTAGACTTCTTAACTTTTTATTAAAATCATTCTCATCTATATATAAAAGTCGCATTGTATTCCCTCCTTTCACTACTTTTCACCTCTTAATAAAGATTTTAATGTCTTATTTTTGGCTCTTAAATTCTTATTTTCCTTTCTTAATCGTGATATCTCACTTGGTTCTTGTAATTTTTCCATAAATGTTTTAAATAATTCATCTTTGATTATATCTTCTAATGCACCTTTTTCTACTTCTAATGAATTTATTTTATGGATTAATTGAATTTTACTGAAACTAAAGATGTCTTTGATTTTCATTTTATTCGCCATCTTCTCTTAACCTACCTTTCAAATACTTTTTTAAATGATAATATGGGGTAGTTCTTTCAAAATTAAGTTCTTTACCTATTTGATGCCAATTCTTGCCATCTATAAATCTTGCTCGGATAATTACTCTGACATTACTATCCTCGATTGTTTCAAGAAAATTTTCTATCTTTAATTGTTCATCTAATAACTTATCTTGTTTCTTTTTAAGTATCATTTCTAATTTTGATTTTTTAATAACTAAACTTTCCACAGGATTACCAACATGTCCTGAACCTTGTGGCATTCCTGATATTTTTGGACTTCCAATCGTTGTATCATCTAATTCTTTTAAATTTGCTTTTATTTGCTCTATTTCAAGTTTTATTACATGATACTTTGATAATTCATCTATTGTCATTTCATCACCTCTTTATATTCAATTTCTTTTATTTGATTGTAATTTAATGCTTTAATATCAGATATAACATCATTTGGTATATTTTCAGGAAATTCTTTGTGTAATGAATACCAATCAACCATATCTAATAAGTATTTTTTATTTTTAGGATTACTATTTTCAATTACTTCAATATAATAGTTTTTTAGACTCTTTCTATATTCATCTATAATATCTGCTAATGTAGGCATAAACTTATTATTTCTAATAATTACTTTAATAGCATTTAGTAAGGCAATAGGATGAAAAATACCTAATTCTTCCTGATATAAACTTACTAATCCTAGAAACTCCTCATCGGTCAAATCTTTAAAATAGTAAGGGTAAGCAATTTTAAATTTTGCTATAACAATACTAATTAACTTTGATTGTTCCATTATGAATACCTTTTAATATTTCCATTTGACTATCAACCTTGACCGATTTATTAGTAGAATAGTCATCATTCCAACATTTTTGATTGAACCATGTTGAACCATGTTTTATAAACTTACTATCAACTTTTTCTAATTTAATGTAATTAATATAATTCTTTAATCCTTGTGCAATTTCTTCATAAGTTGTTCCTTGTTTTCTAGCAAGTATATATTTATTTTTGGCTTGGTCTTTTCCTTTTTTATTAGGATAGTGTGACCATAGTTTTTCAAATTCTTCTTCATATTGTTTTTTTAATTCATTGTTATCAGAGGCAGGTAAAAGTGATTGCTCATTATTATTAACCTCATCTATACTATACTGACTTATACTATCCTGTCCTATCCTATCCTGTGTATCCATTTGGTATCCATTTGGTATACCATTATTATTTTTTAATACATAACCATCATTAGGTTTTAAGTCTAACATTGCCTTTTCTTCTGTATATACAGTAGGCTTATATCTATCGTTTCTAATATAGTTGTGAATTTTCCAATGTTTAATAACAACAATTCCTTTATCAAATGGAATTATAAATTTTCTTAAAATTAAGATGTTCATATCATCGTTAGAAGCACCACATATCTTCATTATTTTTTTAGGACTATTTACAAAACCATCATCATCGGCTCTCATTCCTAAATCATAGTAAAGTAGTCTTGCACTCATTGGCATTTCTAAAAATGCATCACTATCTATTATTGTTTTTGCAAACATTCTTCTTTCTGCCATTATGCCACCTACTTTACAATCTTTTTTTTAATTTCTTTATACATTGAAATAAGTAAAATACTTAATATAAACATCCCTAAACTAATTAAAATTACTGCTCCAAAAAACTTTAAAATACTTATAATCATATATCTTCCACCTCCTCTAAATCCTTTACAAGGTGATAGATTGCATAACTTGTAGTATGACCATATCTATTTTTGCCTTGAACCATTTCAGTTTCTATTCCAAAACCTCTTTCTCGTAAAATAAATATTATTCCTGATAATCTAGTTGCTCCAAATCTTTTGATTGCCTCGTAAGAAGTGATTTGTTTATATTTTCTTAAATATGCGATTATTTCGGATGTTTGACTCTTTTTACTCATAACTACACCCCCAAATAATCTGCAACTTCTTTACTACCTGTACAAACTTGGATAATTCCACCTTTACATGTGTAATTTCCTGCAGGTGTAGTTTTAGTTGTTTCTAAAGTAAATAATTGATATATAGCGATTGATACAATTGCACTTACAATTGCTACTAATGTATATTTAACCCATGGTCTTAATCTTCTTTTAGTCATTTTTTTCTGCCTCCTTTATTCCTAAATATTGATAAAACATATCAGGGTAAATAATATAGTTCCATCTTTTATTTACTTTTACTGCCGAACCAAATGGCAATCTTCCTGTTTGTAATCCAACTCGAATAAATTGAGCAGATTTATGCATCAATGCAGATGCTTCTTTAATTGTGATTTTCTTCATAAAAAATCCATTCCTTTCTTATAATTTGTTTTTTGTTTTTTAGTTTGTCAGACTAATTATTGAGTTTTCTCAACTTTTTCTTTAAAAAAATATAATGGGATATCATGTGCTTCAATATTTAATAACTTACTTGATTTAATGATTTCAGTTTGAGTAAATGAAACACCTTTAGATAATTTCTTGTATAAACTATAAGTAGATATTCCCAACTGCTCTGCAAATGATGATTGTGTATTAAATACTTCACGAATTTTACCTTTTAATTTACTATAATCAAATTCTAGTTTCATCATCTTTCACCTCCCTCTATCTTGTTGAGTTTTCTCAACTACAATAAAAGTATAGCAAAATAATTTTTAAATTACAATAGAAAAAATGATTTTTCTCAACTTTTTTATTTTTTTTGATATCTTTTGTTGATTTTTCTTAATTTTATGTTTATAATAATTAATGTAAAGAGGTGGTATTTTGTGATTGTAGATACATTTGCAAGTAGGTTAAATATTGCAATGAAAGAATGTAAAATGAAGCAGGTTGACTTGGCAAATAAGACAGGAATAGATAAATCTCTTATAAGTAACTATTTGTCAGGAAACTATCAAGCCAAACAAAACAACATTTATAAATTAGCAAAAGTATTAAATGTTAGTGAGAGTTGGTTGATGGGATACGATGTTGACATGGATAGAGAATGGTTTGATGATAAAGAACCATCTGAAATATCAATTGACAATGCTATATATCTAGAAGCAACTACAAAGACAGTTAAAATACCTCTACTTGGCAAAGTTCCTGCAGGTATACCTATTGAAGCAATAGAAGATATAATCGGTTATGAAGATATTCCTTATAAATGGGTACAAAATGGTACTAGATACTTTGCTCTTAAAGTTGATGGAAATAGTATGTATCCTGATTATCATACAGGCGATACAATAATAATTAAACAACAACCTGATTGTGAGTCAGGTGATGACTGTGTTGTTATGGTAAATGGTGATGATGCAACATTTAAAAGAGTCATTAAACAAGAAAAGAGTATAATATTGAAGCCATTAAACAATGAATATGAACCATATTTATTTAATGAATACGATATATTAACAAAACCTGTTAAAATCGTAGGTGTAGCAGTAGAAGTAAGAAGAAAGTTGAGGTAATTATATGGGTGCTAGAGTAAGAACAATTAATAAAATCGGAAATGGTAGATATTTTACTACAAGTTGGAAAGTAAGCGACTACTTAATATGTAATATATTATATTTTGTATTCTTCTACTCTTATTTTTTAATTTTTAAATATTTATTCTATGTTCCAATTAAATGGTGTGTAGTAAAGATAATTGATATTTTTAAATCCAAAAAACAATCATAAAAAAAAGACCTACTGCTCGAACAGTAAGTCAAATGAAAAATCACAATTAGTCTGACAAACTAAAAAACAAAATATAAGATATAATGTTATGGATTTTTCTATTTCATTATATCAAATATTCACCGAAAACACAATGGAAATGGAGGATTTTGATAGATGAAATTACCTAATTCTTTCGGCTCTGTACAGAAGTTGAGTGGTAATAGAAGAAAACCTTATCGAGTAGTCAAAACTGTTGGATGGGATGAAAATGGAAAACAAATCAGAAAGACTATTGGATATTATGAAACTAGAACCCTCGCATTACAGGAATTAGCCTTATTTAATGAAAAACCTTATGATATAGATGCAAGAAATATTACAGTAGATGAATTACATCAAAAATGGCAAAATGAGAAATATCCTAAAATAGCATATAAGACTCAACAAGTATATAATATGTGTTGGAATTATTGTCAAGATGTTAAGGATATGGCATTTGTAGATATCAGATTAAATCATTTACAAGCAATCGTTGATGGTATGGGTAATAAATGGTCTGCTAAAAAGGCATTTAAGATATTATGGCATCAGATGTACGATTATGCTATTAAAAATGATATGGATGTAAGAAAGTATTCAGAATACATCGATATAGGCAAAAAAACCACTAAATTAGTGCGAATACCATTTGAAGAGGATGAAATAGACAAGTTATGGGATAATGTCGCTAGAATGGACTTTATTGACACGATATTAATACTAATATATACAGGAATGAGAGTCGGCGAACTTTTAGATATTAAAGTAGAAAATGTTCATATAAACGAAAAATATATGGTTGGTGGCTCTAAAACCGAGGCAGGTAAAAATAGAGTCATACCATTCCATGAGAGAATAGTACCATTAGTAAAGAAATGGTATGATAATGCAATTAAAAATGGTAGTGAATACCTAATATACAATCACGAATATAAACAAATGAAATATTGGAACTATTATCATGAGAAATGGGAAAAGATTATAGAACAATTAGAGTTTAGTCCTGAACATAAGCCTCACGATACTAGACATACATTCTCTACTCGTATGGATAGAACAAATGCTAATAAATTATGTATAAAAAGAATACTAGGACATGCTAGTAAGGATATTACTGATAAAGTATATACACATAAAGACATTGATGACCTATTAGAAGCAGTTAATATGTTAGAATAACTGCTTTTTTTATGAAAAAAATAAAAAAATTCACTTAAATTATCACTTTATGATTGACAACTACCTAGGTAGTATGGTACAATTAGTATGTAATCAAGAAAGATTACAAATAAAAAAGAAAGGAGGTCAAGATGACAATTTCATTAAAGGTTATCAATATAAAGATAACAAAAAAAGGAATAACCTTAAAACTCGAGTTAGGCATTCCCTTTGGTATTAGCAAGAGTGGTAAATAAACCACTCCTCCTGCTAGTAATAATACCATAAATAATGAGATTTGTCAAAAGTCTATGGAAAAGTCAAAAAAAACTAAATACGATATAGAGTATCGTAAAAAACACAAAGTGCAATTTAATGTAGATTTAAACAAAGAAGAAATGCAATCTCTTAATGAGGCACTTAAAGCATCAGGAACTAGAAAGGCAGACTTTTTAAGAAAAGCAATTAGAAAAGAATGCAGAGAAAATAATATCTTATACTTTGATAGAGTCGCTAATTGTGATTGGTGTGGTAAAAGAGATTATGTATCTATTACTCACTATGGAACATCACACTATAACAGATTAATATGTAGTGATTGTGCTAATGATATTATCCAACATCATAAGAATATAGATGGCACTACTCCATCATGGTATAGACCTGATGATGAGGACTAATTAAAAATGGCTAGGAATATATCCTAGTCTTTTTATTTTTTGTGTGTGCTACTTGTGTGCTACTTGTGTGCTACATACTAGATTTAATGAGATTTATTGAGTATCTTAATATAAGAAAAACCCCATAAACATTGAGTTTATGAGGTTCGTAATAGGTATGTTTCCTATCGTTTTGAGAATTGTGGTGCACGACGTGCTGCTTTTAGACCCGGTTTCTTTCTTTCCTTACTTCTTGGATCTCTTGTAACAAAACCTGCTCTTTTTAATATTTTTCTATAACTATCTTCATTTTCTTCATTAGCCTTATCATATTCCAATAAAGCACGAGTAATTGCTAATCTAATAGCTCCTGTTTGACCGGTGAATCCACCACCGTTAACTTTTACGTCTATATCAAATGTTTTTTCATTATTTGTAGTTACTAATGGTTGCATTAAATCCATTACATTTGTTTCATGTGGCATGAATTCTCTAACATCTCTACCATTAATTGTGATCTTACCAGTTCCTGAAGTCATTTTAACTTGAGCAACTGCAGACTTTCTTCTTCCTGTTGCAGTAAATATTTTAGCCATAAATTCCTCCTATTTAACTTCCATAACAGCTGGTTTTTGTGCCATGTGTGGGTGAGTTTCACCACTATAAACAAATAACTTCTTTGACATTTGACGACCTAATCTATTATGAGGAAGCATACCCTTAATAGCTCTTTCTACCATTTCTACTGGATATTTTTCCTTCATTTCACGAGCTGTTCTTTCTCTTAATCCACCAGTATATCCACTGTGATTATAATAAATTTTATTATCTAACTTATTACCAGTTAAATTTACCTTTGAAGCATTAATTACTATTACAAAGTCTCCACAATCTACATGAGGTGTATAAGTTGGTTTATGTTTACCACGTAGTACAGTTGCTACTTTAGTTGCTAAACGGCCCAAAGAAATGCCTTCTGCATCTACAACATACCAATTACGCACAACATCTTCTTTTTTTTGCATAAATGAATTTTTCATACTATTTTCCTTTCTCCATTTATTAATAAGTTTTCCCACAACTTATTAAACTGGGAATTAAATGTACCAATTAAAATAATACTAAAAATATAAATAAAAGTCAATAATTTACGTGTTTTTTTTTAATATTTAAGTTTAATTTCCAATAAGTACTTATAAAGTAACTTAAAACATAAATAAAAGTCAACTAATTATATATAATTATCTCTATTATAAAAACATTTATAATTATTCTTAAAAAAAGACTATTAACAAAAAATACATTGTAAATAGTCCTTTTACACTAAATATTATAATTATCTTTTTCTATTTTTACTACTCTTCTTTTTTCCTCTAGCATGTAATTACTAACACTATTTTGAATTTCTGCTAAAGCTCTTTTATCAATATTATTGATAATAACTTGTTCCTTTATAGTATCAATAAATACTTTCCCCCAAATCATACCAGATTGCACGGATAAATCATTAAACATTTCCGGTGTTACCGAAATAAAATAATATCCAAATAAAAGTCTTTTTTCTGCAACAAGTATTCTTTTATTAGTTAATGCTACCAAATACGTAGAAAAAATATCACCAAAAAATTGACTTTTTTGTCCTTCAAATACATATAGTATAGATTCATCAGCCGCTAAATGCTTTTTGATAACTTTACTATGACTATTTAATCGCCATGCGACCGTTAAAGGATACTTCTTTTTAAATATTTTTGCCTGTTCACATACATAGTTCATAATATCTCCTTATTCAGAAATAATTCCATATTTTTTAAATTGTCTTGTGAAATAACTTGGTGGATTTTCACCTTCTATACTGCCCTCTATATGTTCATTTTTAACAATTATAGTTAATGGTGTCCCTAAATTATCTGCATCAGTATATCCCATATTTTTTAAACTTGCAATTAAATCTGTTTGATCATCTGCTGACATATCAGTTAAATTTAAATAATTAATTGTTATATCATTATTTTTTGCAACTCTACTCAATACTGGTTTTACTGCAATACAATGACTACAAGTAGTTTGTCCAATAACAATTACAGTAGGTTCTGATTTTTTTGTTAACTCTTTATATTTATCATATGTTATAAACGTTAAATCTTCTTCTGGTTTATACGTTGCATCATCACTTAAAACTTTATTTTTCTTGAAAAATTCTACAGTATTTTGTCCATCCATATATCCAACATTAACATCAATAACTTCGTCATTTTTTACAACGGCAATTGTTGGCGTTGAACCCTCAACATCAAGAACCCTTAAAATTTCTTTTTTATCATCTGATGAAAGCTTTGTAGCATCAATATATAAATAATCAAGATTATAATCTTTTTTTATCTGTTTCATTATAGGAGTTTGTAACTCACAATAACTACAAGATGAACTACCATAGTATATAACAGTTTCATCCTTACTACCCATACTTTTATAAAAACTATCTAATATCTCAGTTGATTCTTTAGTACTTTTTTTACTTTTATTATTAGATGTAATAAATCCCATTATTAAAGCAATCAAAGCAAGAAGGGCAACTGTAATTATTCCTATTGTTTGAATATTAATTTTCTTCATATTAAAATACCTTCCTTCTTAATATAATTAGTATAACACATTTTATAAAAATTTGCATTTTATTTTGATATTTTCATATATTATTCATAAAAAAAGTAAAGATTTAAAATTTATATATAATATTTAACCATATTATATAATAAAAATTCACTTTAAAATAATATTGAAAATATAAAGATTTTTTATAAGTTCATTATACAATAACTTTAAATAATTTATTTTTGTTATACTATATAATAAATCTAACAGTCCATTACTTCTATTATTCAGTCTCTATGATTATATTTTCATCTTTATCTATATTAGCTTTTACTATTTCTCAAGTTACTCCTTTTAATCTGGTTAAATTTTGTTCATCTGTTAAAGTACAATCAGTTAATGAAAATATTAATCCAAACATAAATAATAATATACCAATTTTTTTATTATTTACCTACTATTATACTAATTACTTTATAATCTAATTTAGCAATTGCATTATTAATATCTTGATTATTAATATTAATTTTTGAATAAATAATTGCTATTTTATCCTTCAAACTTACTTTTACTTTAAAAACTCCTTTCAACGCTAATAAAGACGCCTCTACTTTAGATTTACAATGTTCACACATCATACCTTCAATAGTAACTATTTTCTTAAATTTTTTACAAAACATTGATTATTTCTCCTTCCATTTTTTTAATCTTAAAGCGTTTATTATAACAGTAAAACTAGATAATGTCATAGCAAAACCTGCTATCATCGGATTCATTGAAATATTAATAAATTCTAAAAGCCCACATGCGATTGGAATTATACAAATATTATAAAAAAATGCAAAAAATAAATTACCTTTTATATTACTTAGTGTTTTTTTGCTTATAACAAACAAATTATATATTGCATTCAAATCATTTTTCATTAATATAACATCAGCAGAATCAGCTGCTATATCAATAGCAGAATTTAAACTTACTCCTATATCTGCAAAAGACAAACTTGGAGCATCATTTATTCCATCTCCAACCATCATAACTTTTAACCCTTTATCCTTTAATTCTTTAATTTTATTTGATTTTTCTTTAGGAGAAACGCTTGCTATTACTTCTTTAATGTCAATACTTTTAGCAATTATATTAGCAGTAATTCTATTATCTCCTGTAAGCATAATAACTCTCTTGTTTAGATGTTTTAATTTACTTATAACATCAGTTGCATTATCTCTAATAATATCTTTTACACCAATAAGTGCGATTACTTTTTTATTTTCTATAACATATACAATACTATTACCATCCAAAGACAATTCTTTTTCTTCTTTAGAGACTTTATTATCTATATTATACTTCTCAAGCATTTTATTATTTCCTATTAAATATTCTTTTTCGTTAATAACACCTTTCAATCCAATCCCCACTATATTTTTAAATTCACTAACACTTAATTTTTTCAAATTATTTTCATTAGCATAATTTTCAAAAGCACTAGCAATAGGATGTGTTGATTTACTTTCTAATGACGAAACAAGTTCTATCAAATCATTATCTGAATAAACAGAGCTATTTATTATTTTTGATATTCTTAAATTACCATAAGTTAATGTACCTGTTTTATCAAACACTATTACATCAATTTTATTTGCATTTTCAAATATTTCAGATTGCTTTACTAAGATGCCATTTTTAGCACATATTCCTTCACTTACTACTATGGTAAGTGGCGTTGCCAGACCTAATGCACAAGGGCAAGCACAAACAAGTACAGTTACAAAATAAACAATTGCTTCACTAAAACTAAATCCTAAAATTAAATGAATAACGAGGGCTATAACTGCTAAAATAATAACGATTGGAACAAATATTCCACTTACTTTATCTGCAATTCTTGCAATTGGTGCTTTTGTATTTATAGCTTCAACTACCAATCTTACTATTTCCGATATTGTTGAATTCTTACCTATATTTTCTGCTTTATACAAAACTTCGCCCTCTAAATTTATTGAACCTGCAACTACCTTATCATTTATATTTTTTCTAACAGGGGCTGATTCACCATTTATAAATGATTCATCTACGTATGAAAAACCTTTTACAATAGTTCCATCCACAGCAAATCTATTCCCCGGTTTAACAATTAAAACATCCCCTTTTTTAACTTCATCAATAGAAACTTCCTTTTCTTTATTATTAACAAATAATATTGCCGATGTTGGAGTAATAGTTACTAACCCTTTTATAGCCTCTTTAGTTTTTTCTTTACTAATACCATCTATATATCTACCAAATTTAATCAAATAAAGAATAACACAAACACTTTCAAAATATAAACTTTCTACACATTTATTATTTCCTTTTAATATCATAATTATATTAAATAAACTAAATCCAAAACTTGAAATAACTCCTAATGTAACTAATGTATCCATATTAAGAGATTTATATTTAATATTTTTAATACCATTAATAATAATATCTTTTCCAAACCATATAAAATATAGACTAAATATAAATAAACATAATGAATAATTTACTGGATAATTTATCTTGTGCAAAAAAGGAATTACAGGTAAATGTAACATATATGACATTGAAATATATAAAACTAATAAAACTAGTAAGCCATTAAATATAAAATAAATATTTTTATTAGTATCACCATTTCCTTGTTCGTCATAAATCCCCAATGATTTAAATCCTGCTTCACTTACAAATCTATTCAAGTCATCTATGTTAATATTATCATCATAACTGATACTTGCTGATGACATTACTAAATTTACTAAAGCATCATTTATACCTTTTTGTTTTAAAAGATATTTTTCTAAACTTGACGAACAAGCACTGCAAGTCATACCATCTATTTTTAAAATTATCTTCTTCATTTTTTCACCTCAAAATATTTCATTATCTAGATAATATACAATCAAACAGATTCATATCACTTCTCATATAATATTAGTATATCACAAATAATACGGTATTTATAATTCAAAAAAAGTTTTTATAATGATTGAGTTTTAACTTCTATATTAAAAAAAATCATAGAACAATCTATGATTTTAATCGATAAAAGTTATTTTAGCATAACCATTACCTTGTTTTGCACAATTTGCTGTTGGAGTTGCACTCGTACATGTTGTGGAAATGGTTTTTGTAGATATCTCATTAGATTTTTGACAGTTATAACAATACATAGTTTTATTAGTTAGAAGAGGATTTCCTATGTATCCTGAACCACCTCCGCCACCTCGATAATCTGTTTTAGCAGTTCCTCCATAGAAACCGCCTCCACCAGCAAAGGTACCATTTGTTTGTCCTTGTCCAAAGGCATAACCATTTGTTTGTGTTCCACCTTGTCCTCCAGTATTTTCGTTTATTGAGCCTTCTGATGTTCCAGCATTTCCTGAAATTCCACCTCCAGAACCCCCAAAACCATAATAAGTTCCATATGAGACTGCAAGATAACCAGCTGGGCCACCTCCACCAGATACAATTAAAATATCATCTTTGTTATTTTCAAGTGATGAAAGAATACCACTAATTTTAGCAATATGAGTTGCTCCTCCACCGCCTCCACTATAAACTATAGTAGTTCCAGCTGATGCAGAACCACCTCCATTGTAACCACCATCTGCTTTTTGAGCTGGATTCAAATTATTTTCTCCTTGACCACCAACATTTAAATATAATTGTGCATCTACATTTAAATCTATTTCGCCTACAGAGTATCCTCCATAACCAGATAAAATATCTGAAGATTTAGCATAGCCTCCTTGAGCTCCCCATGTTTCTAATTTATATCTTCCATTGTAAGGAACTGTGAATGTTTGTTCTCCACCAGTATAAGCATATAACCATTCTGTTTGTTTTACTTTTTTAAAGACATATTGTAACACTACAGCTGTATCTTGGTTTGGTGTATTAGTTGTAAATACTATTTTTAGTTTCTTTACTGTATTACTTGGTATTATATCTCCAACACTTATATCTTGAATTTCATATTTTATATTTTTATTTGAGTAACTATCTTCTAGTATATCACTTAAGTAATATCTAGAATTTGAATCATTTGTTATTTCTATTTCATATGTTAGTTTAGAATTACTATCAGGTAGTGTTACAAATGTACTAGTAGTATCTTTGGTATATTTGTTATTATATGTTTCGTAACCTTTGTTTTCAGATGATAAGACTTTTATATTGGTTACTCTTATATCTGTTTCTACTTTTACATATGCTTCTCCACTTATTGATAATTCTGTATTTAGGGCTGCATATCCATATGAGGTAAATATTATTGCTATTACTACGGCTAGATATAAAAAAGGAATCTTTGATTTAAAGGTTCCTTTCCCTGATTTTATTGGTTTCATTAAAATTCACCTTTTTTATGAGTTAATGTTAATCTTTCTTGGTATGCTCTTGTAAGTGTAAATCTATATGTTGCCTTAGATCCATTTAAGACAAAATATGCTTTATTACCAGGTTCTACTTCATAGAATAATATTGGTGTTTGTTCTATTTTTTGAGCATCTATTAATTCTTCAAATGTTTCAACTCTTATTAAGTTTTCACTTTCTCTAAAATCACTCTTTGCTTTTACTATATATGTATCATAATTTTTAAGTATTTTATATAAAGCATTTTCATATGGATCATTTGAATATCTTGATAAGTAAACACATATAGAAATTATTATTCCAGATAAACCTAATATTGATAATAATGCTCCAGATATTAATAAGATAATATTACCTATTTCTATTTTTTCTGTATATGCTAATGCTTTACTATTATTTATATCACTAGCAGTCAGTACTATATCTACTGTTTGTTCTGATAATGGTATTCTTATTTTTAAATTATTATTACTTGCTATTTTTTCAGTTGTTTTATCATAATCTCCATCAACACTTATTATCATCTTTAATTCTAAATAAGCATTTGATGTTAAACCATAATCTCTTCTAAATGAATTAGCATAGTTATTATATTTATCATAATCTATATCTATATCTTCATTAATAATAAAGTTATTATCACTAACTTTTTTTGCTGTTTCGTTTAGTAATACTTCATCTTTTGAATATAATACTTTTTTATCATCTGTTTTATCTGTTATTTTTAATGTTCCAACTATTTTATATTTATAGTTATAATTAACATTATCTGTTGAATGCATTTCATACTTAAAATCAACATTTATTGTATTTATTAAGGATGCTATATATTGCATATTTTTACCTAAGAATTTATCTTCATAGTAATTATTTTCTTTTAAATATACTTTATAATCTATATTTCCTTTTTCATTATAAGATAATACTGCTTTATTATCTTTTTTTAATGAACTAAAAATACATAATGCTCCGAATGCTATTAGTATTATAGATGGTATTACTAATAATAAAACCATTTTCTTTACATTTAATCTTTTCTTTTTTACATGATATACTTTATCTGCTTTTTCATATCTATATTCCGCCATTTTAATTACCTCCTTCAAATAGCCTATTTAACCACACTGTTGGATATCCTACTAATGCTATTTTAAATCTTACCTTTCCTATTACATCTTTTTCTTGTATATCCCAACTGTCTATACTTTTGTTATTATCTCCTTTAGTATTATAAATATATTTACCACTACTATCATCTATTTTTACTATTCTATGTAATATTACTTTATTTTCTTTTTTATAAACTAATACATCACCTATTTTTAATTTATCATAATCTTTTGTCTTTTCTACTAATACTAAATCTCCTACTTGTATTTTAGGTTCCATTGAACCACTTCCTACTGCTAGAAAATAAAACTTAAATAATCCACTCATAAAACATACATAAACAAATAATACAACTGATAATATAACCCCTGATACTGTTTTTAATGTTTTATGTTCTTTTTTTACTTCTTCTTTCTTTTTAGGATGAAGTATCATGTTATTTGTATAAGATATTAAATAAAGTAATAAGATAAATGGATAAATAATGTTTAAGACACATTGTAAATAATCTGATATATTTGGTATTATTGGTAAATAATAATTTGGTATTTCCATTAATATTCTATAGATTATATTTGTTTTATAACCATAATAGTAACAATTATATGTTAACATTATATTTTTCATTATTGATGGAAATATAACGAATGCCATTAATTCAAAAACTCCTTTAAAAGTTGTTAATGAATAAATACTATAATTTATACTAAAATCTACAAATATTAACATAAGTGTTGTAAGAATTATTATTAACTTTGATGATCTTCCTTTTTCTATAAATTGGTATCTTAATATTTCCGATATTATTATAATGGATAAGGTTGGAATTACTATTTTAAATAGGTGTTGTGTTCCTAATTTATAACTACTACTTAAAAAGCCTGATTTTGAACCAAAAAATACAAATGATAAAGATAGATATAAAAGAGTAAAGACTATAATTGAAAGCATAATACTTTTTTCATTTGAACTTCTATTTTTGGTATATCCTAATAGCATTATTGATAAAATAAATGCTATTATTAATGAAATTAAACATCCATATTCTTTAATCTTGAAAATATCAAATACAAAGCTTTCTAGGATCAATAATACTATTGTAGTTATAATTATACCTAATATTCTTTTTGTACTACTTTTCATATTAAATCTCCTTTCTCTTTGTATTTCATATTTTCAGTTAAAGAAAAACTTTAACTGATTTTTTTATTAGTTTTGTGAGTATACTACTGTTGTTTCTAGATTACTTATAGCAACATCATCTGTTGGTAATTCACTTGCTACAGTATCTGCACTATAAGTTAATGTTAATTTTAAGTTCTTAGTTTCTTTTGAATCTAATGTATCATTTTCTGCAATTGGACTTCCATCTGCATATGTTAATGTATATGATAAGTTTTTACATACATTTGAAGCATCTATAGTTGCATTTGCTCCATTACCAGTACATGTTGGTGTAGGAATTACTATTGATGATACTTTTGCATTAAATGTTCCTTCATTTGTAACATCAAATGTATAAGTTATACTATCACCAGGTGCTGTAAATGTAACATTATAATCTCCTATATGTGTATCTTCATTTGAAAGTGTTGGTGCTGTAACCTCTTGTGCTTGTCCTGTTAATGTTGCTGTTGATAGATTAGCAAATTTAATTTTCCAAGATGATGCTTTAACTTTACCAGATCCGTTTATTGTAAGATTTGTTGAAAAAGCGGCAAAACCAACTCCTACAACTACTATAAGGGCAATTACTCCAACTGCCATAATTACTTTAAAATTTTTATTATTCATACTTATTCCTCCTTTTATATTACCTTTGTGAATAAACAGCGGCAATACTTAAATTACTTACATCTACTTCGTTTAATGGTAGTTGACTACCAGTATACGATAATTTTAACATTAATTGTTTTTTCTCTTTTGAATTTAAAACATCTCCAACTTTTATTTTGGTTCCATCTTGGTACATCAATTCATATTTTATGTTTTTGCATACTAACTCAGCATCTTCTTTTCCTTGTTCTCCACTTCCACTGCATATAGGTGTTGCTATTTGAATAGAACTTAATTCAGCATTCAAACCTCCATCATTTACTACCTCAAATAAGTAAGAAATAGAATCATTAGGATTTTGTAATTTAACATTTAAATTGACAATGCTAGTTGATTTATCAGCAATATATGGTTTAGATATTTCTATTGTATTTCCATTTATTACTGGATCATTTAGATTTGCAAAGTGGATGTCCCAATTTGCAGACCCCATCTTCATTTTCCCCCTTATGTCTAAAGATGTAGAAACCATCGCAAATGATATAGGAATTGATACTAACATTAATATCATGGCACAAACCATTATCACTTTTTGATTTTTCAATATATCACCACACTTTCTAGAATAACCATAAAGCACTTATTATTTTTATGTTATCCTATTATCATTAGTATACCATATAATTTCATTTTTTTTACAATTTTTTGATTTTTTCCAGTGAAAAAGAGTAAATTTTCTTTGCAAAGAAATTTGATATAATTACTACATAATAAAAAGGTGGTATGAAGTAATGAATAGAAAAGAAAGAAGAACTTTAAAAAAAGATAAGGATTTGGTAAAGGAATTATATTCTATTATTAATAAATATCTTCCTAAATTATTTGATATGTTTGAGGGCTTGACTGATTCTAGAAATCAAAGTTATGTTACTTATAAAACGAAAACTATCTGTGTAACTAGACTATTCAGTCTTCTTTGTGGCTTAACTACTATGACTGATATTTCTTTTGATGACTTTAACTCTGATAATTGTATAAAGAATTTATCCAACATATGCAATCAAGATTTAGAAGAGATTCCTTATTGGAAAACTATTCAGGATGTATTTGTAAAAATCAAAACATATGAATTCTGATACTTTTTTGTCATAGTTTCCCCATAAAACAGCATCATATAAATAATTGAATTCTTCAACACTATTAACATTCTCTTTTATTGAAATCATTTATACCACCCAAAATCTATATTTTCTTTATCATCGTTTCCATTCTTGTATGATAATTTTTCTCATTATAAAAACTCTTACCTATTTCATTATAGGCAAAAACATCAACTATTACATATTCACATCCAACGGATTTAAAATATTCTTCCATTTTATTTATTAGTTGTTGTCCTATACCTTTACTTCTAATTTTGTTTGTAACTATTAATTCTGTAATTTCTCCCCTTTTAGGACATTTATAATCTAAATAATCATATTCATCATAAGGAAATATGCAACCCATAATTAAACCAATTGCCTTATTATTTTCTACTGCTAAATAACATTTACCATTGTTCTTATTAACTTCTTCTAAATCTATAATTGCCATTTTTTCTCGATATTCAGAATGAACTTGATCCAAATGATCTTTATCTATTGATACGATATATTTCTCAAGTTCAACTAATAAGTCTTTAACATCTTCTAGATATTTATCTTGATATTCTATTATTTTCATTTTTTAATCACCTCAAATACTTCAAATATAACTCTTGTGTTTTCATTAAAATTAGGATCTAATTTTTTAAAATAATTTGTATGACTTTCTTTCCATTCGTTTAACGATTTATTCTCACCCTCAAATTTTGCTAAATTCCATGTAATATTTTTAAATTCAGTAACAATAACATTACTTGTTTTTATAAAGCATACATTGTTATCTTTTGTATCTGTCATTATTGATATATCTCCAACCTCTGAAATATTATCTAGATCATATAATGATGTAGTAGCTATCTTTTTACCATCTAACACAAGATTAACTAATCTATCTACATCAATTTCAAAAATCCATCTATCAGGTTCATTTAATAGCACTATCATTTTTTCTTTATTACCTAATGTGTCTGATCATACATATTCATCCACTATTTCAAAGTCACATTTTTCATAACATTTGACTATACTTTCGTTTCTTTTAAAAGGTCTTAATACAATACAGTCGCATAAGCAATTTTCATAAATATAATTATTAACATATTTAACAATTTGTGTTTTAATTCCTCTAGATAAGCATTCCGACTCTCCAATAAATATATCATATTCATATATACTATCATATTTTATAAATGCTTTGCTTTTCTTATCATCATATTTATATATTTGAACAAATCCTATTTTATTATCATTATAATTTATAAAAAATAACTGTTACTGATTTGCTAATAATTTATTCTTATATTTTTTTCTATCTACTCATAGGAAAGTTTTCTTTGTTCAAACCACTTATAAATAAATTCTTTACTACACCATTTATACATTAATTCATAATTATCTTTTTTATCAGTGAATTCAATTAAATCTATTTTGCTCATAATCTCACCAACTTTCATACATAATTATACCATGAAACTATAATATATTTTTATTTATGTAACCATACACTAAATCAAAGTGGGCTCCAAAGTGGCTCAGCTTTTTTTTGAACTATTTTTTGGCAAAAAGAAAAACTCGCTTTTCCCCTTTGTTTATGGGACTTTACGAGTTATTTACCACAACATTGCTTATATTTTTTACCACTTCCACATGACTTTTTAATATATGTCATTCTGCTCCACTTTAGAGCATTTTATCCTATAAATTTGCACTTTTTTGCACTTAGCTACACTCTGTTACACCCCGCTTCACTAGCAGAACGTATCTAAAAACGTATCTAATTTTTAACTGATTTTATTTGAAATAATGTTACTATATTTGCAATAATATTCATAAAATCAAATATTGCTGATGTATATGATTTTATTACTATATCATATATAAACCACATAAGCATAGTAAAAACAATTAATAATTTGAATCTTTTGACATTTTTTATATTCATTAACCATATATAAGTGACTGTACTGATTAAAGGCAATAATCCAATATACCTTAAATTATTGAATTTTAAAGTTAAAATTATTGCTAAAATTGTTATTACTATTTTTTCTTTTAGTCCTAGTTTATCTTTATAGCATAATATATTTCTAATCAAACTTAATGCATTTATTATAGCCCCAGTTATTCCACCCAAAATAATATTACTAATTACTGACATTCCTATTTGTACTGTCTGAAAATATAATATTTTTTTCTTTTGTTTTAATGTGCCAGAGTATACCATTAATATTGAAGCAATGAGCGCAATTATATTCCCTATTATTATACTTACCATTACTACATCCTAATTTTATTAACTATTTTACTTTATTATTTTTCTTTTCATTATATACGGCTATGCCTGTTGAAATTATCGAAATAATGTTTGAGATTATTCCTGCAATAGAAACAACAAAAATATTATATGATAACCACAAAAAATAGCAGAGTAAAGCTGTCTGCTTTACAACTTTTTGATCTCCATTCCAAATAGGTATTAGATATATAATTGCTGCAATTAAAGGAAATAAAGACCATATATTTTTATATGTAAAAATACTAACGATTATATAAACTATTATAAAAATATATAAATATATTGATTTATTATACTTTTTATTTCTATCTTTCATTATTATAAAACTATCTCTAAAAATAGCCAAACCTTTTGTTATACATCCTGTATATGCACCTAATAATAAATAATGTATTAAATTTAAAATATTAGATATAACCATGTTTCCTAATATTTTTTCTTTTTTACTTTTATGATATGCAAAAATTGAAACAAAAAAGGAAGCAAAACCAATGAATTGTGAAATTATATAAACCATTATTATTCTCCTTATTACTTAAATATTTTATATTATTTCCTTATCTATCCATTTTAAATAATTATCATTTATACTTGTTAAATCAAAAATAGCAAATTCAAAACATTCATAGCTATGTTTGCTCTTAATAACTTCATATATTTCTTTTAGGCAGTTTTTCTTAGTTTTCATTTGAAGTAAATATTCTTTTGCTTCTTCTCTTTCATTATTCCAATTCCAACTGCTTTCACTTTCAAGAATGTGACAACTAGCAGCTAATTTTTTATCTAACAATTCTTTTGCAATACTTTCTTTATCGCAAAACGTTGTTACAATTATATATTTATCCATTTTTTACTCCTCAATAATATAATTTTTAATTACATTTACAACTTCATCATGCACTACCCCATTACTTATTAGAGCTCCTTTTATACTTTGATCATATCTTTGTTCATTTCCAAATAAATCAGTTACTTTTCCCCCTGCTTCTTCAACAATGACTTTTACAGCAGCAATATCACAATGTTTATGTTCTGTTCCTGTAAAAATTGTTAAGCTATAATCTCCAGTTGCTACACAACAACTAGCTCTTGTAATACTTCCAATATCATTCAATCTGGTTTTCTTTCTTAATTCTTCAAATACTTTACAAACATTATATTTTGCTTTAGACCACATATCACAATGACAAACTGTTCTAATATCATCTAAAACATAATTATTTACTGATATTTTCTCATTATTTTTATATGCCCCTTCTCCTTTTATGGCTGTATATAAACTATCTGTAAAAGGATCATAAACAACTCCTACTATAGGTTTTCCATCAATTACTAAAGCAAGTGAAAACACGGCAACAGGAATATGTCTCGCATACATTGCTGTCCCATCAACAGGGTCACATACCCATTTATAATTACTTTCTCCAAATTGTTCTTCTTCTCCGTCGACCGCATGGCTTGGATATTTCTCTTTTACTCTATTAATTAAATAAGAATTAATTTCTGTATCGGCTAAAGTTACAATTGTTTTATCTCCTTTATATTTTTCGCCATTATCTTTACTAAAATACTTTAGCATTATTTCACCTGCATATTTTGCAATATCTTTTGCAAAATTTAAATATTCACTATATGTACTCATTTTAAACCACCTATTTTAAATATATTTCAAATTCATTATATCATACTACCAATTTATTTCAACCTTTTAAATTATTTTTACCAATGTCACAGTGGCAGTGGTTCATGTCTTCCGAAAGTATTGGAAATACTGGAATTTAATTTTCAAAATTCTTTCTAGATACGTTTTAGATACTTTCTTGCAACATATTTAGTAACATATCTAAATAATATTGCCTAATTTTATATATAAAAAAGCCTCTATTTCAAGGCTTTTAACTACTTTCCGCAACATTGTTTATATTTCTTCCCGCTTCCACAAGTTCCGTTCAATCTAGTATTTATGTTATTTATAGTATTTATGTTACTTATGGTACTATATATATTCTATAAAATGAGGTAAATTACCTCTTTTCCCTATTTTTGAACTTTAAATAGCTTTTTAAACTACTCCTTCCTTTCAAACTTCATTATAATTATACCATATTTTTAACTTTTTAACAATGAGCTTAATGGTTATTTTAAAAAAAAGGAGATAATTAAAATATATCATATTTAATTATATCGTTAATTATCTCTGAATGTGTCATTTCTTCAAAAGCATTTGTTGCTTTTATTTTAGAATTTTCGGTACTAGAAATATAATAATTTTCAGTTGTTTCTATATTACCATGCCCTAGTAAATCTGCAACATCTCTAATCTCTACACCATTCTTTAAAATTTTCGTAGCATAACTCCCTCGTAGATCATAAAATCTACAATTTTCGATTCATAATTCCTCATGAATAATTTTATATGGATATTTAGTTAAATTTGTACCCACATATTTTCCATCATCTTTTGTAAAAACTAACTTTATTCTTTCTTTATCTTCTTCAGTATTTTCTACTATTCTTTGTTCAATGACTTTACCATATTCATTCAAAACATCTTCTAAATGATAATATTTATATTTTATTCCATACATTTTTTCAAAATTTTCCTGTTGTTTTTTATAGTTTGTTAATGCAATAAATAAAGTATTACTGATATATATTTTTCTTTTTCCGTTAAATGTTTTATGTTCGCCTATATACCATCTTCCTTTTTCATCTATTAAACCATTATACATCTTATTTAAATTCTCTTCATTTATCATTTTCTAATTCCTCCTTGCTTTCTTTTAAGTAAAAGTTCTTTACTTTCAGACATGCCTTCCTTATCAAATTCATCAGATAATAGAACAGGATACATTGTTAAAATATCTTTTGTTCCAATCATAGTAACAACGCATAAATCACTTGTTATATCATCACCTTTAAAACCAATTGGTGTATCTAATCTAAATCTATACATATCTGAAACTTCAAAATGATTTGAGTTCATGCCCTCAATTTTTTCTCTTGCATCTATTAATAATTTTTTTAAATCAATATATTTGAAAAAGCATCCATTTGTAGATTTTTCTCTTTGATTCATGTGTTTACTTATATGTCTCAAAAGCAAGTCTTCACTATCATCAAACAAACGATATATCATATAATCTTTTATTGGATCAAAATGATTGTCTGATTGTCTCAATTTTCCCAGATTCCGAAGTAAATACATTTCTAGTATTTGATAATGCTGTAGCAATTTGGGTGTTAAACGCTCAGAATTTATTGCTTTCAAATATTTATAAGCATCTCTATAATTTTCTTTCAAGATATTTAAGCATACTAATCCAATTGTTGATTGAATATAAAACTTTCTATTTAATTGTAAAGTTTCTAACATCTTTCTAGCAACTTCATTATCTCCTGTTTGAATATATAACTTTGCTATAGCAAGTAATGATTTATTTTGCATATCAGGATCAATCATACATTGACTATAATATGTTTTACTTTTCTCAAAATTATTTTCTATATTTTCTAACAATCCATATACTTGTTTAAATTCTATAGCATCACTTTGATTATTCCTTAAAAGATTTCTTACCTTTGCATATTTTCCTTCTCTTAAATCTATTTGAATTAATTTTGATAAGGATAAATCGCCAAATTCACCATTATATTTGTAAGCCTTTTCAAAATAATAACGAGCATTTATATAATCATTATTATTCCAAAATTCTATTCCTTTAAAGTAAGCATCTTTTTCACTCAGTATATTCTCCATTATTACCCCCCTTTTTTTGGTAAAAAAGAGTATTATAGATGGCAAATTTGATGCAAAAAAATCACAAAGTGATTTACTTTGTGATTTTTATTGTTTAATAGTTAGTATTAATTATATAATTAAATTTAGACCAAAATCATTGTTTTTTATAAATATGTTATTACTTAATCTTCCTTCTTTTTTAAAACTAAAGAAGATCCTGTTGCTACTTCAACAGCCTTATCAATAAATTGATTTATATTTTCTTTATAAACTAATAATACCTTTTTCGTAGTTTCTATAACTTCACTTGTTTCTATTCCTAAAAAACCTGCTACTGATTCTGTTGTGAAATACTTTCCATCTACATATCCTAATTTTAAACAAATTATTACTGCTTCTTTTGGTGTTAATGATTTTAACATTTCGCCAAAACTTGGTGTTCTCATTAATTCTAAAATTTTCAAACAATCATCTTTTTCTATTTCCGAAGTTGTTTGAGGTGAAATTGTTTTTGAATTTTCAACTTTTTGTGAAATCAATTCTGGTTGAGTTACTTCTTCTGCTTTTGTTTTTTCTAGTGAAAGAATACTAGATCGGTTATTTGTATCTGAAACATTTTGTGTTCTTCTTTTATATTTTTTTCTTTTTCCTTCAGGATTAGATAATAATCTTTTCATCTTGGGAATTAAACTACCATAAAATTTGTTTGTTTCTTCTTTTGCCCATGTTGATGAAGTAACTGGATTATCTAAATCCTCACCATATCTTAATTTTACTAAAGATTTTTCTTCTTCTGTTAATTTGCTTAACATTGCATCTATTTCTTCCCTTGTATAACCTTTTAAATATTCATATATTGTTTGTAATTTTTTCCCTCTCATTTTTTCAAATTTCCTTTCTTCTACATTTATACTAGATTTCTCTATAGCATCATTATTTTGATTAACGAACTCTATCTTTTCTTGAAGTTGAATGTCTATTGCTGGAGTAATGCTAGATGGTTGTAATGGTAATTTATTAGATTTTAGATTTTTAGTTTTTTTACCAGGTCTTCCTACTGTTTCTATTACACCATTGTCTTGTAATTGTATTCCAATTCTTTTTACAATTTTTATTATCAACTTTGACACATACGACTGAGTAATATTAAGTTTATCTGCAATTTCTTTTTGTGTATATGAATGGTCATTAATAAACCCAAAATAAAGCAAAATTATTTCTCTATCTCTATCTGGTAAATTATAAACAATTTTTCTGACTTCATTATAAGTAATTTGATCTTCATAATCTGAAACAAAATCTGATATATCATCTTCTAAAATATCCTCAATCTTTTTTTCATTTCCCTCTTTGTCTGTTCCTATTGGAGTATTAATACTTTGATCAAAAGCAGATTTTTTACCTTTTCTTAAAAACATTAATATTTCATTATCAATACACCTTGTTGCATAAGTAGCAAATTCAAAATTTTTATCAGTATCAAATGTATCTACACTTTTTACTAAGCCCACTACTCCTGTTGAAACTAATTCTTTTTTATCATAACGTGTATTAGCAAACTTTTTACTTACTTGATTCAATACTAATCTAATATTATGAATTATCACTTGTTCTCTAGCTTTTAAATCTCCCTGCTTATATTGTTCTAAATAAGAATATAATTCTTTCTTTGACAATGGCTTAGGAAGTTTATTTGACTCTATGAATAATTCTTCATAATTCATATTTTTCCCCCTCCAAGTTTTCTACAAGTACATAACTTTGTGATTTTTTCTCACAAAAAGTGTTTTTATAATAACATCTTTTTTCAAAACAAGCAAGATTTCAACTTTTTTTTGTCAAAATTATTAAATTAATATATTTTTATCAGACTTTAATATACCTCTCTTTAAGTTATGTACTTTGAGATTTAATTGCTAAAAAAACAGCTTATAAAATTTTAAGCTGTTTTAATTATATTTTTCTTTTGACTAATTGATATATATCATTGTGAATTTCATCAAGAGTACGCATCCTATTATTTTCAGCACATTCTATTTTGTTCCATCCTAAATATTCAGAATATAACATATTACATTCTTTTGTACTTTCTCCACTAATAAATTCTTCATATACTCTTTGTCCTGCTATATATGCATCTTTTTTTGTCTTAAAACCAGATTTTGATATTTGTTTTCTTTTACCATTAACCTTTCCTGCTTCAAATCTGTATTCATACAGATTATTTCTTTTTCTAATACTAATAATAATTCCTCATCTCCTTTACAAAAAAATGTTAGCATACACATACTAACATTTTTTATTTTAAATACTAAGTCCTACTTTTTCTTTTACTATTTTCATTTTTTTAGAAGCATATACTCTAGCTTTATTAGCACCATTTGTTAATATTTCTTTTAAATGTTTTTCATCATTTCTATATTGATAAAATTTGTCTTGAATACCTTTAATAAATTTACAAACACTATCAGCAACTTCAATTTTAAAATCTTTATAATTATAATTCTTATATTTTTCATTAGATTCCTCTATAGTCATATTATTAACCACACATACTAATGATATTAAATTAGATATTCCCGGTTTACTATCCTCATCATAATAAACTTTTCCCTCACTATCTGTACACGCAGACATTATTTTCTTTCTTGTTATTTCTATATCATCTAACATAAATATTGTCCCTTTATCATCCTTTGGAGCAGATTTACTCATTTTAACGCTTGGATCTTGTAAGTTCATTATTTTAGCACCTATTTTAGGTATTTGATATTCTGGTAATTTGAAAGTATTACCATAAATATTATTAAATCTTTCTCCAAAATCTCTAGTTTTTTCAATGTGTTGTCTTTGATCTGCACCTACTGGTACTATTTCAGCATCATATAATAATATATCTGCTGCCATTAAAGTTGGATAAATAAATAATCCCATATCTTTTTCACTTTTTCCTAATTGTTGTTTTTTAGATTTAAATTGTGTCATTCTAGATAATTCTCCAACACTACATTGAAATGACATTAAAAATCCTAAATTACAATGTTCTAATACATTACTTTGCATAAATAATGCCGTATTATTAATATCGATTCCACAAGCCATATACATTGCTGTTATATCTAATATATTATTTCTTATTTCTTTTGGATCAATATAAGTTGTCAATCCATGAATATCTGCAATAAATATTAATGAATTATATTTATATTGTTGTTCTACAAATCCTTTTATTCCTCCAATATAGTTTGCTAAAGTTATACTTCCTGTAGGTCTTACACCTGTAATCATTGTTTTCATATTTTTTTCCTTCTTTCTTATATTTTTATATTTTAAATCAATGATTAATATAACTTATACCATCGTTTCAAATACTTTTCCATACAACCATCTCCTTCTTATAAATAAAAAAAGATTCCAGTCTAAAAATTAAGACAAGAATCTTGTACCACCTAATAATAGTTTCATTTCATATACCATCATATATGTTCACTTGATAACGGGTAGAAACTCCCGATTTTTCATACTTTAATTAATTTCTGAAAAACTCTCTTTGGTCCATTCAATATTCATCCATTGCAACTTTCCATCAACCAGTTGCTTTCTATAAATTTCATAAATATCTACTTCTCCAAATCACTGATTTAAAATATGGTTAGATTATAGCACTAAACTTGCATTTTGTCAAAAATCAAAGTAATAAAAAAGGATGTCCACATTTGAAATGTTGTCTACATCCTTGTTTTACTTATGTTTTATTAGTATTACGTGGACAAGTTATCAAACTCGAACCAACTTAATATTCTTTGAATTTCTTGTTTTCCCTTATTTTATCTTACTTTCCGCAGCATTGTTTGTATTTTTTTCCCGAACCACAAGGAATAAGTTACAATTTTTGAATAATTTTTTCCTTTTAAAGTGGTGTTTTTTATTTTAAAATTATAATTTTTTGTTGAATAATTGTAAGATTTTATTCAAGAGTGTATCTAAAAACGTATCTAAAATAATAGATTTATATCTTGTTAATATAAGTCTTTTATTGGCATTACCATCTCTTTACCATCTTTTAATAACGCAATACTCGAATTCTTTAATTCTTCTTTATTAATCAGTTGATTAGAAATGTAATCAAAGAACATATCATTTATTGAATTTAAAAAAGTATTTACTTCATTTAATAATCTTATACCTGAAGAACTATAATCAAACCATATATCACTGTCAATTATGTTTACTACTGGATATTTTTTATTATATCCAGATGCAGATTTATTTGGAAAAATCAGGTCAAACGGATTATCCCTTGTGACAATCGCTTCTTCTATCTTCTGCTTTACATAATTATCTTTATATATATCTATTAAAGTACTATTTATTATAATGTTGCCATTTTTATCAATACCTACCATATTACATTTAGAACTAAACGAATAATAACAAGTACACTCTTCTTTTCCAGATATATATCTATTTTCAGTATAATGAACAACTCTATTTCTTAACATATACACTTCCCACCAAAGGCCAAATTCATTTCTGTTTGGATAAAAATCAAAAGACTTATCTTTATTAAAATAATGTTGTAATTGAATTCTTTGTTCAGATTCAAAAAGAGAATATAATTGTGTTACTAAGCTATCAAAATAGAATGAAAATTTATCATTTAATGGTGGTGAAAAAATATTTCTTTCATCGGTCTTTATAGTACCAACTGCAAGATTTATATTATTTAAAAATTGAAAAATAAAATAAATTAATTCCTTTTCCTTATACAAAAATTCTTCAATAATACGAAGTTCATCATACCTTACTATGTGTTCTTCATTTTTATACTTTTCAATACTTAAAGTCGTTAATGCTAATAAAATGGATTGTAATTTAAATTCAATTTTATTATAATTTTCTCTAATGTTATTAATTTCATTATTAAACTCTGTAATTGTCATGTTAATTTTTTCACACTCCTCCAAAGATGGCGCAAATATCCAAATATTACTATAGCAGTTTTTTATCATTGTTTAATGATACTACTTTAGCTGCTGATAGCACATCATTCTTTAATTCATCTGATTCAGGATGTTTAACTAATTGGGCTAGAAAATAAACCATGTCATATATTCCTAATCTTTCATATAAATTTGGAGTATTAATCAATTCCGGATAAAAATGACTAACATATGACATTATATTCAAATACTGACTAACATCTGTATAATCTTCTGTTTCTTCACTAGCAAATTTCCATGGTTTCCTTATCATTCTATAAAATATATCCAATTCAAAATCTCTTGGTGCATACATTGATCTTTCAAAATCGATTATTTTTATTTTTCCATTGTCTACAAATATATTATCAAAGTGAAGATCATTATGTACTAATACAAATTCATCAGATTCAAGATACTTATCAAAATCAGAATATGCTTGTTCTAATAATTTTTGTTCCTCCTCATTGAAAATATTTAATTTTTTTTCTTTTGCATATAAGGGATTAAATTCTTTTTTCATATATTCAGACCAGTTATATCTCTCACCTCTAATGCTATGCATTTTTTTCATGGCATCACATAATTGTCTTATTATATCCTCTCTTTGTTCTTCTGTATAAGTATGCCAAACATTATATAACGAAACTCCATTTACTTTTTCAAGAATTTCATAAAAATAAGGAACATCTACCTTATCTGTATTTGAATAGTATAACTTAGGTATTAAACTATTATCTTTATTGGAATTGTAAAATGCAATTTCTTTTTTAAATTCTTCTTCATTATCAACATCAGTGCATACTTTGACTATGTAAGAATCATTTACCCTGTATAAAGTATTTGTAAATCCAACATTTATTTTTTCAACTCTTGGATTTGTTCCAAATAATAATTCATTGTTTTTTATTATTAAATTTATAATTTTATCCATAATTATCACTTCCTTTTTAATTATATCATACACACCTCATTTTAAGGCTAATCGGGGCAAAAAAACGTATCTAAAACGTATCTAAGCGCCTTTTTTGAGGTAAAATTGCCTAAAAATTGTAAGTAGCAAAAAGCTCGCAAGCCCTTTATTTATAAGGCTTTACGAGCTTATTTTCCGCAACACTGTTTATACTTGCGTCCACTGCCACATGTTCATCCTTTTCTAGTATTATTTGTACTATTTTTACTATGTGTTTTCTTCTCAATGAACACAAAATGCACACAATGTATCCATTCGTTCTCAAGATTAATTAATTTGAGTATATAAATAATATATACTGCTGACTAAATTATACTATAAAAAATAGTTAATTGAATAATTTAATCAATTAACTATTTTTTATAGTATAATATTAGTGGTGAGCTATTATGTTAAACTTTTCAAAGAAATATATTGTTGTTATCATATTGAGCATAATTATTTTTCTTACATTATATTTTTGTTGGATATTTTTGTTAAAAAAAGAATATAACTACAAAAATGGAGAAATTGGAATTTATCAATATAATGATAAAATAAAAGTATCTGAGTTGGATTCTTTCTTTTTGGATTCTTTAATTGTAAATAATAATTATTTATCTTTTTATGATGATGCAATTATTCAAATAAATAAAAATGATTTTCGTAAGCGAGTTATTGGAGAAGTATCAGTATTTGCTAAATATGATACTATAGAAAATTTAGTTCAATTTTTAAAGGAAAATGGAGTAGAAATTCAATCTAATCTAATATTAGAAAATCGAAGGATAATTATATATAGTAATGAGAAAACAGTGTGTATTTTATTTTTTGAATCTGAAAATAAGGTTAGATTAAATTTTAGAACAGAATTACCTTATGAAATATCTAATATGTACACTAGTGATGATGAATTTGAAAACTATTATTTAAAAATAAATGAAAAAACTCACTCATCAATAAAAGAACAATTAAAATATAATTTTATAAAGATAGCCATTGTAATAGTTTGCTTTAATTTGATTTGTTTGATATTTCTTACATTAAAAAAATTAATAATAATAAAGTGTAAAAAAAGCTCAGTTTCAAAACTAAATTCCACTTCTACTTAAATTAGGGTGGAATTTAGTTTTACAGCACAGCAGTTATTTAAAAAATTTCACTTTGTCCGTTGACTGTCCTAAAAAAATGTCCTAACATGGTATTATAGAGAAATTGTAGAGAGAAATAAATAGACATAATTTCGTGTCTATTTTTTTTGTTTATAAAGAAAGGGGATGAGAGCTAATTTTAAAATATTTTTAAGTATTACCAATTTATGACATGTATTAAGAAAAAATCTTTTACCTGTATTCATATATTCATTAAATGATTTCATCCCAGCAACATAAGCATCCTGTTTTGTCTTGAAACCTGATTTGTTAATAAATTTTCTAACTCCCCTTTGTGGAGCTATTTCAAATCTATATTGATATAAATTCCCTCCTTTTGTTACATTCACTTTTCCCATAACTTCCTCCACTAAATTTCTTTAGAGAACGAAAAAATCAGCACGAATGCTGATTATTGTGAATTTGTGTTCATTGAAAAATTCCTTGTTTTATAAGGTTTAAATCAATTGTGTGCATTAATTTTTTATTTTACGCACACAAATTGCACACAAGTGTGCGTTTTGAGCTGTTTTTTGTCTATCTTTTTGACTTTTTTTACTGCTGTATTACTGCACAACCCCTTATAAATCAACTTATTTACCACAACATTGTTTATATTTTTTCCCTGAGCCGCAAGGGCAAAGTTCATTACGTCCTATTTTATTTACCCTTTTTGGAGTATTTTTCTTAACAGTATTTTTATCCTCATTTGTATTAATTTTATCAGATACTTGTTTTCTCTCTATGTTTTGTCTTACTTCAGCTTTTAATAAATATGTTGTTATCTGGGCATCTATTTTAATAAGTAATTTTTCAAATAACTGATATCCTTCATTTTTATATTCTCTTAGAGGATCATTTTGAGCGTAACCTCTTAAATATATACCTTCTCTTAAATGAGACATAGTATTAATATGTTCCATCCAGTATGTATCAATAACCCTTAGTGATATTGCTTTTTCAAACTCATCTTTAATCTCTTCTGGTACTTTATTTAATTTTTCCTCATACTCTAATTTTAATTTATTATAAATGTAGTCAGACATATCATCAATATTCATGTTAAATACTTCATCAATAGATATTTTATCTTTTAATACATCATTTATTGCTTCTAACATTTCTGATACATCATTTCTATTTACATTTTCCATACTGATATGTGCATCTATAGAATCGTCAATATAATTATGAATAGAATTTAATATTTCATCATGAATGGAATTATTATCTAAAATGCTATTTCTTTTTTTATAAATAATTGTTCGTTGTTCATTCAAAACATTATCATATTCCAATAATGTTTTTCTAGTATCAAAGTTATTACCCTCAACTCTCTTTTGGGCAGATTCTAATGAATTTGATAACATTTTATTTCTAATTGACATATCATCATTAAAACCTATTCTTTGTAACATAACTTTGGCTCTATCGGTACCAAATCTTACCATTAAGTCATCTTCAAATGATACACAAAATTGACTAAAGCCTGGATCTCCTTGACGCCCTGAACGTCCTCTTAACTGATTATCAATACGCCTTGATTCATGTCTTTCAGTACCTATAACACACAATCCACCCAATGCTCTTGTTTCTTCTGTCAACTTAATATCAGTTCCACGACCGGCCATATTTGTAGCAATTGTTACAGCACCTTTTTGTCCTGCATTTGCAATTATTTCTGCCTCACGGGCATTATTTTTAGCATTCAATACCTCATGGGGAATATGTTCACGTTTTAATTTGTCACTTAAAAGTTCACTTGTTTCTACTGCTACAGTACCTACTAAAATTGGTTGACCCTTAGAATATCTTTCTTTAATCTCATTAATAATGGCTTTATATTTACCTTCTTTCGTTGCAAATAATAAATCTCCATAGTCTTTTCTAATTATTGGTTTATTTGTTGGTATTGTAATAACATACATATTATATATTTCTCTAAATTCTTCTTCTTCTGTTTTAGCAGTACCTGTCATTCCCGATAATTTTTTATACATTCTAAACAAATTTTGAAAAGTAATAGTTGCTAAGGTTTTAGTTTCTTCATTAATAGTAACACCTTCCTTAGCTTCAATAGCTTGGTGTAATCCATCTGAAAAACTGCGCCCTTGCATCAATCTACCAGTAAATTGATCTACTATAACAATTTTATCATCACTTACGACATAATCTACATCCTTTTTCATTCCAAAATTAGCTTTTAATGCTTGATTGATAAAATGAACTAATGTAGTATTTTCAATATCATATAAGTTTTCTAATTTAAAATGCTTTTCAGCTTTTTTTATACCCTCATCATCTAATGATACAGCCTTCGTTTTTTCATCATATATATAACCATTATTTTCTTTTAATGACTTAGCAAATTTATCTGCCTGTATATATAAATTAGCAGATTTCATAGCGCCACCCGAAATAATTAATGGAGTTCTAGCCTCATCTATCAATACTGAATCTACTTCATCTATAATAGCAAAATTAAGTGGTCTTTGAACTCTATCATCCTTTTTGATTACCATATTATCTCTAAGATAATCAAAACCTATTTCATTATTGGTTGAATATAAAATATCACAATTATAAGCCTCTCTTTTTTCAGCAGAACTTAAATTTCTATAATTTACACCAACTGTAAGACCTAAATATTTATATATTTCTCCCATCCATTCTGCATCACGACCAGCTAAGTATTCATTAACGGTAATAATGTGAACACCATTACCAGTTAAAGCATTCAAATAAGCAGGCAAAGTTGATGTTAATGTCTTTCCCTCTCCAGTTTTCATTTCTGCAATATTACCATAATGAATTGCAAGTCCACCAACCAACTGAACAAAGAATGGTTTTTCTTTTAAAACTCTATATGCAGCTTCTCTAACTGTTGCAAATGCTTCAATCTTAATATCTTCTAATGTTTCACCATTTTTTAATCTTTCCTTAAATTCAGCTGTTTTATTTTTTAGTTGCGAATCAGTTAAATTGGAATATTCTTCATCTAATAATTCAACTTTTTCAGCAATCTTTTTAAATTTTTCTAGTTCTTTATATTCATGATCAAATATACGTTTTAAAAATTTCATATATCTATCTCCTTTACATATATTATTCTAGCAGAAAAAAATAAAAATTCATAGTAATTTTCAAAAAAAAGACTTGTTATAGTCTATTTTGTTTCTAATAATCCATAATTTCCATCTTTTCTTTTATATATAACATTAATACTTCCATCTTCAGTTTTATAAACAAAGAAATCATGATCTAATAATTCCATTTGTAGTAAAGCTTCCTCTTCATTCATTGGTTTCATATCAATTGTTTTTCTTTTAACAATATTTAAATCATTTTCATTTAATTCTTCTTCTGGAATATTAAAATCCTTTATTGACTCTTTAGAAATTTTCTTGCGAATTTTAGTTTTATTCTTTCTTATTTGTCTTTCAATTTTATCAGTTACTAAATCAATTGAAGCATATAAATCTTTATTTTCTTCCTCACCTCTTAATATTAATCCATGAGTATTTATTGTAACTTCAACGCTCTGCAATTTCCCATTTATTTTCAATAATACATTAGCAGAAATATTATCTGGATTTGAAAAATATTTGTTAAGTCTTCCTAACTTTTCTTCAATATAAGCCTTAATGGCATCAGTTACTTCTAACTTTTTTCCTCTAATATTAAATTGCATATTATAACCATCCTCTCTACTATAATTATAGCATTCTAAATTATTTAGTTCAAGTCTTTTAACAAACAGAATTACTTTTTTCAATTTATTATCACAAAAAAAATGACCTTTAAGTCATTTCAAAAGATAATGGCACCCTTACTTAATTAAACAAGTGCGTCTTTAAGTTCAATAACATTTTTAGCTTGCAAACCTTTGTCAGTTCTAACAAGATCAAATTTAACATATTGTCCTTCAACAAGTGTTTTATAACCTTCTGACAAAATAGCTGAATAGTGAACAAAAATATCTTCTTGATCATTATACTCAATAAAGCCGAAACCTTTATCATTGTTGAACCATTTTACTTTACCAGTAATCATCACACATCTCCCTTCTAGTAATCTCTTACAATATCAGTATAACATAAAATATTAAACTGATAGTAAGTTTTCAATCAACAAATTTTGACATCTTTTAACTGAAAACAAATAAATTATACACTATTCATATGTTTTTTGCACTATGTTTTGCATAAAACAGATATAATTAAGTTTTAAATGTTAAAAATTATAACTTTTTCTATTAATTTATATACTTAATACATATTATTTCTAATTTAATAATTTTTTTATTGATTTGTTTTGCATTTTTAATTATAATGCAAGCAAATAGGAGTAAGTAGTATGCAAAAAATTATTATAAATCATTGGATGAATTTAATAACAAAATATAATTCATATGATGACATCAAATTAGAACAAATCAAATATGGATTAACTGGTTTATATATGACTATATCTAAAGCTATAATAATATTTATAATTTCATTGTTATTAAATGTTGTTAAAGAGTCAATTATATTACTCTTATGCTTTAATGCAATAAGAGTAACATCATTTGGTATCCATGCAAAAAAAAGTTGGATATGTCTAGTTACATCAATTATTTTATTTATTGGAATACCATTAATAATTAAAAATATATATTTAAATTTTACACTAAAATTAATAATAGGCTGTATCAATATTATATTTATCTATAAATATAGTCCAGCTGATACAAAAAAAAGACCTATTGTCAATAAAAAAAGAAGATATATATATAAATATATATCTACAATAACTGCAACAATATTTGTATTATTAAGTTTAATTATTAAAAATAATTACTTAATAAATAGTTTGATATTTTCTTTAATCATACAAAATATATTAATATCACCATTTACATATAAAATATGTAATGAGCCGTATAATAATTATGTTAATTATATAAAAAATAAAATTTAGTATTTAATATTATTAAATTTTCGAGTATATAGAAGGAGGAGTAGTAATTATGGGATTTTTAGCAAATTTATTAGCAACTATCGGTATTGGTAGTGCATCTACTGGAAGTCAAGCTTGTGTTTTATTCTTTGTTGACGAGCCTGAATGTCCAGAATCATTAATTAAATAAGTCTAACTTGACTTATTTTTTTATTATTAATTTTTGTTTAAACATTTTATCTTTAATAGTTCTTTCATTTAACAGATCGGAATTTGCCTTTAATATTTTATTTACTAATGATAATCCATAGCCATGCATTCCGTCTTTTGTAGTATAACCAAGCTTATCTATTTTATTTATATCAAATTCTTCTGTAAAATTATTTATAATTTCTATAACTATATCATCCAACTTATAAATATTAACTATAATCATTTTATTATCACAATTTTCAACTGCCTCTATAGCATTATCAATAAATACTCCTATTATTTGACAAATATCTAATATTGTTTTAGAGGAAATATTTTTAATTAATTTACTATTAATTTTTTTATCAACATATAACCTGTAACTTATATTTTTATTTTTCATTACAACCATTTTAGAATATAACAACCCTCTAAGTCCACCAGTAGGTATCAAAAGTGCTTGATTTAATATTTCCTTATTTTCACTTTGTTTATTTTGCATAATTTCATTAATATAACTGTGTACCTTTTTATTATTTGTCATACCCTTTATACAATTTAATTGATTTTTGTTTTCGTGATTAATTACCCTATATTCGTTGATAATATTTTCATATTCTTCAAGTTCATCTAATGTATTAATATATTTTATATAGATAATATTATATTTTCTTTCCTTCATTATCACTATTAGAATAATAATTAAATATATAGTAATGATTAAAAAATTAACTATTAAAGTAAAGGCACTATTAGAATTATAATATGATATATAAAATAAAAAACTACTACAAATTATTATTACACTAAAACTAATTATTATCTTATAAACCGATACGGTATCAATAAATTTTATCATTTTTTTATATATTAAACTAGGCATTCCAGTGAAACTAATAATAGTCATAATAATACCGATAATTAAATTAGAAATAATTTGTCCTTGATACGATTCTATAAAAACTTGATTATCTAAATTTTGTAATAAGTTTATAACTACTGCAAATATTCCATCAGAAAATATTACTATTAATTCCATTATAAATGTTAATACAATGCTGTTTTTTATATTCATTCTAAACAACATTGAAATAACTATAAACATGATTATTATTGTCAAAATTACTTTATATAGGTTATTTATAAACATGTAATTTAAAGAAATCAACAAAACTAGTAAAAAGTATGATAAATATAAAGTAAAATTTTTTAAATTTAATTTTTTATTTATAATTTTATAACAACAAATAATTTCATAAGCATTTGTTATTGTACTAGATATCAATACATTAACAAGGCTCACATAATCACTTCTTTTCTATACTTATTTGATATTAAATCTATTTTATTTTGATTATCAAATAATATTAATTTATTTGCAAAATCTATCTTCACAGTTCTGTTTCTATTTATTATGCATGCTCTATGTGTTTGTACAAAATTATCATCTAATAATTCTTTAATAAAGTTTAATGATTTATTTAATCTAAATTCTTCTGTATCTGTTACAATAATGGTTTTTCTTTCATAACTATCTTTTGTTATATATATAATACTATCAATATTTATTGTGTATAATGAACAACCATCCTGTATTTTTAATATTCTATTTCGACTTACTTTTCTTATAATATTTTTAAGACATTTTTTTAATCTATTTTCGCAATTAACAAATTTATTAATAAAAGCGGTAAATGGTATATCTTCATTTAATACTTCTAATCCTAAGTCATTATGGCCAGTTAAAAATACAATTGCACTATCTACATCTTTTTTTCTAATTTCTCTTGCCACATCTATACCTGACCTAGACTTTGTTTCAATATCTAATATATAAATTTTAAATGGAATTTTTTTGTTTACTATATCCATAAATGAATCATCGTAGTCGTTAAAAATATATTTCTCATACTTATAATCATGATTATCCATATAGTTGGTTACAACATTATAAACTTTTTGTAAATCTCTTTTATTATCATCACACATTATTACATTAAACATAAACACACTCCCTCGTTAACTATGCGCTAAAAATTTATGATATAATACCACAATTTCAATTAATTTGCAATTAAAAATAGTATAAAAGCCAAAAGATAGACTATTAATGAAAAAGAAGATGCTTATTTAACATCTTCTTCTACTAATTCTAAAATTACCATTAATGCATCATCACCACGACGCTCTGTTAATTTTAATATTCTTGTATATCCACCGTTACGATTAGCATATTTTGGAGCTAATTCATCAAATACTTTTTTAACAACAACTGTGTCATTTTGCATAAAAGCTAATGCTTTTCTTCTTGCTACTAAAGATCCATCTTTACCATAAGAAATCATTTTATCAACAAATTTTCGAACTTCTTTTGCCCTTGTTTCTGTTGTTTCAATTTTACCATTCATTAATAGATCTTTAGTTAAGTTAGCAAGCATACTTCTTCTATGCTTATTAGTACGTCCTAATTTTCTATAAGCCATACAAATCCTCCTAACTATTAATCATCTTCACGAAATTTAAGTCCCATGTCTTTAACTTTGTCTATTACCTCTTTTAAAGATTTTTTACCTAAATTACGAACTTTCATCATTTCTAACTCAGATTTAGCAGTTAAATCCCCTAAAGTATTAACACCTGCTCTTTTCAAACAATTATATGCTCTAACAGAAAAATCTAAATCATCAATTGAAGTTTCCAATTTTTTTAATTTAGTATCTTCTTGCTTAGCATTCATTATTCCTGTTACATCTGCTATTTCATTTAAATCAGTAATTATATTTAAATGTTCTATCATAATTCTAGCTGCAAGAGCCATTGCTTCTTCAGGTCTAATTGATCCTTTAGTACTAATTTCCATAATTAATTTATCATAATTAGCATCTTGACCAATACGGGCATTTTCTACTTCATAACTTACCCTTTCAATTGGTGAATATATAGCATCAATAGCTATAAATCCTAATTCTTGATCTTCTAAATACTTTTTGTTTTCATTTGAAGGAACATATCCTCTTCCATTAGCAACCAAAACTTCCATATTTAGCTTTCCACCTTTAGCTATTGTTGCAATAACTTGATTTTTATTTATTACTTCTACATCAGAATCTGTATCAATATCCCCAGCAGTTACAACGCCTTCTTTATCTGAAAATAATCTTAATTTTTTTATTTCAGTTGAATTATTTTTTAGAACAACATTTTTTAAATTTAATACAATTGTAGTAACATCTTCTACAATTCCATCAAGAGTTTGAAATTCATGCATTACACCATCTATTTTAACAGCTATAATTGCACTACCAGGCATACTAGATAACATAATTCTTCTAAGTGCATTACCAAGCGTAGTTCCAAATCCTCTTTCAAGTGGTTCTAATTCAAATTTTCCATAGTGTTTGCTATCAACATATTCAGTTATTTTATATATTGGTTTTTCAAAATTTAACATTATATCACTCCTTTTTTATTACCCACGTGGACGCTTTGGTGGACGACATCCATTATGTGGAATTGGTGTAACATCAGTTATAGACGTAATTTCTAAACCTGCTGTTTGAAGTGAACGAATAGCTGTTTCTCTTCCTGATCCTAAACCTTTTACATAAACCTCAACTTTTTTCATTCCCATATCTACTGCTGCTTTTCCTGCTGACTCTGCAGACATACCTGCAGCAAATGGAGTTGATTTTTTACTTCCTTTAAATCCTAACGTTCCGGCAGAAGCCCAACTTACTGCATTTCCATCCTTATCAGTAACTGTAACAATTGTGTTATTGAATGTTGAATGAATAAAAGCTTTTCCTTCTGGTACAGTTTTTTTAACTTTTCTTTTTCTTGCCTTGTAAGCCATTGTTTAACCTCCTTTTAACAACTATTTTTTCTTATTAGCAACTACTTTTCCTTTACCTTTACGAGTTCTTGCGTTTCTATTTGTTCTTTGACCTCTTACTGGTAAACCCTTCTTATGACGAGTTCCTTGATAAGAATTAATTTCCATTTTTGTTTTGATGTTCATATTAACTTCGCGACGTAAATCTCCTTCAGTTAAATATTTATTTACTTCATCACGAATTGCAGATAATTCATCATGTGTTAAATTCCCTGCTTTTTTATTTACATCAATATTTGCATTTTTTAATATTGTTTTTGATAAACTTCTTCCTATACCATAAATATAAGTTAAAGAAATTTCTATTCTCTTATTATCTGGTATATCTACACCTTTAATACGTGCCATAAAACACCTCCCTATTAACCTTGTCTTTGCTTATGCTTAGGGTTTTCACAAATTACCATTACTTTACCCTTACGTTTAATAACTTTGCATTTTTCACACATTTTTTTTACTGATGGTTTAACTTTCATCTTTATACCTCCTACTTTCTATAGGTTATACGCCCACGTGTTAAGTCATAGGTAGATATTTCTACCATTACTCTATCACCAGCTAAGATACGAATCATATTCATTCGCATTTTACCTGAAACGTTGGCTTCGATTATATGTTTGTTGGCTAATTCTACTTTAAATTTATAGCCTGGCAACACTTCCAATACTTTTCCTTCCATTTCAATCACATCATCTTTTGCCATCTTTTCACCTCGTTTAATATTGATACCTATTTTGATAATTAATACATATTTATTAAAGTGTAATTATGACAGATTATAAAAATATAATCTTTCAACAATCAATATGTTGAAGTGCAATTACTATTCACTTTTTATTGGATAAGTATTTTTTACCATAGTTATTGTTTCAATTATAGTTATTTAGCAAGCATTAATATAACCAAATTGAAAATTTAAAGACACTCCTTTAAATAACTTTATTATTATTCAAAATTTTATTAATTTGATCATGTGTATAATACTTATTCAGATTACCATTAATAAAATAAGCTATAGATTTCTTTTTATAATAATCAATTAAAGGAGCTGTCTTTAAAAGATATTCATTATATCTTTCATCCAAAGTCATAACATTATCATCTGGTCTTTTAATTAACTCTATACCACAATCATCACATAAATTATTCTTTTTAGGTGTTAATGGTTTAAAATTAATATTATATACACGACCACATTTTGGACAAGATCTTCGTCCAATAATTCTTGATTTTGCTATTTCTTTGTCCATATCTATAACAAAAACATAAAGATTATCTAAATTATTATCTAGCATTTCATTATATTTTTGAGCCTGGGATATATTTCTTGGAAATCCATCTAATATATACCCATTCTTACAATCATCATTTGCAATTCTTTCTTCAATCAACTTTATTACTATCTCATCACTAACAAAATCACCTTTTTCAATAGTTTTTTGTATTTCTTTTGAAAAAACATTATTTTTTTGTATTGCATTTCTTAATAAGTCACCTGTTGAAATATGCGGTATAGAATATTCTTGTTCAAGTAATTGAGCTTCTGTACCTTTACCAGCTGCAGGAGGAGCAAGTAAAATAATTCTCATTAAATTCTGCGCCTTCTACTCTTTCTTCCATTTTCATATGTTCTACTTATTAAGCGACTTTCTAACTGTTTATATGTTTCAAGAGCAACACCAACTACAATTAAAAGTCCTGTTCCACTAATAGATATAACGTTAGAAAGACTTGATATTTTTCCTAACAAGATTGGTAATGAAGCCAATATAGCTAAAAATATACCACCAACGATAGTAATTCTTTTTAAAACTTTACTTACATAATCAATAGTTTCCTTACCTGGACGAATACCAGGAATATAACCACCATTTTTATTTAAATTTTCCGCCATTTCTTTTGGCTTTATTTGCATAAATGTATAAAAATACGTAAATAAAATTATTAAGACTACATAAATTAGTAATCCTGTACTTGTTGTATAATTAATATACTTTGAAACTATTAAAGTAAAAGTTTCATTTTTTACAAAACTAGCAATTATTTGTGGTATTGACAATATTGCTGATGCAAATATTACTGGAACAACACCAGCACTATTCAATTTAAATGGAATATAGCTTTGATTTTCCATTGATACTGTAGATTTATTAGCATATTGAATCGGCAATCTTCTTTCCGCTGATTCAACATATATTACACCTATTATAACAATTAAAAATACAATAATAAATAGGGCAAATAATAATATTCCAATAAATCCATTTGGTATCAACTCTGTCCACAAATTAACAAACATACTTGGTAATACATTTATAATACCAGCCATAATTATTAAAGACATTCCATTTCCTAGTCCTTTAATCGTGATTTGATCACCAATCCACATAAGTAAGGCTGTTCCTGCCGTTAATATTAATGCATAAAGCATATAATCCATTGCATTTCCATTAGAAATGTAAGCAAATGAATACATATACCCTTGAATAAAAGCCAAAATAATACCAACAACTCTTGTAATTTGATTCAACTTACGTCTTCCAACACTTCCTTGTTTATTCAAATCAGATAAATAAGGTATAATATTTAAAATATCTGAAGATAAAAGTTGAATTATAATTTGAGCAGTAATATATGGAGTAACACTCAATGCAAATATTGAAGCGTTTTCAAATGCACCACCACTCATAGCATTTAAAATTTCAAAAAAATTTAAATTATTTGTTGCTATTTTAGCACCTGGAACAGTTATAGCCGTTCCTATTTTAAACACTAATAATGCCATTAATGTAAAAATTATTTTTTTTAGTAAATCTCTGTTTTTAGGACTGAATATTTGCTTAACGGTTGACATTATTACATCACCTCAGCTTTTCCACCCATTTTTTCTATTGCTTCTTTTGCTGTTAATGAGAATTTATGTGCTTTTACTGTTAATTTCTTTTCTAATTTACCATTACCAAGAACTTTAACACCACATTTTTGATTCTTTAAAATTCCCATGCTTTTTAATATTTCAGGAGTTACTATAGCCCCTTCTTCAAATTTATTTAAATCACTTAAATTAATTACAGCGTACTCTTTTTTAAATTTAGCATTTGAAAAACCTCGTTTTGGTAAACGTCTGAACAAAGGTAATTGACCACCTTCAAAGCCAGGTCTAACACCACCACCACTACGAGCATTTTGTCCTTTATGTCCTTTACCACTTGTTTTTCCTAAACCAGAGCCTGAACCACGTCCAACTCTTTTTTTACTTGAAAATGCCTTTTCATTAGGTTTCAATTCATGTAATTTCATACTATCTAATCTCCTCTACTTTTTTACCACGAAGACGAGCTACTTCTTCTACTGTCTTTTGTGCTTTTAAAGCATTTAATGTAGCATAGGCCATATTAATTTTTGTATTAGATCCAAGTGATTTTGATAATATATCTTTTATACCAGCCATTTCAAGTACTGAACGGACTGGTCCTCCAGCCTTAACTCCTGTACCTTTTGCAGCTGGTTTCAACATAACTTTACTAGCACCTTCAACACCAATTGCATCATGTGGTATAGTACGTTCATCAACTATAGATATTCTTACAACATTCTTAGTAGCGTTTTGAACTGCCTTTTTTATTGCATCTGGAACTTCATTAGCTTTTCCTGTTCCAAGACCTACTTTACCTTTTCTATCTCCAACTACTACAACGGCTGAAAAACGGAAATGACGTCCTCCTTTTGTTACTTTTGTAACACGACCTATAGATATTACATCTTCTTCATAAAGTTTTGGCTGTCTTTGACGATTTCTAGGACGTCTATCTCTTTTTTGACGAGGTTGTCTTTCAAATTTTTTATTTTGATTATCATGTGAACTTGTTTCTTTAACATTTGTTTTTGCAACTTGTTCAACATTTTCCATATTTTCTTTCATCATTTTCCTCCTATTAGAATTCTAAGCCATTTTCACGTGCAGCTTCAGCCAAAGCCTTTACACGACCATGATATAGGTATCCACCTCTATCAAATACAACTTTTGATATTTTTGCTTTTTTTGCTTTTTTAGCAAGCAATTCTCCTACTTTAGTTGCTGCTTCAACATTGCCACCATTAGTAAGTTTTAATTCTTTCTCTAATGATGATGCAGCAACTAAAGTAATACCAGCTTCATCATCAATAATTTGAGCAAAAATATTGTTGTTTGATCTAAAAACATTTAATCTAGGAACCAACTTTGTTCCAGATATTTTATTTCTTATACGATCGTGTCTTGCTATTCTAGCATCATTACGAACTACTTTTTTGATCATATTTACTCTCCTCTCTTATTATTTAGAAGCTTTCTTTCCTTCTTTGCGACGAATATGTTCATCTGCATAACGAATACCTTTTCCTTTATAAGGTTCTGGTTTTCTTATTTCTCTAATTTCAGCTGCAAATTGTCCAACCTTTTGTTTATCAATACCTTTTACAAATAATTCAGTATTGCTTGGACTTTCTAATGTAATTCCTTCAATTATTGGAACTACTACTGGATTTGAATAACCAGCTGAAACTACTAATTCATTTCCTTTTACTTGAAAACGATATCCAACACCAACTGCTTCAAGCTTTTTTGAATAACCTTCAGTTACACCAATTATCATATTATTGATATTTGCATTAGCAGTACCATGAAAATTTTTAAAAGAATCATTTTTTCTTGTTAACTTTACTTCATTTTCTAATATTTCAACATTGATGTTACTGTTAATTACAGTAGAAAGTTCTCCTTTTGGGCCTTTTACTGTAACAACATTATTATCTACTGAAACAGTTACACCTGTTGGTATATTAATTGTTCTATTTCCAACACGACTCATAATATTTTCCTTTCTACCAAATGTAAGCTAAAACTTCTCCACCAAGTGAATTTTTTCTAGCATCTTTATCAGTCATCATACCTTTTGAAGTTGATATGATAGCTATACCAAGTCCACTTAATACAGTAGGAATTTCTTCAGCTTTTGCATAAACACGTAAACCAGGTTTAGATATTCTTTTTAATCCTGTGATAACGCGTTGTTTGTCGCTATATTTTAAAGATAAAGTAATTATATCTTGAACATTATTTTTTTTAATTTTATAATCAGATATAAATCCTTCTTCTTTTAAAATTCTAGCTATTTCTATTTTTATTTTTGAAGCAGGTACTTCAACTTCTTTATATCGCATTTGATTTGCATTACGAATGCGTGTAAGCATATCTGCGATTGGATCTGTTACCATAACTTTCCTCCTTCTTACCAACTAGATTTTTTCATTCCTGGTATTTGTCCTTTATAAGCTAATTCTCTAAAACAAATTCTGCAAATGCCATACTTTTTTAATACAGCATGTGGACGACCACATCTATTACAACGTGTATATTTACGTACTTCGAATTTAGGTTCACGACTAGCTTTTACCTTCATACTTTTCTTAGCCATATTATCCTCCTAAGTTTATTTTTTAAATGGCATACCGAATCCCTTTAAAAGATCGTAAGCTTCTTCATTTGTTTTTGCTGTTGTAACAAAAACAATATCCATACCACGTACTTTAACAACTTTATCATATTCTATTTCTGGGAATATCAATTGTTCTGTTAATCCTAAAGTATAATTACCTCTGCCATCAAACGCTTTATTAGATATACCTCTAAAGTCCCTAACACGTGGTATTGTTATGCAAATTAATTTTTCTAAAAAGTTATACATTTTTTCACCACGTAATGTTACCTTACATCCAATTGCTTGACCTTGTCTCAACTTAAATCCAGCAATTGATTTTTTTGCTTTTGTTGCTACTGGCTTTTGCCCTGTAATAATGGAAAGATCAGCTAATGATGCTTCTAACATTTTAGAATTTGATGAAGCATCACCACATCCTATATTTACAACAATTTTATCTAATTTAGGTACTTCATTTATATTTTTATAATTATACTTTTCTTTCAATTCAGGAACGATACTATTTTTATATTTTTCTTTTAGGCGGTTCATATATACCCTCCTTCCAATTAATCAAGATTGGAATTAGATTTTTTACTAACTCTAATCTTCTTGCCATCTTTATTAGTAGAATGCCCTATTCTGGTAGGTTTCTTTGTTTTTGGATCAATAATCATTACGTTTGAAACGTGTATTGGAGCTTCAACTTCATTAATACTTCCAGTTGTTTGACCATTACCTTTAACATGTTTTTTTACAATATTAACATTTTCAACAACAACTTTGTTATCAGCTCTTAAAACGTTTAAGATTTTGCCCTCTTTTCCCTTATCCTTTCCAGCAATGACAACTACTTTATCACCAGTTTTAAAGTTCATTTTCATTCCTCCAAACAACTATAACACTTCTTTAGCAAGTGATATAATTTTCATAAAATTTTGTTCACGTAATTCACGTGCAACTGGTCCGAATACACGAGTTCCTACTGGACTTTTGTCATCTTTAATAATAACTGCGGCATTATCATCAAATTTAATATAAGAACCATCAGCTCTTCTTAGACCAAACTTTGTTCTAACAACTACTGCTTTTACAACTTTTCCTTTTTGTACAGTACCGTTAGGAGTTGCCTTTTTTACGGTTGCAACTACAATATCTCCAATATTTCCAGTCTTTACCTTACTGCCACCAAGAACACGAATTACAGATAATTCCTTAGCTCCTGAATTGTCAGCAACTTTTAAACGACTTTCCTGTTGAATCATAATTATCCTCCTATTCTTTGGCAATTATAGTATAACTGCTTTTTCTATTACTTCTACTAAACGAAAATGTTTAGTCTTTGATAAAGGTCTTACCTCAGCGATTCTTACTTTATCGCCTTTTTTTGCTTCATTTTTTTCATCATGTGCAGCATATTTTTTAGAATATTTAACTCTTTTACCATATAATTTATCTTTTTTATATGTTTCTACTAAAACAGTAATTGTTTTATCATTTACATCACTAACTACTTTTCCAACTAATTCACGAGTTCTTTTTTCTTGCATAATTCCTCCTATTTACTTGATAATTCACGTTCACGTACTATTGTTTTCATACGTGCAACTAACTTTCTTAGTTCATGTATTCTTGAAGGTTTCTCTAAAGATCCTGTTGCTTGTTGAAAACGTAAGTTAAATAATTCTTCTTTATATTCTTCTATCTTAGAAAGTATTTCTTCTGTAGATAATTCTCTTATTTCTTTATTAGTCATTATCTTTCACACCTTCCTTTTTTACAAATTTACATTTGATAGGAAGTTTATGCATAGCAAGTCTTAAAGCTTCACGAGCAATACTCTCTGATACTTCTCCAATTTCAAACATAATTTTGCCTTCCTTAACAACTGCAACCCATGAATCATGAGCACCTTTACCTTTACCTTGACGAGTTTCTAGAGGTTTCTTTGTTAATGATAAATGAGGAAATATATTAATCCATACCTTTCCACCACGTTTCATATAACGAGTCATAGCAACCCTAGCAGCCTCTATTTGACGGTCAGTAATCCATGCACCTTCGCATGCCATAAGACCATATTCACCAAAGCTTAATTTTGTATTTCCTTTTGCTTTTCCTTCATAAGAAAGGCGATGAGGGCAACGATATTTAGTTCTTTTTGGTATTACGGCCATCTTTATTACCTCCCTTATTCTTAGCAGGTAAGATTTCTCCCTTACAAATCCATACTTTAACACCTATTTTTCCATAAGTAGTATTTGCTTCTTTATGTGCATAATCTATATCTGCTCTTAAAGTATGCAACGGAATAATTCCATCAGTATATCCCTCAGTACGAGCCATATCAGCTCCACCTAGACGACCAGACACTGAAGTTTTAATTCCTTTTGCACCTGCTTTCATTGTATTTCTAATTGCTCTTTTTTGTGCAATTCTAAATGATACACGTCCTTCTATTTGACGGGCTATATTTTCAGCCACTAATGCTGCATCTAGATCAGGATTCTTTATTTCTTTTATAGAAATTTGAATGTTTTCTGATACTAATTTAGATATTTCTTTTTTCAATTTTTCAATTTCATCTCCACCATGACCTATTACTACACCAGGTTTTGCTGTGTTAATAATTATATTAGTCATTTTTGGATTTCTCTCAATAAGAATACTTGAAACTGATGCGTCTTTTAATCTTTTATCTAAAAACTTACGAATTTTAACATCTTTATCTAAATATTTAGCAAAGTTTTTGTTATCTGCAAACCATTTTGATTCCCAAGTTTTATTGATACCCATTCTAAGTCCTATAGGACTAACTTTTTGACCCACAAGTTTTCCTCCTTTACAAATTATTTTTCGTCACTTACAACTATCGTAATATGACTTGTCCTTTTTTTTATTGGATCTACGTGTCCACGAGAACCAAATTTCATTCTTTTTAATGTTTGACCTTCATTAACATATGCTTCTTTAACATATAATTTAGTTTTATCTAAACCTAAGTTGTTTAAAGCATTAGCTACAGCTGATGTTAATACCTTTTTAGTAAGTCTTGCAGCTTCACTATTGATATTACTAACTATTTCATCAGCTTGTGATAGGTCTTTGCCACGAATTAAATCTACAACTAAACGAGCTTTACGTGGTGGGATTCTAAGCCCTTTTGCAATTGCTCTTGCTTCCATACTATCTTCCTTCCTAGGTTTTATTTCTTATCTTGCCCATGACCACCAAATTTACGAGTAGCCACGAATTCTCCTAATTTATGTCCTACCATATCCTCAGTAACATATACTGGAACAAATTCTTTTCCATTATGAACAGCAAAGGTATTACCTACAAATTCAGGAAATATCGTTGAACGGCGAGACCATGTTTTAATAACTTCTTTCTTTTCAGAACTATTGATTTTTTTCACCTTTTTCATTAAACTTTCGTCAACAAAAGGTCCTTTTTTAATACTTCTTGCCATAATTTCCTTCCTTTCCTATTTTTTACGACGACGTACTATTAAATCGTCAGAATATTTTTTACCTTTACGAGTTTTATAACCAAGTGCTGGTTTACCCCAAGGAGTAACTGGTCCTTTGCGTCCAATTGGTGCACGACCTTCACCACCACCATGAGGGTGATCATTAGGATTCATAACTGAACCACGAACTGTAGGTCTAATACCCATATGTCTCTTGCGTCCAGCTTTTCCTAAATTTACTAATTCATGATCTTCATTTCCAACTTCACCGATTACAGCACGACAAGTACTCAAGACTCTACGTACTTCTCCACTTGTTAAACGAAGTAAAGTGTATTTTCCTTCCGTACCTAATATTTGAACACTAGAACCTGCAGAACGAGCTATTTGAGCTCCTTTACCAGGTGTAAGTTCTATACAACAAACTATAGTACCATCTGGAATATTTTTAAGTGGTAAACAATTTCCAATTTTAATATCTGCTTTTTCTCCACTTTCAATTACATCTCCTAATTTTATACCTTTAGGAGCAATAATGTATTTTTTTTCTCCATCACTATATTTTATTAATGCAATATGTGCTGATCTATTTGGATCGTATTCAATTGAAAAAACAGTTCCTTTGATATCATCTTTATTTCTTTTAAAATCAATAATACGATATTTTCTCTTAGCACCTCCGCCTTGATGTCTAACTGTTATCTTTCCTTGATTATTACGTCCACCATTTTTCTTTAATGGAACTAATAGTGATTTTTCTGGAGCCACTTTAGTTAAGCCACTATAATCTAAAGTGCTCATATTACGTCTACCATTAGTTGTTGGATTATAATTTATTATTGATGCCATATGATTTCCTCCTTTAGATTAATTAAGTTCAATAGAACTTCCTTCTTTTAATTTTACAATTGCTTTTTTAACTTTATTTGTATATCCAGAATAACGTCCAACTCTTTTTTTCTTAGGATGAACATTTATTGTATTTACACTTTCAACCTTAACATTAAAGATTTTTTCAACAGCCTGTTTAATTTGAGTCTTATTTGCCTTTACATCGACACTAAAAGTAATAGTGTTATTGTTTTCATTTAAAGTTGCTGTTTTTTCAGTAATAATTGGAGCTTTTATAATATCTCTATAATTATTCATTATGCTAAAGCCTCCTCTATAGTTTTAACAGCATCTAAATCAGCTATTAAAACATCGGCAGAAACAACATCAAGAGTATTAATCTCATTTGCTTTTAATAGTAATACATTATTCAAATTGCGTGATGCAAGCACTACATTATCTGTTAATTCATTAACTACTATCAATACATTTCTTTCTGCCTTTAAATTATTTAAAATGTTTTTCATATCTTTTGTTTTACTAGATTCTAATTTTAATTGATCTAATAAGATTAATTCTTTATCTAAGACTTTATAAGATAAAGCACTTTTTAATGCTAATTTTCTTTCTTTACGATTCATTTTAGTAGCATAATTTTTAAATTGTTGTCCAAATGCTACCGCACCATGATACCAATGTGGTGCTCTAATAGAGCCTTGACGAGCACGTCCTGTCCCTTTTTGTTTCCAAGGTTTTCTACCACCACCAGAAACTTCAGATCTACCTTTTACACTAGCAGTTCCTTGACGGGCTGAATTTTGAGCTAATTTAATTGCATCATACAAAACAGTATCATTTGGTTTAATTCCAAAAACTTCTTTATTTAATGTAATATCACTTACTTTTTCACCATTTATATTTAATACATCGATTTTTTTCATATATAGTATCCTCCCTACTAATTTTCTTCCTTAGTAGCTTCTACCGCTGGTGTTTCAACAGGATTTTCCTTAGCATAAGAAACTAAGTTTTCCATCTCTACTGTTTTTGGATTTTTTACTGCAGTTTTAATTATTACAAGACCTTTTTTTGGTCCTGGAATATTTCCCTTAACTAATATTACATTATTTTCTTTATCAATATCTACTACCATTAAATTTTGAATTGTTACAGTAAGTGTTCCCATATGACCTGGTAACGCTTTACCCTTGAAAACACGCATTGGTCTCATTGTACCCATTGAACCTGGTCTTCTATGATAATGTGAACCATGTCCCATTGGTCCTCTACTTTGATTATGTCTTTTAATAACACCCTGAAATCCTTTACCTTTAGTAATTCCAGTAACATCAATGATTTCACCTTTTGCAAAAGTTTCAACTGTTAACTCTTGTCCTAAAGTATATTCATTTATATCTACACCCTTTATTTCCTTATAGAAGCGCTTAGGTGTAGTCTTTGCTTTGGCTGCATGACCAGCACTCGCTTTTGTCGCTAACTTTTCTCTCTTTGTATCAAATCCAAGTTGAATAGCTTCATATCCATCATTTTCTTTTGTCTTAATTTGTGTTACCACATTAGGTTCTACTTCAACAACAGTTACAGGAATAAGCTTACCAGATTCTGTAAATACTTGAGTCATTCCAATTTTACGACCTAAGATTCCTTTCATATATCCTCCTTATTTATTTTATAATTTTGATATCAACACCACTAGGAATTTCCAAATGAGCTAAAGCTTCAATTGTTTCCTTAGTAGGATTTAAAATATCAATAAGTCTTTTGTGTGTTCTTTTTTCAAATTGTTCACGTGAATCCTTATACTTATGAACAGCTCTTAAAATAGTAATTTTCTCAACTTCTGTTGGAAGTGGTATCGGTCCACTAACTTTTCCACCATTACGTTTTACAACTTCTACTATTTTTGCACAAGCCTTATCTAAGTTTTTGTGTTCAAATGATTTCAATTTAATACGAACTGTAGTCTTTGACATATAATCCTCCCTTCGTCTATATCTAGTATAGACTTGCTCCGTGTAAAAACCTGTTACTCGGTTAACAACTTAACCTGGTGTATCAGCAACCTTACACATCCTAGCACGCCACACATAAAAGATTATATATGAAAAAACAGAAAATTACAAGTCTTTTCTGGATATTTTTTTATTTTTGTGAATTTTTATTTTTTTAACATGATAATTGTTAAATTAATATTTCAAATATATACATATATTTTGAATATGATAAATTAGGTGATGGTATGAAATTAGTACCGAATACTCCAGCTAATATTTTTACATTATCAGCAATTATAATAGGTTATATATTAATAGATGAAGCAACGCCTGCTGAACAAAATTCATTAGGAAATTGGTTTATGTTAATAGGACAAGTATTATCAACTAATTCAGCACAACAACAAGTTCTAAATAATCGAAATGGAATATCAAATAAAGAAAAACAGCATATAATAAATGATACAATTGGAAGTGATACTACAACACAAGAGCAAATAAAAATGCTTGAAAAAATTAAAAAAGCGATTGATGAACATATCAATTCACTAAAAAAATAATTTGTAAAATAAATTTTTTATGATAAAATGTAATAGGTGATAAAATGAAAGTTGGAATAATTGGTACCGGTGCCTATGGAATAGCTCTTGCTGAAATTTTAAATAAGAATAAATTAGATGTTATTTTATGGACTAAATTTGAAAAGGAATATAATGAATTAAAAGATAATAAAATTGTTAAAACATTAAATAATCATAAAATAAGTGATAAAATAAAGTTCACATTAAATATAAATGAAATTATGAATTGTAATTTAATATATATCGCTATTCCGCAAAATGCTTTAAAAGAAATATGTAATTTTATCAAACCTCTTGTTAATAATCAATATTTTTGCATTGCTACTAAGGGAATAGGAAATAATAAAACTATTGCAAATATCGTTAACAAATTAATAAAAACAAAGAAAATAGGGCTAATATCAGGGCCAACATTTGCAATTGATATAATTAATAATGTTCCAATAGGATTTACATTTGCTTCCTTTGATGAAAATACAATTCAAGTTATTAAAAATTCTCTAGCAAATGATAATATTTATATAGAAACTACTAAAGATATAGAGGGAATAAGTGTTTGTGGTGCTGTCAAAAATATATTTGCTATTGGTAGTGGTATTATTAAAGGACTAAATTTACCTATATCGACACAAGCTTTATATATTACAAAAGTAACACATGAAATAAGAAAGTTAATAATTTTTTTTAACGGAAATGAAGAATCTATATTAACTTTGGCGGGAATAGGGGATTTAGTATTAACATGTTTCAGCGAAAAAAGTAGAAATTTTACTTTTGGAATAATGATATGTAAGAAGAAAAAAAATGAAATTTATAATTACATAAAATCTACTACAATAGAAGGAATAAATACTTTAAAAATGATTAATATTTTAATAGAAAAACAAAAGATAGAATTGCCAATAATAAAATGTATTTATAATATTATATATAAAAATAACAACCCGACTGAAATTCTTAGTTTATTAAATTAAAAAAGTGGTATATTGATAATTAATATACCACTTTTTTATTTAACAAAAGGTATTAAAGCCATGTGACGAGCATATTTAACTTGAGTTGCAATATATCTTTGGTGTTTAGCACAAGCACCTGTTACTCTTCTTGGTAAAATTTTACATCTATCAGAACTGATATATTTTTTTATCGTGTCGATATCTTTATAATCAACATCTTTACCTGTACACATTTGGCATACTTTTTTCTTTTTTCTATAAAATTCAGCCATTATTTTTTCCTCCTTAATCTAAGAAGTTTTCATCTATTGATACACTATCTCCAAAATCTGAAAATGGATCATTTTCTACATTCGATGTTGAACCAGAGGAAACATCATTTTGAAAATCATATGGAGTTTCTTCTTTAATATTACCAATGTTACCTTCAGCTGTTTTCTTGCTTTCTACAAATTCAAAGCTATCTAATTGAACATCTGTAGTGTATCTTTTATTTCCTTCTTTATCTGTATAATTATTTGTTCTTATACTACCTTCTAAACAAATTTGACGACCCTTATCAAAATATCTTGAAATGGTTTCAGCATTTTTATTCCAAGCAACAACATTTATAAAATCTGTTTCTCTACTGCCGTCCTGTCTTGCATAAGACCTATTTACAGCAACTGAAAATCTAGTATATGCTGTATTTGAAGGAGTATATCTTAATTCTGGTTTTGCTGTTAATCTTCCAAGCAAAATTACTTTATTCATAAATACCTCTCTTATTTTTCATTTCTGATTACGATATGTCTAATAACATCAGAACTTATCAACGCTAAACGATCAAACTCTTTAATTGCTTTATCATCTTTAGATTCTAAGTCAATTACATAATAATAACCACTTTTATAAGTTTCATTACCTTTTTTGATTTCATATGCTAGAGTTTTTTGTCCCCACGCATCTACATTTGTAATTTTTGCACCATTATTTTCTAATGTTTTTTGAAATTTTGAACCTACACTTTTTATTGCATCCTCCTGAAGCGTAGGTTTTACAATAAACATAATTTCATATTTTCTCATTATTCCACCTCCTTATGGTCTTTGGCTCATCTGAGCAAGGAGTAATTAATACTCGCGTAAATTATAACAAAAAAAAAGGCATTTGTAAATACCAAAATTTTCAATACTTTACCAATTTATTTTTGATTTATGCATTGTTTCTAGATAATAATTTATTTTACTAAATGGTTTACTATTAAAAAAACCTCGAGAAGCCGATAGGGGAGAAGGATGAGCACTTTCTATTATTTTATGATTTTTATTAGTTATCAACGCCTTTTTACCTCTTGCAAAATTTCCCCATAAAACAAAAATAACTGGATCAGTTCTATTATTTAAAACTCTTATTATATTATCTGTAAAAATTTCCCATCCTTTATTTTTATGTGAAAGTGGTTTATCTTTTTCAACAGTCATAATAGAATTCAATAATAAAACGCCTTGTTTTGCCCAATCTGTTAAATCTGTGTTAGTTCTTTTAATATTTAAATCAAGGTATAATTCTTGAAATATATTTCTAAGAGAAGGGGGCATTTTAACGTTATTTTTAACAGAAAAACTCAAGCCATGAGCTTCACCTAACCCGTGATAGGGATCTTGTCCTAAAATAACCACTTTAACCTTATCGTAATCTGTATACCTTAAAGCAGCAAATATATTATTATATGGTGGAAAAATTTCTTTTTTACGATATTCATTTTTTAAAAAAAGCACCAATTTTTTAAAATATTCTTTTTCCATTTCATCTTTTAATACAATATTCCAATTTTTATTTATCATAATTAATTAACGTTCCTTTCTTCGTCCTTTCAGTCCTCTGAAAGGCACACATTGTAATTAAAATAATTAATTTTTTGATATAATAGTAAACTATTATTAAGATACTACAAAGCACGTAAAGTGAGTGGTGTTAAAGTATTACTTTAAACCCGTATAATTATATGTATCAATTATTTTTGCTGTACAAATGAGTATTGCCTTTTTGAGCACGGAACTTTATCTATATGAAAACCATTTCTTGCATTTTCTAACTTAGAATTTTCAGTCAAAACCCTTTAACAAAATATTTTAGAAAAGAAAATATAAATATATTATTACCCATTCTATATGCCACCTGCAAATATCAGACAATTAAGAGATTTAATGCGTTACAGAAATAAATTTATTAATATTCGTTCTGGCGAAAAAAATAGATTTCAAAACACTCTTACAATGTCTAATGTTCAAATTGCAAATATTGTAACTGATGTTTTACCAAAAACATCTCAATCAATCTTAAAGTTAATGCTTTCTAACCCTAATTTAACTTTAGATGATATCACACAATTACTTCGCAAAAATTTGAAATCATCACCAGAAGAAATTTTAAAATCTATCAATGGTAATTTTGACGAGTCTCAATCATCAAAAATGAATATTGTTCTAAAACATTACGATTCAATTAATGAATGTATTGATGAACTAGAAGAACAAATTTTAAAACTTGCTCTCAAATATTCAACTGAAATTAATCTTCTTTTAACTATTCCTGGTATAAAAGAAATATCAGCAATATTTACTATAGCAGAAATTGGTACAAATATGAACACTTTTGTTGATGATAAACATCTTTGCCCTTGGGCCGGACTTTCACCTAGATGTAATGAATCTGCCAAGAAAAAAATCTATTAGAATTACTAAAGCAGGTATTTATATCAGCCTTTACTTATTCAATATGCTTTATGTGTTTAAGGATATCATCCATATATTAAGGCAAGTACGAATATTTAAAAAGACGTCGTAGTCACAAAAAAGCAATTATTGCAATAGCAAGACTACTACTTACAAGTGCATATCATATGTTACTTACTGAGAAAGTTTTTGATTATAACAGGGTTGAAAATCTAATGAATAGAAATTTTAAATCACATAAATATATTCAAAATACTCCTGAAAAAATGATTTTTTATTTAACTAATTTAGGTTACAACATTCCATTGCAGATTACCTAATAACAGTTTACTATTTCAAAGAATTATTTATTTTATAGTCTTCATTGACTTACTCTAAGTTCAAAAAAATCACATATTTTTGAACTCATTTTGCGTGTTTTAATTTAATTGTTTTTTTTCAACTTTATCACTCACTATAAATAAGATAACTATACCAAGTATAATCATTAACACTGAAACTAATTGTGCTACTTTAATATTTAAAATCATCAAACTATCTTGTCTTAATATTTCCATAAAAAATCTTTCAAAGCCATATAATATCAAATAAATAGCTGTACATATACCATTTTTATTATTTTTTAATTTGCTAACAATTAATAATACTATAAAGATTAAAAGACAAAAAATAGATTCATATAAAAAAGTTGGCTGATAATAAACACCATTAATGTGCATTCCATCTATTATAAAATTAGGAATATGTAACTCTTTTAGATGATGATAAGTAGTGATAGGCCCATATGCTTCTTGATTGAAAAAATTGCCCCATCTGCCTATAGCTTGACCTAAAGATAGAGGAAAAACTATAATATCAGTTAATAGTATTAATTTTATTTTTTTTCTTTTACAATAGAAAAATAAATATACAAATCCAGCTATTACACCACCATGAATAGCAAGACCACCTTCCCAAATTTTAATTATATCCAATGGATTATTTAAGTAATAATCAAAATTAAATAAAACATAATAAATTCTTGCTCCTAGAACTGCAAATATGATTAAATAAAACAACATATCAAATAAATTGCTATCATTAAGCTTTATTATTTTTCTTTTTTGATATACAAAGATAATACCAATAAAAAAAGATAATAATAGTAAAATTGAATACCATTTTATTTCTAAAGAACCAATTGCAAATATATTTGAATTCATTTATTTTGCTCCTTTTATTAATTTATCTACAAAAAAGTGATCCATTATTGAATTTAATAAAGAGACAAAAATAGATACAAAAAATAAAGAAAAAAGTCCTGTTATATGGAAATGAGCCCCTAAAATTAAGTCTGTTAATTTCAAAATTAAAATATTTATAATTGGATAAAATAATCCTAATGTTAATGCTGTTAAAGGTATTGTTATCCAAAAAAGCAGAGGTTTTATAGTTTTATTTAAAATATATATTATAAGTATTGAAATAAAACCCCAAATATAATAATAATTACTATCTACATAAATATTTTTAGGAAATATTAACGAAGTTATAACTAATACTAAAGTATATCCTATCATATGGCATATCCAATCCAAAATATTTACTAATTTTTCCATTTTTTCCTCCTACATTGATGCCTTTAACTCAAAAATGGCATCTCTAATTTCCATTGCTCTTTCAAAATCTAAATTTTTAGCCGCTCGTTGCATTTCTTTTTCTAATTGATCTATTGTTACATTATCCTTTTTTTCTGTTTGTTTTCTTTTTTTCAAAGAATTACTTTTATCATTATTACTTATTAATTCTCTAATTTCTTTAGAAATCGTTTTTGGAATAATATTATGTTTTAAATTATATTCACTCTGAATTTTTCTTCTTCTGTTTGTTTCTTTAATTGCAAATGACATAGCTTCACTAATTTGATCGGCATACATAATAACTTTACCATTAGCATTTCTTGCAGCTCGACCAATTGTTTGAATTAAACTTGTACTACTTCTTAAAAAGCCTTGTTTATCAGCATCTAATATAGCTATAAGACTTACCTCAGGAATATCAAGTCCCTCTCTTAGTAAATTTATTCCAACAAGGCAACTATATTTACCTTTTCTTATATCTTGAATAATTTTCATTCTTTCTAACGTTTTTATTTCAGAATGTAAATATGCAACACTAATTCCGATATTTTTTAAATATTGTGTCAACTCTTCAGCCATTCTAATAGTTAATGTTGTTATTAATACACGTTCGTTATTTTCAATTCTTTTGTTTATTTCATTTATTAAATCATCTATTTGATTTTTTTGGCTTCGAACTTCAATTATTGGATCTAATAATCCAGTAGGTCTTATTATTTGTTCAACAATTTGTGATGATGATAGTTTTTCATAATCACCAGGTGTTGCCGATACAAAAATAACATTATCCATTTTTTTTTCAAACTCTGAGAACATTAATGGTCTATTATCAAGAGCACTGGGAAGTCTAAATCCGTAATCTACTAATACACTTTTTCTCGCTCTATCCCCATTATACATTCCTCTAACTTGGGGAATTGTAACATGAGATTCATCTATAACTAATAAAAAATCTTCTTGAAAAAAATCTATTAAAGTAGTAGGGGTTTCTCCCGCTTTTCTCAAAGATAATGGAGCAGAATAATTTTCTACACCACGACAAAAACCAGTTTCACTAAGCATTTCTATATCATAATTTGTTCTTTCGCTTAATCTTTGATACTCTAACAATTTATTTTCTTTTTGAAATTTATTCAACTGATTATTAAGTTCTATCTTAATCAATTCTAAAGCCTTTTTTAATTTTTCCTCGCTAGTGACAAAATGACTAGCTGGAAAAATAGTTATTGTTTTTTTATTACTTTTTAAAACACCTGTTATTATATCAAATTCAGATATTCTGTCTATCTCATCGCCAAAAAATTCTATCCTGATACCACTATTATGTTGATTAATCGGAATAATTTCTAGGATATCTCCATTTACTCGAAAAGTTCCTCTTTTAAAATCTAAATTATTTCTTTCATAAAGCATATCAATTAATTTTCCAATTACAATATCTCTTTCATATATCTCACCAACTGTAAGTGTTAATGTCTTATTTTTGTATTCTTCTATTTCTCCAATACCATATATACAAGATACAGAAGCAACTACTATTACATCTTTATAATTCAATAAACTAGATGTTGCACTATGCCTTAATTCATCTATTTCATCATTTATAGAAGCATCTTTTTCAATAAAAGTATCTGTTTTAGCTACATATGCTTCTGGTTGATAATAATCATAGTATGATACAAAATATTCTACATGATTTTTGGGAAATAATTCCTTTAACTCCCCATATAACTGTCCGGCAAGTGTTTTATTATGGGCTAAAACTATCGTGGGTTTATTAATTTCCTTAATCACATTTGCTATAGTAAATGTTTTTCCTGTTCCTGTTGCACCAAGCAAGACTTGTTTTTTTAAACCATTTTTTATTCCCTTAACCAGTTTTTCTATTGCCTGTGGTTGATCTCCACTAGGTATATATTTTGATTCTAATTTAAACATAATGCCCTCCTTATTACGACCAATATCAACCATCAAATTTGTGTCAACCTGGTAAAAATTCACATCATAATACTTAACTGATAAGCTGATTTTTTGTGAACACACATAGAACATGCATTTCAGCCACGAATTTACTAAATAAAACTAAATACCTTCTAGTAATCTATTTTAACACTTATTTTATAATAAAACAAGGAAGCCATTTCAACTACAAGATTCATTCTAAATATTTTCATAATTTAAATTCTTTTATCTTCTTTTAAAATATTTAAATTATATTAAAAATAATACCATAATAATATCAATTATGCATTATTATTGATTATCGCTTTTATACTCTTATCTATACTTTTAGTTAATGTTCTCTAACATTAATATTCTTACTTTCTTTCAACATTACATTTAACAGGGTTTGATTCATATCCAATAATATTTAATTTATTATAATAAACAAATCATTGTAAAATAGCAAAATCTATATCTGGTTTAAATATATTTTTAGCAACAGATAACAATATGCAAGTGCTGCAATATAAAAATTATCTGGATTATAAAATATTGCATCATCAATCTTATACCATTCATATTTTAATTTTTTTTATGTTACTTAAAATACAATATTTGCGAAGAAAAAAATTAGATAAAATTATTTTTCATAAATTTTATCTAATTTTAACTATTTTTATTTATTTACTTTTTTACTGATATTCACCTTATTCTTTCGTATATATCATTAATTTTTCTTTTCTATTTTAAATACAACTTGATATAAATTATCTAAATTATATTCTTCTGTTTCTATTTTATATCCACTATTTTCTATTGCCTGAGAGCACTTTCTTATTAAATTTATAATAGTTTTAAAGTCTATAGCAGGTTGTTTGTTAGTCGAATCTGGCATAATTGGATCATATTGTTGATTATAATCATTTACAATTATTGGTTCTGGAATTTTTTCATATTTATTATTTATATTTCTACTATTATCAATAGAATTGTTTGTTGAATTATCCTCATTTACTGATAAATCAATATTATTATTTTGTGTTGTATCTATGATTGGCGAAGTAGAAAAAGAAATATTATCGTTATTTGGGAAATAATTGTTTTTCAATGATATAGTAGAATTATTATTATCTATATTGTTAGTTGTAATATTACTAAAATTATGAACATTATCATTTACATTAGAAACATTATATGATAAATTTTGATTCTTATTTTGATATAGGTTATTATCTATATTTTGAGTTTTATTTTCATTTATAAAATTTAACGAAGAAAGATTATTATCATTTAAAGAATTTTTATTTTCAGAAACATTGAACGAATTATTTCCCATTAAATTTTCATTAAAATTTTGTAGTGGGGGAGTAACTGATTCATTTATAGTTTTTACCTCTGGAGCAACATTCTTATTCGTATTTTCTTCATCATTAATAATATTAATATCAGATTGAATATTTTTTTCTATCGGTTGTGGTACTACTGGTTTTACATCATCTATATTATTAACTGAAGAAGATTTTTCATCAAAAGAATTTATATAGTTCATACTATTTTGGTTAATTGCTGATGAATCATCTATTTGATTTTTAATTGATTGTGGAGATTCCTCTATAGGGTTTAATGGTGGAATACTACTATTCATTGAATTAAGAAATTCTCCTTTAGGTGATGAAAATTGGTTTAATTTTGTTGCTTGTACGGAATTTAAATCTTGATTTGGAAAATTAAATGAAGAAATACCATCATCATTTAATTGATTTGTAATCATATCGTTTTTAACCATTTCTTTCTCTGATGGTTGTATTATTTGTTGTTTATTTTCTATAGGATTTACTTCTGATGATATATTTTGATTAAAATATTTTATATCATTTCTATTATTTTCATTAATATTTCCCATTGCTGATGCATTATTTAAATTTATACCATTCATCATATTACCTGATTCCATAGGATTTGTTTGTATATTTATACTATTATTTCCCGGTTGTGGAATTTGGGAAATATTAATATCTGTAATATTTGAATTTGGCATTATTGGTGCTACCGCATCACTATTATTATATAAATTATTATTCATTTTATCTATCTCCTCATCTGTTTTTCTAACTGTTAACCTTTCCGTTATTATTCTTTTTAACATTTCATTTTGTTTTTCTATTGATGTTAATTTCAATAATGATCTTGCATGACGCTCTGATATTTCTTTTTTCATTACTGCATCCTGCACTTCATCGGATAATTTTAATAATCTTATTTTATTAGCTATTGCTGATTGGCTCTTTCCCATCTTTTGGGCTAACTGTTCCTGAGTCATATAGCCTATATCTAATATTCTTTTATACGATATAGCTTCTTCTATTGCATTTAAATCTTTTCTTTGAATATTTTCTACTACTGCAATTTCAGAACTTTCTTTATCGTTTACATCCATAATTATAGACGGAATGCTATCATTTCCCGCTAGTATATTGGCCTTATATCTTCTTTCACCAGCTACTAATTCATATTTATCTCCTAATTTTCTAACAATTATTGGATTTATAACACCATGCTCTTTTATAGATTCTGACAATTGTAATATTTCTTCTTCATCAAAATATTTCCTTGGTTGAAATCTATTTGGTAAGATATCATTATTAGACAAATTAACAACCTTACATACTTGTTCTTGTTGATTCATATAATTACTCCCTTCTATCGTAATTATATATTACTATATTTTGGGAAATAATGCAATAGTTTTGGGAAATAAAAAAATAAGTCGTTATTATAATGGCTTATTTTTTATTTCACTATATTTTCTTGGATATTTTAATGGAGTTTTTCCTGCTTTTATAATTTTATACAAAGTTCTATCACTATTTTCATATGGTAATTTAAATTTATTAACATCTATAATTTTTGCATTTAATTTTTTCAAAACATTATAACAATTATCTTTTTCATAATCTTTCCCCTTCATAGCAATAAAGTATGCATTTTGTTTTAATAAGGGGATAGAATACTCTAACAATACATTTAAAGGTGCAACAGCACGGGCTGTTACTAAATCAAAATACTCGCGATTTTTAATTGCATATTCTTCAATTCTAGAATGAATAGCTACAATATTTTTTAAATTTAAAGTATTTATAACAAGATTTAAAAATTTAACCCTTTTATTCAATGAATCTATTAATATTACATCCAAATTTGGATAAAATATTTTTATAACAATACCAGGAAATCCAGCCCCGGAACCAATATCACATACCTTGGTTACATTATTTAAATCAATTTCTTTAATTATGGTAAGTGAATCATAAAAATTTTTTAAATACATCTCTTCCTTTGAAATTATTCTGGTCAAATTCATAATTTTATTATATTCAATTATTAAATTATAATATTTTTCTAAATTTATTAATTGCTTTTGAGTACATTTAATTCCCAATTTTTCTAAGGCTTCAATAAAATTATCTATTGTCATAAAAATACTCCTTTTTTATATATATCATTATTAAAGAAATATCTACCGGATTTACACCACTAATACGCATAGCTTGACCAATAGAATTAGGACGAATTTGTTCTAATTTTTGACGAGCTTCACTTGCTAAATTCTTTACCTTAGAATAATCTATATCTTTCGGAATAATTTTTTCATCTAATTCATTAAACTTAGCAGCTTCTTTTAATTCTTTATTAATATATCCTTCATATTTTACAGTAATTTCTACTTGTTCTAAAACATCATTTGGATAGGTTCCTATATATTTTGTTAACTGTTGGATTTTTATCTCAGGCCTTTTTAATAAATCATAAAGTGAAATTGAATCTTTTGTTAAATTAGTATTTAAATTTTGTAAAAACTGTTGATCCTTCTTTGCTGTTGTTAATTTTATACTTTCTAATTTATCAGTCAAATCATTTATTAAATATTCTTTTCGTTTATAATCATCATATCTTTTACCTTTAATTAGACCAATTTTATATCCATATTCCGTAAGCCTCATATCAGCGTTATCATGTCTTAATAATAACCTATACTCAGCTCTAGAAGTTAACATACGATAAGGATCCATTATTCCCTTTGTAACTAAATCATCTATTAAAACGCCAATATAAGCTTCACTTCTTTTTAAAATTAAAGGTTTTTTATTTTCTAATTTCAACGAAGCATTTATACCAGCTATTAATCCCTGACAAGCAGCTTCTTCATATCCACTAGTACCATTGATCTGGCCTGCCGTATACAAATTATCTACTATTTTTGTTTCTAAAGAAAGTTTTAATTGTTTACTATCTATTGCATCATATTCTATCGCATAAGCGTATTTTAATATTTTAGCCTGTTCTAATCCCGGCAAACTATGAACCATTTTATCTTGAATATCAATTGGCATGCTAGTAGAAAAACCTTGAAGATATATATCATCATAATATCTACTTTCTGGTTCTAAAAATAATTGATGTTTTTCCTTATCACTAAATCTTACTATTTTATCTTCTATTGATGGACAATATCTAGGGCCAACACCTTTAATATCATTTAGCCCCCCATACATACTTGACTTAGTAAGATTATTTTTTATAATATCATGGGTTTTTTCATTAGTATAAATTAAATGACAAGGAACCTGATTATATATATCATAATAACACTTATTATCAAAACTAAAAGTATATTCCTTTAAATCACCCTCCTCAACTCTAGTCTTGGAAAAATCAATACTATTTTTCTCAATTCTTGGAGGAGTACCAGTCTTTAATCTTTTTATGAAAAAACCATATTTTTTTAGATTATCACTTAAATAATTGCTAGTTTTTTCACCATGCGGACCTTTTCTAGTTCTTGTAGAGCCAACCAAAATATCTGACTTTAAATATGTACCTGTAGTGATTATTACAGCATTACTATTTATAATAGTTTTATCCTCTAATATAACACCTTTTACTACATTATTATCAACTACTATATCTGCAACCATTGCCTCTTTAATTTCCAAATTATCAGTAGTTGTCAATGTTTTTAACATTTCCTTTGGATATAAAACCTTATCTGCCTGGGCACGAAGCGATCTAACAGCTGGACCTTTAGAACTATTTAACATTTTTAATTGAAATAAAGACTTATCTGCATTACGACCCATTTCACCACCTAAAGCATCTATTTCTCTAACAATTATTCCCTTTGCACTTCCACCTATTGATGGATTACATGGCATATCGGCTATATTTTTTATATTTCCAGTAATCAACAATGTTTTATGATTCATTCTAGCTGCTGCTAATGCTGCTTCACATCCAGCATGTCCCGCACCTACAACAATTACTTCATACATAAAAATCACATTCCTCCTTCAGTATTATACTAAAGATTTAATATTTTAACAATTAATTATAATTTATTTTCCAAGACAAAAATTACTAAATAATTGATTAAAAAAATCTTCTTTATAATTTATTCCTAAAATATCACCTAGATATTCTGAAGCATTATTAATTTCTATTTCTACAATATCTATAGGCATTTCATTTTTTATTAAAATTAAACTTTTTTCAATACTTGTTATTGACTTTTGTATTAAATTGATACTTCTTAAACTACTAACATAATTAAAATCATTAGTATCTATTTCATCTAAATTATACATACTGTAAATTTTATTTTTTAATGTTTCTATCCCTTTATTATTTAATGCTGATATATATACTACATTATCATCACTATTCAATTTTATTTTTCTATCTAAATCTATTTTATTTACTATAATAATATATTTTTTATCTTTTATTTTATTTAAAATTTCTATCTCATCACTTGATAAAACTGAATTATTATTGACAACAAATAATATAAGTGAAGCTTTTTCTATTAATTCAAGGCTTTTTTTTACACCTATACTTTCAACTATATCATTTGTTTTCCTTATACCAGCTGTATCTATTAAATTCAATTTTATACCATCTATAATAACTTCACCCTCTACAATATCCCTGGTTGTTCCAGGAATATCAGTTACTATTGCCTTTTCTTCTTCAAGAATTCTATTTAAAATACTACTTTTACCCACATTTGGTTTACCTATTATTACTGTATCTATACCATTCTTTATAATCATCGAACTTTTAGAATTTTTTAATAATGTTTTTAAATTAGATAGACAATCTAATAAAATAGGTCTTATCATTTCATTATTTAAAACTTTGATATCATCATATTCAGGAAAATCTATATTAACCTCTATATTTGTTTCAATCTTTGATAATTGATTTCTAATTTCTTTTATTTTATTTGATGTTGATTTTTTTAATTGATTTACAGCTATTGATTGTGCTTTAGAAGTCTTTGATGAAATAACATCCATAATACCTTCAGCCTCCAGTAAATCAATTCTACCATTTAAAAAAGCTCTTTCAGTAAATTCCCCTGGTTTTGCAAGTCTACACCCTTTTTTTAACAATAAATCTAATATTTTATTAGCACTTGCAATACTACCATGAGCATTTATTTCAACTACATTTTCTCTAGTATATGTATTAGGTTCCTTCATAACTGAAACCATTACTTCGTCTATTAAAATATTCTCATTATATATATGTCCATAATTTATTGTGTGATCTGAAACTTTATTCAAATTTTTTCCTCTAAATATTTTGCTTACTATATCTATTGCATCCTCACCACTAATTCTAATAATAGAAATGGCTCCTGTCGCAAGAGGGGTTGATATAGCTGCTATAGTATCATTCATATTTTACCTCCAAAAAAATACTATATAAATAGTATTAATTTTCAATATATTTTATTACAACACATCTATTAGGTTCTTCACCTACACTTACAGTTTCAATATTATAGTAATTGTTAGCAACATTATGAACAATTCTTCTTTGATATGAATTCATAGGATCCAAAGTTGTATCTGTTTTTGTAGTTAAAACATCGTTAATAATTTTTTTCACATCATCTTCAAATAATTGTTGCCTACGTAATCTATAATTAGAAACATCTATATTTATTTTTAAATTAAATTTTGTTTTAACTCTTAATGATTGTTTCAATAAAAACTGTAAGGAAGATAAATTTTTTCCATCTTTTCCAATAATTATAGCATTGTCTTTACTACTAATCTTTACTGTAAATATTTCATCTATTTCATCAATGTCTATTTTAGCAGTAATATTCATTTTATCAAATATTTTTGTTAAAAAAGAAAGAATATAATCCTTAATTTCCGATTTTTTTAAAACATCCATTTTATATAAATTATCATCCTCATATTCAGTTGTTATTATTTCATTATAATATAAATCCAAATCTTCCAAACATTTAATTCTACAAGTATCTTTATCTTTACCAGAAAAATTATATACTTTCATATTTACTTACTCCTTTTAACAATTAAATTTTGAACAATAGTAAAGGTACTATTTGTTATCCAATACAATATAATAGCTGTGGACATTGAAAATGAAGTAAATAATATAACTATCATCATTATATTTGTCATCATTTTCATTTGTTTTGCTTGATCTTGTCCCATTGTTGCACCACTATTTAATTTAAATGAAAAATAAGTTACTATTCCAACTAAAAGTGGAAGAATTAGGTAAAAGTAATGTCCTGCACTCATTCCAGTAATAGGAGTAGTTGACATATTAAAAATTAAAAATTTATCTTCAAACAAAACTGGTAATCTATACAAAGCTTCATAAAATGCCAAGAATAATGGTATTTGAATAAATCCAAATATACAACCAGACATTGGATTTATACCATGTTTTTTATAAACCATCATCATTTCTTGACTCTTCATAGCCATTGATTCCTGATCATTTTTATTTTTATACTTTTTTTCTATCTTGTCCATATCATCTTTTGCATCTTTTAATAATTCAGATTGTTTAGCAGCCTTTTTAGTAACAGGAAGTAATATTAATCTTATTATTAACGTTGCAACTATAACTGATAATCCATAATTTTTTAATAAATTACCTAATTGAATTAAAACCCAAGCTAATGGTTTTACAAAAAGACTAGTCCACAAACCCTCATAACCACCAGATGTTATTTTAAAATCATTACAGGCAACTAATTTATTTACATCTAGTAAATTATCCTTCTGTTTATTATATTCTGATTTAGAGATATCTTTATCCTTTAATTGCTTGTTTAGTTTTTCAATTTTTTCATCTTTCGTTTTTTCATACAATTTTAATATATCTTTATCATTTGGTTTACACAAAATATTTGATGGTAATACTTGTCCTGTTTCATTATTTTTTACTATTTTTCCTTCACTATTTTTCAACTGCTTAGTACAACCCGTTACAATTACTACTAATAATACTAACAGTATAATTTTTATCTTTTTATGTTTTTTCACTAAAATCCTCCCTTATAATACTTAATTTATTTAAAGCAAAATATAAAGCACTTTTCTTTTCTTGAAAAGTTTTTTTTAAAATTTCCTTCCTTAATATTATAATACAATTAAAAGAATTTTCATAGTATTTAGAATCAATTATGTCTTTTATTTGTCTTTTTAATTTATTTCGAACAACTGCGTTTCCCAATTTTTTACTAACGGATATACCAAATTTATAATTATCATTTGTATTTTTTTCCAGATAAATAATAAAATAATTAAATTTGTAAGGTTTAGAATTTTTAATAATTCTAGTATATTCTAAATTATGCTTAATTATATTCTTTTTTTTCAAATTTAACCTCCTTAAAACAAAAATCACTACTTAGAGTGATTATTAACGAGATAATACTTTACGACCTTTTTTTCTTCTTCTTGTAATTATATTAGTTTTAATACGTGCCATAAAACCCATTTTCTTACTTTTTCTATGATTGTTAGGTTGATATGTTCTTTTCATCGTACACCTCCATTATCTATAATATCTGCTTGCTTTATCAATTATATATATTTTTTTCAATTTTGTCAATTTCTTTTTTTAGATTAATAAAAAAAGTTATGCACAATGATTTAAATGAAATATTCATTGAATTTAAATATTAAAATATAATTTTCAACATAATTTTAACTTATCCACATTTTAAACAAATGTTTACAAAAAATGATGTTTAAAACTTATGCACATTTTTTGTGTATAAGTTTATTTTTTTTATTTTTTAAGGTTTTTTTCTTTCTTTTTTACACATTTTATTGTAAAATATTGATGTTGATTACGAAGAAGGTGAATTTATGAACTTAAATAATATGTGGATAAATTTTTTAGAGAAAATTAAACAAAAAATTAGTAATATATCATATGAAACATGGTTTAGTGAAACCAAGTTAATAAATATTAATGATGGTATTGCAAAAGTTCAAGTTCCATATCACATTCATAAAAAAAACCTTTCAGAAAATTATATTGATATTATAGAAGAAACATTTTTAGAAGTAACTGGTACAAATTTTAAATTTGAATTTTATTTAGAAGAAGAATTAGAAAAAAATATTAAATTAGATATAGAATCTATAGGTATACCAAATAATGACAATTTTGAAACAAATCTTGACACTAGATATTCATTTAATAATTATATAATAGGAAAAAGTAATAAATTTGCTGCTACTAGTGCTCTTGCTGTTGCTGAACATCCAGGTAAAATGTATAATCCTTTATTCATATATGGACCAAGTGGATTAGGAAAAACACATTTAATGCAAGCTATAGGTAATTTTATCGTAAAAAACAGTGCAAAAAGAGTTCTTTACATTACTTGTGATAATTTTGTGTCAGATTTTGTTGATATATGTAGAAAAAATAATAATTCTAATAATTTAGAAGCAACAAAACAATTTAAAAATAAATACAGAGACGTGGACGTTTTGATTATAGATGATATTCACAATTTAGTAGGGGCCATTTCAGCCCAACAAGAATTTTTCAATACATTTAATGAATTATATAATAATGAAAAACAAATTATAATATCTTCAGATAGATCTCCTGATGATATAAAAAGATTGGAAGAAAGATTAAAAACAAGATTCAATTGGGGATTAACAGTGAGTATAGAACCACCAGATTTTGAACTTAGAATGAATATAATTAACAAAAAAATTGAAAATCATGAGCTTAATAATAATTTTCCTGAAGATGTTAAAGAATATATTGCTAGTAATTGTATTGGAGATATTAGAAAACTAGAAGGAGCCTTAACAAGAGTGTTTGCTTATGCTACAATAATGAATGGTTCTGACATAAATATTAACTTAGCTGCTGAGGCTTTAAAAGATTATTTTGTAAAAACAATAATTGCTAAAAATAATATAGAACAAGTAATGCATATTGTTAGTAGCAATTATAATGTCAGTGTAGATGATTTAAAATCAAAAAGAAGAATTAGTAAAATAACTTTGCCTAGACAAATAGCTATGTATATATGTAGAATTTACTTAAATGAAAATTTGGTAAAAATTGGAAATGAATTTGGTGGAAGAAATCACACCACTGTTATGCACGGAGTTGACAAAATAAAAAAAGAAGTAGACAAAAGTGCTGATTTAAACAATGAAATTCAAAAAATGGTAAATCAAATAAAAATGTGTTAAAGTTTTAATTATCAACAAGTTATCAACATCAATTTTCCCTTTGTAATAAAAGAAAAAAGTGATGTTATGCACATTATTGACATTAATAATAATAATAATTATAATATAAAAAGAAAGAAGGTTTTGGTTATGAAAATAAAAATTAAACAAAATAAATTACTTGAAAATTTAAATTATGCAATTAGAGGAGTGTCTAACAAAAACTTGATTCCTATTTTAAGTTGTATTAAATTTGAGTTAAAAGAAGAAGGTTTGTATTTATTAAGTACAAATAATGAATTTGCAATAAAAACATTCATTCCTAAAAAGGATATAGTTGAAATTATTGAATTAGGAGAAATAGTTATTTCAGGAAGATATATATATGATATTGTAAAAAAATTAAATAATGAAATTATTACAATAGAAGAAATTATTGATTCACAAGTATTAATAACTACTAATAATTCTTCATTTAAGTTAAATTGTAATAAAGCGAATGAATTTCCTAATATTGATTTAGAATTTACTAAAAATCCGATTTTATTAGAAAAATCAATATTTAAAACAATGATTAATCAAATTATATTTTCAACTTCTTCGCAAGAATCTAGGCCTATATTAACTGGTATTAATTTTAAGGTTCATAAAAATATTTTAGAATGTACTGCTACAGATTCATATAGACTATCTAAAAAAACAATAGAACTTAAAGAAAATATTGAAAATGATATTAACATAGTAATTCCTAGTAAAAATTTAATTGAAACGTCAAAAATGTTAATTGATGATAATGATAAATTACAAATGCACATTTTTGCTAATAAAATTATTTTTAAATGTAATGATATTATTATTTTGTCTCGATTAATTAATGGTAATTATCCTGCTACTGATAAATTGATACCTGAAGATTTTTCTTTAACAGTCAAAGTTAAATTATCTGATTTTTATAATGCTATAGATAGAGCTTCATTATTAACTAATGAGGAAGAAAAAAATATTATAAATTTATTTATAGATAGTAATAAGGCCAAAATTACTTCTAATATTCCTGAAATAGGCAATGTAGAGGAAAATATCAATATAATAAATAATGAAAATAAAAATTTAAATATTTCATTTAGTTCTAAATTTATGATGGAAGCTATTAAAGTATTTAATTCTGAAGAAATAGAATTATGTTTTAATGGAGAAATTAAACCAATTATTATAAAGAATATTAATAATAGTAAATTAATTCAACTAATTTTACCAATAAGAACATTTTAAAAAGCAATTTTTGCTTTTTTTTTGCATTTTTTTAGTATATACGACATATTTTGGCAAAATACGACATTTACAAGTGATATAAGAAATACCTAAGAAAGGGGGGATTATAATGAAAAATTATGAAATAAATGAATCTACACAATTTATTAAACCTATTGATACAAAATGTTGTTTAATTTATGAGGAAGAAGAAAAATATGAAATTAGTAATTCTAGTAATAATATTATTAAATATAATTGTTCTTTTTATGGAAGTTCATATATAGGTCGATGCGAAGGAACTAAATGTTTAACTGGAATAAAATCTAAATTTCCAATTATAATTGAGGAATCAAGAAAAATAATATTTTTTCCAACATCTTCAATTAGAACTAAGGATGCCATTTGGATATCTTTAAATCAAATTAAAGATATCAAAAAAGATAATAATAAAAGTATAATAATATTTAAAAATGGTGTTAATATAAAACTGCCAATATCATATTATTCTTTAAAAAATCAATATTGCAGAGCCATAATGTTAAAAGCTAAATTGTATGAAAGAATTGGAAAAGAAATGTAATATTTCTTTTTTTAATGCTTAAATTGTGGTATAATATGTGTGTCTGTATAGGGATACTTATAATAGATAATTTCCATTTATTCTACAGCTTAACATCAAAGAGGTTAAATTATGTATTTAAAACGTGTTCAAATTCAAAATTATCGGAATTATTCTAATTTAAAAGTTTCTTTTAATAAAGGTATAAATATTATCTATGGTAACAATGCACAAGGAAAGACAAATTTATTAGAAGCAATATATGTATTAGCTTTAACTAATACATTTAAAAGTACTATGGAAAGTGATCTTGTTAAATATAATAAAAATTATTTTAAATTATCTGGTGTTATAAAAAAAGAAAAATTAGATACATTATTAGAAGTTATGTATTGTAATAATAGAAAAATTTTATCAATAGATAAAACGGTAATGAATAAAGTGAGTGAGTATATTTCTGCTTTAAATGTAATTTTATTTACCCCTGATGATTTGGATATAATAAAAGGTCCTCCTTTAAATAGGCGAAATTTTTTAAACATTGAATTATCTCAATTATATAGAAATTACTATATATTATTAAATGAATATAATAAGGTTTTAAAAACTAGAAATGAATTTTTAAAATTACAAAAGCCCAATAAAAAGTATTTAGATATATTAACTGAATTTTTGATTGAAAAAAATATAGCTATTTATAAAATTAGAAAAAAATTCATTAATAAAATTAATTTATATTGTGAGAAAATATTTTATGATATTTCTGGATTAAAGCATTTTAAAATATTATATAAACCCAATTTTGATTATTTTCTTTATGAATATAATAAAAATAAATGTCTTGAAATATTTAGTCATAAATATAAAACAGAATATAAATCTTTGACAACTTTTTATGGTGTACATAAAGATGATTTTGAATTTTATTTAGGGGATATTAATTTAAAAAATTTCGGTTCGCAAGGCCAACAAAGATTAGCCATTTTAGCTCTTAAACTTTCTGAAATAGAGATTTTTAAAAATTGGCAAAATACCTTTCCAATTTTATTACTTGATGATGTCTTTAGTGAAATAGATAAAGATAAAAGCAACAAACTTATGAATTATTTAAACAGTAAATTACAAGTTATTATAACAACGGTTTCTCTTGAAAATGTTGATAATAAAATTTTATCTTGTGCTAAGATATTCAATATAGAAAATGGAAAATTAAAAATACAGAGAGGTGATTTTAATGAATGAAAATAAACATTATGATGCTTCAGACATTCAGGTACTAGAAGGACTTGAAGCAGTAAGAAAACGTCCAGGTATGTATATAGGAACTACAGATGTTAAAGGATTACATCATTTAGTTTGGGAAATAGTTGATAATTCAATAGATGAAGCTTTAGCAGGATATTGTAAGAATATTGAAATAATTATAAATAAAGATAATTCTATTACAGTAAAAGATGATGGTAGAGGAATTCCTATTGGTATTCATGCAAAAACAGGTATTTCTACTGTAGAAACTGTTTACACAGTGTTGCATGCTGGTGGTAAATTTGGAGGTGGTGGCTATAAAGTCTCAGGTGGTTTACACGGCGTAGGTGCTTCTGTTGTAAATGCCTTATCTAGTTGGGTAATTGTAAGGGTATACAAAGATGGAAAAATTAACGAATGTAAATTTGAACGTGGAGGAAAAACAGCACAAAAATTAATAGTTGTAGGTGATTGTGATAAAAATAGGACTGGAACTACAGTTACTTTTAAACCAGATCCAACAATTTTTGATACAGATATATTTGATTATAATACTTTAATGGTAAGAGTAAGAGAATTAGCCTTTTTAAATAAAGGACTTTCTTTAACTTTAAGAGATGATAGGGATGATGAGGATACTACGGGAAAAACCTTTATGTATGAGGGTGGAATTAGTGAATATGTAAGATTTATTAATCAGGAAAAAACCGTATTGCATAATGATATTATTCATTTAGAGGGGGAGGAATCAGGAGTTTTCTTTGAAGTTGCTATGCAATATAATAACTCTTATAAAGAAAATATATATTCATTTGTTAACAATATTAATACTCATGATGGTGGAACACATGAGGAAGGTGTCAAACGTGCACTTACGAGAGTTATTAATTCATATGCAAGAAAGAATAATATATTAAAAGAAAAAGATGAAGCGTTAACTGGTGATGACGTAAAAGAAGGTTTGACAATGATTATCTCTTGCAAACATCCTAATCCACAATTTGAAGGTCAGACAAAGGGACGACTTGGTAATTCAGAGGTTAGAAAATTAGCTGATAATGTATTTTCTAAAGGATTTGAAAGATTTTTGATGGAAAATCCTGAAGAAGCAAAATTAATTATTAATAAAGCCTTATTGGCGTGTAGAGTTAGAAATGCAGCTAAAAAAGCAAGAGAAATAACAAGAAAAAGTGATCTTACTACTACTAATTTTTATGGGAAGTTGTCGGATTGTAAAAGCAAAGATCCTAAAATTTCGGAAATTTTTATAGTCGAAGGAGATTCAGCAGGAGGATCTGCTAAAAAGGGTAGAGATTCAATGACTCAGGCGATACTTCCTTTACGTGGAAAAATATTAAATGTAGAAAAGGCACGATTAGATAAGGCTCTTAGTAATGAGGAAATCAGAACGATTATTACTGCATTTGGGACAGGTATAGGTGAAGAATTCAATATAGATAAATTAAGATATGATAAAATAATAATAATGACCGATGCCGATGTTGACGGATCACATATTAGAGTTTTGCTGTTAACTTTATTTTATAGATTTTTTAAACCTATAGTAGAGGCAGGGCATGTATATGCTGCTCAACCACCATTGTTTAGAATAACACATGGAAAAACAAGAAAATATGTACTTACAGAAGAAGAAAAAGAAGATTATTTGAATTCATTATCTGAAAGTGTAAGAAATCGTGCTGAAATAGCTCGTATGAAAGGTTTGGGGGAAATGGATGCTGAAGAACTTAACGAAACAACAATGGATATAGAGCATAGAATTTTAAGAAAAATAACAGTAGATGATTTAGTTGCTGCAGATAATATCTTTAATAAATTAATGGGTGATGAAGTAGATCCGCGTAGAAAATTTATTGAAGAGAATGCTACATACGTAAAAAATTTGGATATATAGGAGGCTTTTTATGGATAATAATACAATAAATAATAATGAAGAAAATTTCTCTGGAAAATTTCATGAAAGGGATAGTCTATCCATTAATGATATTGTATCAGAAGTAAAAGATTCATTTTTGGATTATTCTATGAGTGTTATTACATCACGAGCAATTCCTGATTTAAGGGATGGTTTAAAACCTGTTCATAGAAGAATATTATGGTCAATGTTTGAAGAGGGAAATATGCCTGATAAGCCTCATAAAAAATCAGCAACAACCGTTGGTTATGTTATGGGACATTATCATCCACATGGAGATACTTCAATTTATGATGCGATGGTTAGATTAGCTCAAGATTTTAATCAAAGATATATGTTAGTAGATGGACATGGTAATTTTGGTAATATCGAAGGCGATGGTGCTGCTGCTTATCGTTATACAGAAGCAAGACTTTCAAAAATCTCACTTGAATTATTAAGAGATATTAGAAAAAATACGGTAAATATGTCATTAAACTTTGATGAAACAACCAAAGAGCCAGATGTTTTACCAAGCAGGTTTCCAAATGTTCTCGTAAACGGTTCTATGGGAATTGCAGTTGGTATGGCAACCAATATACCACCCCATAATTTGGGTGAGGTTATAGATGGATGTATCGCTTATATAGATAATTCTGAAATAGAATTACCTGAGTTAATGCAATATATCAAAGGTCCAGATTTTCCAACGGGTGGAATAATTTTGGGAAATAGTGGAATTGTAAAGGCGTATTCAACAGGAAAAGGTACAATTACTATTAGAAGTAGAGCTGAAATACAAGAAGCAGGTAATCATCATTTAATTATTGTTACTGAGGTTCCATACGGAGTAAATACTTTGGATTTAAAAAATAAAGTAGCCGAATTAGTTCATAATAAAATAATAGATGGTATTGCTGATTATCATACTGATTTAAAGAATGGGGTAAAAATTACAATTACTTTAAAAAAAGATGCTAATCCACAAGTAGTATTAAATAATTTATATAAACATACCAATTTTCAAATTAGCTATGGTATAAATTTGTTAATGCTTGACAATGGCACACCAAGAACATTAGGGTTAAAATCAATTATTACTAAATATATAGATTATCAAAAAGAAGTAGTAATTAGAAGATTACGTTTTGATTTGGGTAAAGCAGAAGAAAGAGTTCATTTATTAGAAGGTTATAAAATAGCTTTAAATCACATTGATGATGTAATTAAAATAATTAAAGAATCTGAATCTGATGTAATTGCAAAACAAAAATTAATAGAAAAGTTTGCCTTTTCTGAAATTCAGGCTAATTCTATACTTGAACTAAAATTAAGAAGATTAACTGGACTTGAAAGGGAAAAAATAGAAAACGAATTATCTTCATTATTAAAATTAATAAACGAAATTAAAGATACATTATCAAGTAATCATAAAATATTAGAAGTAATAAAGAAAGAAATGCTAGAAATAAAGGAAAAATATAGTGATGAAAGACGTACATCTATTGATATGACAGCAGTTGATTATATAGAAGACGAATCTTTAATTCCTGTAGAAGATATCGTTGTTACATTAACAAATAACGGATATATAAAGAGAATAAATAGTGAAAATTACCGTTTGCAAAATAGAGGTGGAGTGGGTATTAAAGGCATGTCTACTAATGAAGAAGATTTTGTTGAAAAAATAATTTCTATGACAACTCACGATTATTTAATGATTTTTACAAATAAAGGTAAAGTATATAGATTAAAGGGTTATGAAATTCCTCTTTATAGTAGACAATCAAAAGGAATACCTATTATTAATTTGCTTACAATAGATAAAGATGAAAAAGTAACTACAATGTTGAAAATTACACCTAATAATTCTAATGGATATTTGATATTTGCAACAAAATTTGGCTTAATAAAAAGAACAAATGTTCGTGAATTTAATAATATTAGATCAAGTGGTAAAATTGCTATTACTTTAAAGGATAATGATGAATTAGTTGAAGTAAAAGAAACAAATGGTTCAAATGAAATATTGATGGCAGCTTCTAATGGTAGAATGATACGATTTGTTGAAAATGAAATTAGGATAATGGGTCGTACAGCATCGGGTGTCAAAGGTATCGATATAGAAAATGGTTATGTAGTTGGTTGTGAAATTTCAGAACAAAATAAAGAAATATTAGTTGTTACTGAAAATGGTTTTGGTAAAAAAACTAGCATAGATGAATATCGTATGACACATAGGGGAAGTAAAGGTGTGAAAGCTTTAAATGTTACAGAAAAAAATGGTAATATAGTTGCCTTTAAAAGTGTCAAAGGAAATGAAGATTTAATGATAGTAACAAATAATGGAATTATTATTCGAGTACCTTTAAATCAAGTTTCTACTACTGGTAGAGTGGCACAAGGTGTTAAATTAATTAATCTAAAGCAAGGTCAAAAAGTCAGTACTATAACATTAGTTGAATCTGAAAAAAATGATTTGGGTAACAATGAATGATGTTTCACGTGAAACATCATTCATTTTATTTATAAATAATTATATTTATAATAGTTGACATCATCCTTTAAAATGATGTATATTGTATGTGCACAACATTTATATTTGAATCAGGTCAGAGAAGGAATTCAGCAGCCTTAAGAATCTCTAAATGTGTGTGCTTTTTTTTGTAATAAATGTTTCACGTGAAACATAGAGGAGTTATTATGGATAAATATATGAATTTAGCAATCAAGGAAGCACTTAAGGCAAAAAATGGAGGAGATGTTCCTGTTGGTGCTGTAGTTGTACATAAGAACAAAATAATTAGTAAAGCCTTCAATAAAAAAGAAAAAAGCAAAAATGCTATATGTCATGCAGAAATAATAGCTATAAAAAAGGCTTGCAAAAAAATTAATAATTGGCATTTAAATGACTGTATTCTTTATTGTACTATGGAACCTTGTATGATGTGTTGTGGCGCTATTTTACAATCAAGAATAAAAAAAGTATATTTTTTAGTAAAAAATGATAAATATGGATGTACAGATTTATTAAAAAATAGTAAAATAGAATTTATAAAATTAGAAAACGATCTAAAAATGAAAAAAATATTAAATGAATTTTTTTCATCAAAAAGATAAAATGTTTCACGTGAAACATAGGAGGAAAAATGTATCAAGCTTTATATAGAAAATATCGCCCTCAAAATTTTAACGAAGTAGTTGGTCAAAAAATTATAGTAAAAACGTTAATTAATGCTATAAAAACCAATAAAATTTCTCATGCATATTTGTTTGCTGGGCCAAGAGGCACAGGAAAAACAAGCATTGCTAAAATTTTTGCAAAAACTATTAATTGTAAAAATTTAAATAATGTTACACCTTGCGAAAATTGTGATAGTTGTCTTTCTTTTAATTCTAAGAAAGATATAGATATGATTGAGATAGATGCAGCCTCTAATAATGGTGTAGATGAAATAAGAAATCTAAAAAATAGTGTTAATTTTGTTCCAAATAATAGTAAATATAAAGTATATATTATAGATGAGGTTCATATGTTATCAACATCTGCTTTCAATGCTTTATTAAAAACATTAGAAGAACCACCTGAGTTTGTAATTTTTATATTAGCAACAACTGAATTGTATAAAGTTCCAGAAACGATTATATCAAGATGTCAAAATTTTGAATTTCGTAGAATTTCTATTTCCGATATGTCGTCAAGACTTTTACAAATATGTGAAAAGGAAAATATATTAATAGATAATGATGCAATAAATGAAATATCTAAAATTTCAAATGGTGGTATGCGTGATGCAATAGGATTATTGGATCAATTATCAGCATATACAACAAAGAAAATAACAATAGATGATATTAATGACGTTTGTGGATTTATTTCAAACGAACATTTGTTTGAAATAATGAGCTTAATAATTGATAATAATTTGGATGAAGTATTAACAAAAATAAACAAATATAACGACGAGGGGAAAGACTTAACTATTATTTTGAAAAAGATAGCTGAACAATTGAAAAATGTCTTAATATATATTAATGCCTCAGAATATTTTGATGATAAAAATTTAATAGAAAAATATGAATATTTTGCAAATAAAATAGCAGAAAAAAAAATAAATAAAATGATAAATGAAATTACAGAATCATTAAAAAACATGAAATATGAAAATGATAAACTTTTTCTTTCACAATTATGTATTATTAGAATATTTAATGTTATTCGTAGTAATACTATTTCTATGGATAATAAACAAGATGAAATTATTAAAAATTTCAAAAATTCGATAGATAGTAATTATCCAAAAATAAAAAATGAAAAACAATTGGTAAAAAAAGAAAATACAAAAATTATTCAATTTAAAAAGATTCGAATTAATAATACTCTTGCTCAATTTAACAAAAGAGATTTACTTGAATTTAAACAAGAATTGAATAAGTTACATTCATATATATCAAATAGTAAATTTGCTTCCACTATATCTATTATTTTAGATGGAATTGTTAAAGCTAAGGGAAACGAATATGTAATATTTGTATATTCAGATAAAAAAATGTCTACATATTTTAATGAAAAAATAAATGATATTGAAAATACTTTGTTTTTTATATTAAAACAAAAATATAAAGTTATTTCTGTTTGTGTTGATGAATGGGAAATAATAAAAAATGATTTTAATAATAGTTTAAAGATGGGCGAAAAAAAGTATGTTTTAATGGATGAAGTTGCAATTATTGATGATAAATCTCAAAATAATGATATAAAAATCAATGATATTGACAATTCATTCAATGAAATAGTAAAATATATTTAGGAGGGATAAATATGAATATGCAAGCAATGCTGAAAAAAGCACAGAAAATGCAAAATGATATGATGAAAACACAAAATAAAATTAATGAAAAAGTTTTTATAGGAGAATCATCTTTTGTTCATGTTGAAATGAAGGCCGGAAATATAATATCTATAAAAATAAATAGTGATTCTATAGATCATGATGATATAGAAATTTTGGAAGATATGCTTGTTGTGGCTATACAAGATGCTAAAAATAAGTATGATAAAGAAATGGAAAAAGAAATGGGATCTTATACTAATGGTCTTCCTGGTCTATTTTAATGCATTATCCTAATACTATTTTAGATTTAATACAATGTTTTAAAAAATATCCATCAATAGGTGAAAAAACGGCTGAAAGATTGGCGTTATATACCTTAAATTTAGATGATTCTATTATTGAATTGATGGCTAATTCTTTAAATAATATCAAAACAAAAATAAAAAAATGTAAAATTTGTAATAATTATACTGAAGATGATATTTGTTATATATGTAATAGCAATCGTGATAGCAAATTACTATGTATAGTTGAAAGTGCTAAAGATATTAATCTATTAGAAAAAAATAATATATACAATGGTTATTATTTTGTTTTGGATAATTTAATTTCACCTTCAAATGGATTAGATCCATCCGTTATTAATTTTGAAAGAATAATTGAATTAATAAAAAATAATAATGTTAAAGAAATAATAATAGCAATTAAACCAACTGTTGATGGAGAAACAACTTCTATGTATATATCTAAGCTATTGGAAGATTATGATGTGGTAGTATCTAGAATTGCCTTAGGTATACCTATTGGTGCTGAAATAGACTATGTTGATTCATTAACTCTTGAAATGGCTATCGAAAATAGAAAAGTAATTAATGGTAAAAAATAATTAAATCAACATATAATTAAATGGTGATAATATGTTAAAAATTATTCTCAAAATGATTAAAAGAATAGTTTTTAGTTCTTTTTTGTTATATGGTTATAATTTGATTATTGGGCCACTAAATTTAATGATTCCTATAAATATTATAACTATCTCAGCATTATCTGTTTTTGGGATACCTGCTTTATTAAGTTTTATTTTTGTATATATAATTGTCTTTTAATATTCATATTGTATATAAATTATGTTTGATAATTATAAAGATACTCAAAAAATTGCTTATAATATTTTGAGTAATTCAATTAAAAACAATAAAATTTCTCATGCATATTTAATTGAATCAAAGGGAAATGAAAAAAGTTATGACTTTGCATTATCATTTGCAAAGGCTTTATTGTGCCCTAAAAAATTAACTAATAATAAAAATTGTATTGGTTGTAATCAATGCCAAATAATAGATGATAATAATTTTCTAGAATTAGAAGTTATTGATACTGATGATATGTGGTTAAAAAAAGAAAAAATAGAAAATTTACAAAGTGATTTTAATTTTAAACCTATTATAGGCAAAAATAAAATATATATTATTAAAAATGCAGAAAAATTAAAAGAAAACTTGTCAAATAAATTATTAAAGTTTATAGAAGAACCCGCACCAGGAATAATTGCTATATTATTAATTGATAATAAAAGTAAAATTCTTGATACTATATTATCTAGATGCCAATTGATTAGTTTAAATAATGAAGAAAAACATACTATAATTGATGATGATTTAACAAAAATAGTAATAAAATTTATTGAGTACGTAGAACAAGATAAATTAGAAACAATTTTATATACAAATTCTTTGTTACATGATCATATGAATGATAGAAATAATTATATTGAAGTTTTAAATGTTATATTAGACTTTTATAAAAGTGTATTAAATTATAAAATCAATATTCAAAAATACTATATTAGTAATGATTATATTGTTGAAATAAAAAAAATTGGTGAAAAAATATCTTTTAATAACATTTTAAAAAAAATTGATATAATAATTAATTTAAAAAAGGCTATATTAAACAATGCTAATATAAATTTAATTGTTGATAAGTTAATTATTGATTTTGCAGGGGTGGATAAAAATGAATCAAATTAGATTAAAAATGTCAGAGGAAGTAATAGATATATATACAAAAGACAGTGTTAAAATCGGTGATAATATAATTGTTGAATTAAACAACGTTTTATTTTATGGTGTTACAAAAAGTATAAAAAATATAAAAGAAAAGAAAAAAATAAATTCTTTATATAAATATGTACGATTAGCTAATTCTAAAGATAAAAAAATCATAAAAAAAAATCATATAGATTCTCAAAAAGCATTTATTAAATGTAGAAAATTAATAGAAACATATAAACTTCCTATGAAATTAGTTAATGTATCATTTTCTTTTGATAGAAAGCAATTAATTTTTAAATTTATTTCTGATGATAGGATTGATTTTAGAAATTTAGCTAAAGAATTGGCTAGAATATATAAAACTAGAATTGAATTAAGACAAATTGGGGTAAGAGATAAGGCAAAAGAAATTGGCGGATGTGGTCAATGTGGGCAACAATTATGTTGTACTAGAATGCTGAAAAATTTTAACAGTGTTTCGATAAACATGGCTAAAAATCAAAATATTGCTTTAAATCCTAATAAGATTAATGGTGTTTGTGGTAGATTACTATGCTGTTTAAAATACGAAGACGAATGTTATAAGGAATGTCGAAAAGAATTGCCAAAAATTGGCAAAGAGATAATTACAGCAAAAGGGAAAGGTAAAGTTGTGTTTGTCGATCCTTTATCTAAAAAGTATAATATTTTAACAGAAGATAAAGATATAGTAGAGTGTGATGTAAATGATAGTGTTAAATGATTTATTAAATTATAAAAATTATAAAATATATCAAGATACTGATATGTTTTGTTTTTCCTTAGATTCTGTTTTGCTTTCTAATTTTGTAACTTTGAATAGTAAAATAAAAAAAATATTAGATATTGGTTGTGGTAATGCACCAATACCTTTAATTTTAACTACAAAGACAAAAGCTGACATTATTGGTATAGAGATACAAAAAGATGTGGCAAAATTAGCTCAACAATCTGTAGATTATAACCATTGTACAGAAAAGGTGAAAATATATAATGAAGATATAAATGATTTTTATATCAAACAAGAGTCTGATAGCTTTGATGTTATAGTAAGTAATCCACCTTACTTTAAGGTAAATAAAAAAACTAAGCAAAATATATCTAATTATAAAAAAATTGCAAGACATGAAATATATTTAAATATAGAACAAATTTGTAAAATAAGTAAAAAATTATTAAAAAATAATGGAGTTTTTGCAATAGTTCAGAGACCTGACAGGTTGTTAGAAATAATATCTTGTATGAAAAAAAATAATATAGAACCAAAGAAAATTCAATTTATTTATCCAAAAAAAGGTAAAGAATGTAATCTTGTTTTGATAGAGGGAAATAAAAATGGCAAAAGTGGTCTTAAAATATTGCAACCAGTATATGTTCATAATGAAAATGGAGATTATACAAATTATATATTAAGTTTATTTAGTGATAGGTGAAGGTTGAAAATAAAAATATAAATTAAAGCATGTCAAAAATCGTCAATGAAGGCGTTAAAATAAAAAGTACATTTGTACGCGTTCTTTGAAAATAGTAAATTGTTATTAGGTATTCTACATAGTAATAACATAACCTAAAGAAGTTAAATAAGAATTCATTTTTTCTGGGGAGTTTTTAATTTGTTTATTAGATTTAAAATTACGATTAAGTAATGTATTAAATCTTCCATAGTCAAATATTTCTCCAGTAAGTAGGATATGATAAATACTAGTGAGTAAAAGTCTAGCTATGGCAATAATTGCTTTTTTATGTCCAGGATGTCTTTTTAAAGATTCATATCTTGCTTTAATATATGAACATGAGTTATCTTTATATGTACTTTAGAGATTAACGACGCATATAAAAATACTAAAACAAAAGATAAAATTCTTTCACCACTCATCTCCACGTGCTATTGTAGTATGCCCAATAACAGTTTACTATTATATCAAAAAAAGAATTATTTTAATTACAATGTGTGCCTTTCAGAGGACTGAAAGGACGAAGAAAGGAATGTTAGTTAAAAATGAAAGAAAATAAGAAAGCAAAATTATACTTGATTCCAACACCAATAGGTAATTTTGATGATATTAGTATACGAGTTATAAATGTATTAAAAGAAGTTGATATAATATTTTGTGAAGATACAAGAACAACGTCAATTTTATTATCAAAATTAAATATCAAAAAAAAGTTGATAGCAAGTCACAAATATAATGAAAGTAAAAATATTAACAAAATTTTAAAATATTTGAGTGAGAATTTAGTTGTTGGAATTGTTAGTGATAGAGGAACACCAGTAATTAGTGATCCTGGATATATATTAACAAAAAATGTTATAGAAAATGGATATGAAGTAGTAGCCATTCCAGGACCTACTGCATTCGTACCGGCTTTAATAGCTTCTGGGATAAACCCCCACCATTTTTTATTTTATGGATTTTTAGATTCGAAAAGATCTCAAAGAAAAAAGGAATTAGAGAATTTAAAATTAGAAAGGCATACAATTATATTTTATGAGGCCCCACATAGATTAAACGAAACAATAAATGATATGAAAATGATTTTGGGAAATAATAGGAAGGTATCTATTTCCCGGGAAATATCAAAAAAATATGAAAGAACATATCATGGGAAATTATTTGATATATTGGATAAAATAGATGAAACAAGAGGAGAATTTGTAATAGTTGTTGCGGGAAATAATTCAGTAGATACTAGTATCAATATTCCTATAATTGAGCATATTAAAATATATGAAAATCAAAATATTAGTACGATGGATGCAATTAAGCAAGTAGCTAAAGATAGACATATGAAAAAAAATGAAGTATATAAAGAATATTTGAAGGAGAAAGAAAAATGAAACTAGTGGTTGGTCTTGGCAATCCTTTAGAACAATATAAAAATACTAGGCATAATGTTGGTTTTATGGTGCTAGATGAAGTAGCTAATATTTTAAATAAAAATTTTGATAAAGAAAAGTTTCAGGGGTTATATTTTTGTACTAATATAAAAAATGAGAAGGTAATGTTTTTAAAACCACAAAAATTTATGAATTTATCTGGGGAGGTCGTTAAAAAAATAGTTGATTTTTATAAAATTTCAATTAATGATATATATATTATAAGTGATGACCTAGATTTGCCGGTAGGTAAAATTAGATTGAAAAAAAAAGGAAGCAGTGGGGGGCATAATGGATTAAAAAATATTTTTTCTTTACTTAATACAACAGAAATAAAGAGAATAAAGATAGGAATATCTAATAATAAATTATGTGATACCAAAAATTATGTTTTGGGGAAGTTTGGTAAAGAAGAGATAATATCTATAAATGAAGCGATAAAAACAGTATCTGAAATTATTTTACATTTACCAGATACAGATTTTGATAAATTGATGTCTAAGTATAATTAAGAGGGGATACAATGTTTTTTATAGATGAAAATATGGATTTTAATAAAACTTATATTAATGGTTTAACTGTAGAATTAAAGGGCTATTATCTTTATAATCTTTATAAGAAAAAGAATGATTCCGTTCTTTTTGTTACTTCAAATTTATATGATGCAAATAAAATATATCAGATTGTTTTAAATTATACTGATAAAGTATTATTTTTCCCCATGGATGATTTTTTAACGAGTGAAGCTTTAGCTATTAGTCCTGAATTTTTATCATATCGTTTAGATTCTTTAAGTAAAATAATTTATGAAAAATATATAGTAATTACTAATTTAATGGGGTATTTAAGATTTTTACCGAAAAGAAATATCTATGAAAAGAATATCATTAAATTAAAAATTGGAAATTATTATAGTATTAAACAATTAGCAAACCAACTTAGTTTATGTGGTTATGAAAGAGTTACAGTAGTAAATCAAAGTGGACAAATGGCGATTAGGGGGTTTGTTTTGGATGTTTATCCTTTTCAAAGGGCAAATCCAATAAGAATAGAATTTTTTGATGATGAAATAGAGAAAATAAGTGAATTTAATGTTAATTCACAATTAAGATTCAAATATTTAAATGAGGTATTAATATTTCCCAACACAGAATTTATAACTAATAAAAGCAATGATGATGAAAAAAAACATTATTATCTCGATACTTATAAAGAAGCTGAGAGTTTATATGATTTTATTAAAAGTCCAATAGTATGTTTTAATGATTATAATGAAATTTTAAATTCTTATAATTTATTACAAGAAGAGATTAATACATATAAAAAAGAAAATAATATAAAAGAAAATATAAAATATATGTATTGTTTTGATGATATAAAATATCAAAAATTTTTATATTTTGATACTTTTAGTACTAATAGTGAAGAATTTATAGATTATAAATCAAAATCAATTAACAATTTTATCCAGGAAAAAGATTTATTTTGGTTTTTAAATAAAAGTATAAAAGATAATTATACTATAATAATATGTTTAAACAATGTTATGATTAAAAGAAAAATATTAGACAAATTAAAAGATTTTTCTGTTGTTGATACAAATATTGATAATATATTTAAAAATAAAATTAATATTATTATTAAAAAAATGACTAGTGGATATCAATTTGGAAAATATATAATAATTACTGAAAAGGAATTATTTAATAAAAAAGATATAGATTATGTTTATAAATCTAAATTTAGAATGGGTAGTAAAATTAGAGATATTACAAAATTACATAAAGGTGATTTTGTTGTACATATAATCCATGGAATTGGTATTTATATGGGAATAAAGACATTACCCAAAAATGGAACACAAAGGGATTATATATGGCTTTCATATAAAGATGGCGATAATTTATATGTTCCTGTTGAAAAACTTGATTTTATAACTAAATATTCATCCAATGATGGCTTTGTTCCTAAACTTAATAAGTTAGGTTCAACTGAGTGGGAAAAAACAAAAATAAGAGTGCAAAAAAAAGTAAAAAGCATGGCTATGGATTTATTAAAATTATATACTTTAAGGCAGGCTTCTAAAGGTTTTGCTTTTTCTAAGGATACTTCAGAGCAATTAATTTTTGAAAGTGAGTTTCCCTATAAAGAAACAAGTGATCAGTTAAAAGTAATTGATGAAATTAAAAATGATATGGAAAGTATTAAACCTATGGATCGTCTATTGTGTGGAGATGTTGGTTATGGAAAAACAGAGGTAGCTTTTAGAGCTATTTTTAAAGCTATAATGAACAATAAACAAGTAGCAATTTTATGTCCTACTACACTTCTTTCTTCCCAACATTATTCCAATGCTTTGGAAAGATTTAAATCATTTCCAGTTTCTATTGCTTTATTGAATCGTTTTGTACCTAGTGCTAAGCAAAAAAATATTTTAAAAGATTTAAAAGAAGGTAAGATAGATTTATTAATAGGTACGCATAGAATATTGGGTGATGATGTAATTTTTAAAAGATTGGGATTATTAATTATAGATGAGGAACAAAGATTTGGAGTTAGGCATAAGGAAAAAATTAAAACTTACAAAAATAATATTGATGTATTGACATTATCGGCAACTCCAATTCCACGAACCTTACAAATGGCTGTATCTGGTATTCGTAGTTTATCTTTAATTGAAACTCCTCCAATTGATAGATTTCCAATTCAAACTTATGTATTAGAAGAAAATTTTTCAATTATTAAAGATGCAATAAATAAAGAAATTGCACGACAAGGCCAAGTATTTATTTTATATAATAAAATAGAAGACATGGAAGAAAAAAAACAAAACATTAATAATTTAGTTCCAAATGCAAAAATTGCTTGTGTAAATGGAAAAATGGATAAAAATAAAATTGAAAAAATAATGTATGATTTTCAAAATTTAAAGTACGATGTTTTGTTATGTACAACTATAATAGAAACAGGAATTGATATACCATCTGTAAATACACTTATTGTTATTGCTGCAGATCATTTTGGTTTATCCCAATTATATCAGATTCGTGGAAGAGTAGGTAGGAGTAATAAAATAGCGTATTGTTTTTTAATGTATAATAAGGGGAAAATATTATCAGATATTGCTAAAAAGAGATTGAGTGTAATTAAAGATTTTACTGAATTAGGGAGTGGGTTTGCAATAGCAATGAGAGATTTATCTATTAGAGGTGCTGGAAATATTCTAGGTGGAGAACAATCAGGCTTTGTAGATAGTATAGGTATTGATATGTTTCTTAATATGTTAAATGATGAGGTTAAAATATTAAAAGGAGAAACTGTAATTAATGATACATGTGAACAGCCATTAATAGAAGTATCTAATAATATATCTAGTGACTATGTAGAAGAAGAGGATCTAAAAATTGAAATTCATAAAAAAATTAATTCGATTGATTCAATTAAAAGTTTAGAAAATCTAAAAAATGAATTTGAGGATAGATTTGGTAAATTAGATGAAAAAATTATAATTTATATGCATGAGCAGCTATTTGAACATTTAGCCCATAATTTAGGAATAACCAAAGTAAAACAAACAAAGAATAATATTTCAATAATTTTACCTAAAAAATATAATAAAATAATAGATGGAGATAAATTGTTTATTGACGTAATAAAGTTAAATAAAAATTTTCGTTTTTCTATGAAATTAGGATCTATTATAATAGAACTTGCAATAAATAAATTAGAAAAACATTATATATATTATTTAATAGAATTATTGCAAATAATAAAAAAAGATATAAAAAGTTAGTTTATAGAATAAAAATTTTATTCTCCTCCAAAATATATTTAGAAGGAGATAAAATGAAACAAACAGGAATTATTAGAAGAATTGATGAATTAGGTCGTATTGTAATTCCCAAAGAAATTAGAAATAATTTACGATTAAGAAGTGGTGAAAATTTAGAAATTTATTTTAATGATGATAGCATTATAATGAAAAAATTTTCTATGATAAAAAGAATGTCTGATTTAGCTCAGGAATTGACTGATGCTATTTATACATTTTTAAAAGGTAATATATTAATTACAGATTTACACACAGTTATTGCTTGTACTGGTTCTTTTAAAAAAGAAATTATAAACAAAAATATAAGTAATTATTTAATTGAAAAAATAGAAAAAAGGGAAAAAATGTTTGAGGGTCATAAAAAAATAATAGAAATTGTTGAAAATAAAGAATATGAATGCAGTTATTTGACTAATCCTATTCTAAAAAATGGGGAGGTAATAGGATTAATTGTTATATTTTCTACAGAAGAGAAATTAACTTTTGATAAATTAAGTATAATTGAAATAGTATCCTCGTTTATATCCAAGTATCTTGAAGAATAAAAATTTATATGCTATAATAAGCTCGATTGAGTGAATTAATGATTACAAAATACTGTGATTATTTTTAAAATAGGAGGAATATGAAAGATAAATTTTATATATCAACGGCGATTACTTATACGTCATCAAAACCTCATATCGGCAATACATATGAAATAGTATTAGCAGATTCTATAGCTAGATATAAACGTTTACAGGGATATGATGTTTATTTTCAAACAGGAACAGATGAACATGGACAAAAAATAGAGTTAAAAGCAAAAGCATCAGCAATGAATCCACAGGAATATGTGGATAAAGTTTCTTTAGAAGTTAAGCAAATATGGGATATAATGAATACAAGTTATGATAAATTTGTACGAACTTCTAACCCAAATCATAAAAAGGTGGTTCAAAAAATTTTCAAAAAGTTATATGATCAAGGTGATATTTATAAAGGAAAATATGAAGGATTGTATTGTACACCTTGTGAATCATTTTTTACGCATTCTCAACTTATAGATGGCAAATGTCCAGATTGTGGGAGGGAAGTAACAAACGAAAGTGAAGAAGCTTATTTTTTCAAATTAAGTAATTATTCTACCAAATTAATTAAATATATAGAAAACCATCCTGATTTTATTCAACCAGAAAGCAGAAAAAATGAAATGCTAAATAATTTTTTGCGTCCAGGTTTACAAGACCTTTGTGTTTCTAGGTCATCATTTGATTGGGGGATTCCTGTTAGTTTTGACAGTAAACATGTTATTTATGTATGGATAGATGCATTAAGTAATTATATTACCTTTTTAGGTTATGATCCTGATGGAATGAGTGATAAATTTAATAAATATTGGCCTTGTGATATACATTTAATAGGTAAGGATATATTAAGATTTCATACTATTTATTGGCCGATTTTACTTATGGCGTTAGATTTACCAATGCCAAAGAAAATATTTGGTCATCCTTGGATGCTTATGGGAAATACAAAAATGAGTAAATCTAGGGGTAATATAGTTTATGCTGATGTCCTTGTTAAAAAGTATGGTGTAGATGCTGTTAGATATTATATGTTGCATGAAATGCCTTTTTCGAGTGATGGAACATTTACAGATGAACTACTTATTGAACGTTATAATTCTGATTTAGCCAATATTTTAGGTAATTTAGTTAATAGAACTATGGTAATGGCAAAAAAATATTTTGAAGGTATTGTAAGGGAACCAGAATTAGTAGAGGATGTAGATGAAGATTTAAAAAACACTGTGTTATCAGCAAAAGAAAAAGTGGAAAAGAATATGAATAGTTTACATATTGCATTAGCAATAGATGATGTTTTTGAAATATTTAGACGTAGTAATAAATACATAGATGAAACCACTCCTTGGATTTTGGCTCGCGAAGGTAATGTTTCTCGTTTAAAAACTGTTATTTATAATTTATTGGAATCTATTCGTATTGGAGCTGTATTATTACAACCATTTTTGCCTGATACTGCTGATTGTATATTTAAACAATTAAATACAGAAAATCGAAGTTATGATTCAATAAATAATTTTAAAGGCCTTGATTATGGAATTAAATTGAATGAACCTCATTTATTGTTTGAAAAAATAGATAAAGTGTCAACTAACGTGTAAAATGTAATAAAAAGTCGATTAAAAAAGATAATTTTTGCTTTATCTTTTTTTCTTATTATGTTATCCTTAACAAGGATAAGGAGAAGAGTATGACAACAGAAGAAATTTGTGGAAAGTTAATGACTCTTTTATTAGTTGCTGTAACTTTCTGTATATTAGGTAGTTTTGTTGTTAGTTTGGATGTAGTAGATTTTATATATTTAATAGTGTTATATACATATATATATTTGTGTTATAGTACTCAAAAATCACACAAAAAATAAATTATACTCTTTTTGTATAATTTTTTTATGGAGGAATTATGATAGATACGCATTGTCATTTAGATAATTTAGAAAACATAGATGAAATAGTAAATACATTTGATGGAATAATTATTACTAGTGGATATGATGATAAATCTAATTTAAAGGTATTAGAACTTGTTAGTAAGTATAAAAATGTATATGGAACTTTGGGTATTCATCCTGAAGAAGCTTCTGATGAATATAATTTAAATATAATTGAATCAAATTTATTAAATCCTAAAATAGTTGCTATCGGTGAAATAGGTCTTGATTATCATTATATTAAGGATAACAAGATTAAACAACAGCAACTATTTATGAAACAATTAGATTTAGCTACAAAATATTCCCTTCCAGTGATTGTTCATAGTAGAGATTCTATATCTGATACGTATAATATATTAAGTAAATATAAATTAAAAGGTTCTATTCATTGTTTTTCATCAAGTATAGAAATGGCCCAATCTTTTATTAAATTAGGATATAAAATAGGGGTTGGTGGTGTTATAACTTTTAAAAATGCCAAAAAATTAGTGAATGTAATAAATAAAATTGATATAAAAGATATTTTAATAGAAACAGATAGCCCTTATCTAAGTCCAGAACCATATAGAGGAAAAATTAATAAACCTCATAACGTATATTATGTTTCTAAAAAAATATCTGAAATAAAAAATATTGAAATAAAAGATGTTATAAATATTACTAATCAAAATGCTAAAAATTTATTTAATATTCCAGTTATTTGACGAGATATTAAAAATATGTTACAATTGCAATGTCATGTGAATGACTTTGAGGTGAAAAATGAACATAAAAAAGATGTCGTTATTAGTGTCATCAGGTTTAGTCTTTTTTTTAATTGTGGGCGTTATTATAAATACTATATCATTAAATAAAAAAAGATTAGCTGAAAAGGTAATAACTACTATAAAACATCAGATAAGCCCTGATAGTATGGTATCTTCTTATAACTATATTGAAATAAAAAAAGAAGTAATAGAAAATAAAAAAAATACTATTAAAGTTGAAGATGATGTAGATACTAATAATGGAGATGATAATGTCTTATATGTTGGTAAAATGACTGGATATGGAGCAGATTGTAAGGGATGTAGTGGTTTGGGTAGTTTATCGTGCAAAACGTTAGATGGTAGTAAACATTCCCTTAGCGTAGATGGAGAGTATTATTATGATAATACTTATGGCAATGTCAGAATAGTAGCAGCAGATTTAGGAAAATTTCCCTGTGGAACAATAGTTAAAATTGATCATTCTAACTTAGGTTCTTTTTATGCTGTTGTTTTAGATACTGGTAGTAGTGTTCAAAATGCATGGCAAAATGGTCTTGTTTGGATGGATTTAGCTTTTAAAACAGAACAAGATCCAAATATTTATTCATCTACAAGCAATAGTACTACTTATACTGTACAAAGATGGGGATGGTAGACCCCTTTTTTAATGGGAGGATTTATGAAATATTCACAAAAAGACATGTTAAATATACTTAATACATATAATTTTAAATTTAAGAAAAAATATGGACAAAACTTTATTATTGATGTTAATATTATTAATAATATTGTGAATAAATCAGAAATAGATAATTCTACTTTAGTAATAGAAATTGGTCCTGGAGCGGGATCACTAACATATAAATTAGTAAATAAAGCCAAATTTGTTTTGTGTTATGAAATAGATAAAAGTGTAGATAAAATATTAAAAAGTAATCTTTCTTCTTATAATAATTATAAGATAATTTATGATGACTTTTTGAAAAGAAATATTCAAGATGATATAAAAAATTACAAATACGATAAATTATATGTTGTTGCTAATTTACCATATTATATAACAACACCAATAATAACTAAAATTGTAGAAAATAAAATTGATGTAAATAAAATGATTATTATGGTACAAAAAGAAGTTGGAGAAAGATTTAAAGCAACAAGTGGTAAAGATTACAATTCATTATCTATATATTTAAATTATTATTTTAATATATCTAAAATAATGGATGTAAGTAGGAATGTGTTTATGCCTAAACCAAATGTTGACAGTATAGTTATTAGTTTGGAAAAAAAAGCAGTTAAATTGAATGTAAAGGATGAGAAATTATTTTTCAAATTAGTTCGTGATAGTTTCAGACAAAAAAGGAAAATGTTAAAAAATAATTTAAAAATGTACAATTTAGAAGTTATAAACAAAGTTTTGCACAAAAATGGGTATAATTTGAATAATAGAGCAGAGCAAATTCCTGCAAATATTTTTGTTGAAATAGCAAATGAACTATATAATTCACAAAAATGTGCATAACTGTGTATAAAACTTTAAAATAGGTACAATATTAAGTAGGAGGAATTCTATGAAATATGTACCTTATTTTATTATAGTAATAATTTTATATGTGGTAATAGGCCAAATGTTTTCTAATAATTTTAAAATTCCAGAAGAATCAATAAGAGTTAGAGTAATTGCTAATAGTAATTCAGAATATGACCAAAATATAAAAATGAAGGTTAAAGATATAGTTTCGAATGATATGAGCAAATTATTAAAGAATACTAAAAATATAACTGATGCTAGAAATATAATAAATAATAATATTAATTATTTAGATAATGATATATATAAGTATTTATCGAGGATAGATTATAGCTTGGATTATAAAATAAATTTTGGTTATAATTATTTTCCTAAAAAGGTGTATAAAGGTATTGAATATAATGAAGGTATGTATGAATCATTAGTAGTAACATTGGGTGAAGGCAAAGGTAATAATTGGTGGTGTGTATTATTTCCACCGGTATGTATGATAGAAGCAGAAGAAAGCACGGACTTAGAATATACAACATTAGTTAAGGAAATGATTAATAAATATTTTAAATAAAAATTCATAACATTAAGTAGGTGATAATATGAGTTTTTTTATATTAATAACGATTGCAATAAGTCTTAGTATGGATGCTTTTAGTCTATCACTTGCTTATGGTACTTTGGATATAGAAAAAAAAGACATATTTCTACTTTCTATAATAGTTGGTATATATCATTTTATTATGCCTAATTTAGGGTTTATATTAGGTAAAAATATATTAAGATATATTCCTGTTACAAGTGATTTTATTGTTTTTATTATTTTAATAGTAATAGGTATAGAAATGATTATCGATACTATAAAAAAAGAAAGTAATTTAACAAAAATGCCTTTATATCAAATGCTCATATTTGGTTTTATGGTAAGTATAGATAGTTTTTCTATTGGTTTAGGATTAGAGAGTCTATGTAAAAATATTATTGTATCATCAATAATTTTTTCTATTACTAGTTTATTATTTACAATGTTAGGCCTTTTCGTAGGTAAAAAAATTAATCAATTATTTGGTAAAATATCTACTTTAATAGGTGGCAGTATATTAATTTTAATAGCTTTTATATATATTATTTAATTAAATTTAATGTCAAAATTTGTAAACAATAATATGAAAATAGATTAAGCTTTTTTCAGTAGTAGAAGAAGAATATAAAGTAGGAAATATGAAAAATATAAATGAAGTAACATATAATGGCATTAATTTTTACGTTATAGAAAATAGTGATGAGAATAGTATTTTGTAACACTGTTAAAAAAAGACCATTCACAGTAGATGAAATAAATATGAAGAAACATGACTATTGTTAATATGTATATAGAAGATTCAGTAAGGCTAGCATATAATGAAAATAACACAGTTAGATAAAAAATTGGTATATATAGATTCCAATTTTTTAGTTATAGTTAATGTTATATATATAAGTTATAAATATTTAATATCTTGTTGAATTCTAAGTAAAGTGCACAATTAAGTGTGAAGTAATAAAAATTATGTATTTTCAATAAAAATCTACAATATTTAATATCTTTGTAATATCTTATTTAAAAATGTTTCAAACCTAATAAAAAAATGTTATAATGCTTATGAGGAGATAGTAATTATGTTAGTAAATATGAAAAAAATGTTAGTGGATGCTAAAAATGGGAAGTATGCAATACCACATATTAATATAAATAATTTAGAATGGACAAGATATGTGCTTGAGGAATCACAAAAATTAGAAACTCCTATAATACTTGGAGTTAGCGAGGGTGCCATGAAGTATATGGGTGGATTTAAAACTGTAAAAGATATGGTGGTTGATTTAATGGAATATTTAAATATCACAGTTCCAGTTGCACTTCATTTAGATCATGGTAGTAGCTTTGAAATTTGTAAAGAAGCTATAGATTGTGGTTTTACTTCTGTTATGATTGATGCTTCAAAGTATGGATTAGAAGATAATATTCGCATAACTAAAGAAGTTGTTCTTTATGCTAAACAACGAAATGTTACAGTAGAAGCTGAAATCGGTAGAGTTGGTGGTCAGGAAGATGAAGTCAATGATGGTATAGTTTATGCTGATGTTTTTGAAAGTGTAAAATTTACTAAAGAAACGGGAATTGATTTTTTAGCCCCTGCTTTAGGAAGCGTTCATGGATTATATAAAGGAAAACCAAAATTAGATTTTTCTCGCATGAGTGAAATTAGTGAATTAACCTCTTTACCTTTGGTTTTACATGGCGGTAGTGGTATATATGATGAACAAATAAAAAAAGCTATAAATTGCGGAATAACTAAGATAAATTTTAATACTGAATTACAAATAGCTTGGAGTAATGCTTTGAGAGAAAAGATAAAAATTAGTGATGCTTATGATCCAAGAAAGATTATTAAATTTGGTGAAGAAGCCTTGAAGGAATGTTTAAAAAATAAATGTGCATTACTTGGAAGTATTAAAAAAGCATAACACGTTATTGGGCATTTAACATAAAATATATTAGTGTTGGAGGTAATATGAAACAAATAAGAATAACTGGTGGAAATAAATTGTCTGGTACAATAAAAATAAGTGGTGCTAAAAATAGTGCAGTTGCACTTATACCAGCTGCTATTTTATGTGATGATAAAGCAACTATATTTAATGTTCCAAATATATCTGATATAGATGCTTTAAACGAAATTTTAGAATATCTTGGAGCTTCTGTTAAAAGAGATGGGGAAACTATGATAATAGATTCATCAACAATTGTTAATAAAGCAATTCCAAAGGGAATATCTAAAAAGTTAAGAGCTTCTTATTATTTTATGTCTTCATTACTTGGTAAATATAAAAAGGTTGAAATGTATTTTCCAGGTGGTTGTTCAATTGGAGCACGTCCAATAGATCAAACATTAAAGGGTTTTCGTGCTCTTGGAGCTGAAGTTATAGAAGATGGTGATAAATATACAATATATGCATCAGAACTTCATGGGGGATATGTTTATTTAGATGTACCAAGTGTTGGAGCTACTATTAATACAATTTTGGTAGCAGCTAAGGCCAACGGAACAACTATTATAGAAAATGCTGCAAAAGAGCCTGAAATTGTCAATGTTGCTACTTTTTTAAATAATATGGGGGCTAAGATAACTGGTGCTGGTACTAGTCAAATTAAAATAGTGGGTGTTGAAAGATTACATAGTTGTATGCATGAGGTAATTCCAGATAGAATAGAAGCTGGAACATATATAATTGCAGGTGCTTTAATGGGAGAAAATTTAAAAATAAGTAATCTTATTTTAGATCATGTTGAGTCTTTAACATCTAAATTAATTGAAATAGGTGCAGAGATAGAAGAAGGTAATGATTATTTAATTATTTCTAGGGGGAATAATTATAAAAATACTAAAGTAAAAACTTTGGGATATCCTGGGTTTCCAACTGATTTACAGCAACCTATTACAACGTTATTAACACAGTGTAATGGGCTTAGTGAAGTTGAAGAAACTGTATATGAAAGAAGATTTCAAAATATTGAATTTTTGAATAAAATGGGTGCAGATATAAGAATATCTGATGATAAAGCATTTATAAATGGACCTAGTAATTTAAAAGGAAAAGAAGTTACTGCTACCGATTTAAGAGCTGGGGCTTGTTTAGTATTAGCTGGTCTTGTTGCTGATGGTGTAACTAGTATAGATAACGTTGAACATATTTTAAGAGGTTATGAAAATATAATTGAAAAATTAACAAATGTTGGGGCTAAAATTGAATTAGTTGACATACAATAGAAGTAGGTGTAAATCTACTTTTTTTGGTGATAAAATGAAAAAAATAATCTTTACTTTAGTTTGTATATTGACAATAATTTTAATATATTTTATGAAAAAAGATGGAAAAATAATGATTTTTGAAATTTCTGATGTTAATATTTCTAGCAAAAAGGTAATAAATTTGTTAAATCGAAAACAAAAATTAAATGATTATATTAAATATATTAATAATAAAAATTATACATTAATTGAACTTTTAAATGATATAAATAATAATAAAAAAATAACAAATAAATATTATATAAATAGCTTATTTGTAAAAAGTAATTATATATTTTTAAATATTGGTAATAATGATATTAAGTATTATATTTCAAATGGAAAAAGTATGTATGACAATCTTGATAATTTTATTATTGATTATGAAAATATATTAAGAAAAATAAAAGAAGTAAGTAAGGAACAAATAATTATTATTTTCGATTATGATTTGCAAGAAAAATATAATGATTATCTTTATAATAGGTTATCAAAATTTAAAAAAGAATATTCGGTTTTACTTTTTAGTAGAGAAGATTTATATAATTATCTAAAATATCTTTACTAAAGGTTATTTTTATTATAAAATATTACTAGAGGTGATAATATGGAAAAAGTTTTTCCTAAGATATTTTTATGGATGTTTTTGGGACTTTTGATAACGTTTGGTGTTGGTTATTTTGTTTCATTGAATGAAAATGTGATGTATAATCTATTTTCAGGTTATAAATATATAGTTGTATGGATTGTGGAATTAGTTGTAGTTATAGTACTTAGTGCTAGAATAAATAAGCTTAGTGTGATGACAGCAAGAATTTTATTTATTATGTATTCATTACTTACAGGGCTTACTATTTCAACTATATTTGTTGTATATTCGATTGATTCAATTCTTTATGTATTTTTAATTACATCTATATTATTTTTAGTATTTGGTATAATTGGTTATTTTACTAAAATAGATTTATCAAAATTAGGAGTAATATTAATGATGATGTTATTTGGATCTTTAATTTGTATTATTATTAACATGTTTATAAATAATCAAACATTTGATTTAGTATTATCTATAATAATGGTAATTATATTTTTAGGATATATTGCTTACGACATTAACGTTATTAAAAGAAGATTATACGGAATAGATGATGAAGATAAATTAGCAATTTATGGTGCTTTACAACTTTATCTAGATTTTATTAATTTATTCTTAAGATTATTAGATTTATTTGGAAAAAATAATGATTGATGTTGCATTAATCTTTTTTTTTTGATAAAATATGTAGGAACTTAAATTTCTATGGCAATTATTGTCATGGCGGAAGGAGAGAAAAAATGAAAAAGGGAATACATCCAAATTATATTGATACTAAAGTAATTTGTGCTTGTGGTAATACGTTTACTGTAAAGTCAAATAAAGAAGAATTACATTTAGAAGTTTGTAATGAATGCCATCCTTTTTATAAAGGTGGGAAAGGTGTTTCAACTTCTAAGGCTGGACGTATTGAAAAATTTAATCGTAAATACGGTTTAAATAAAGAAGCATAAAAAATATGCTTTTTTTGTATATTTTTTTAAATTGATATAAATAATAATATTGGTGATATAATGAATCTATTTAATGTTGATTTAAAGGAACTTTTTGATGTATTGATTAGAGCTTTATTATCATTAATTACCCTTTTTTTAGTAACTAAAATGCTTGGAAAAAAACAAGTATCGCAATTGTCATTGTTTGATTATGTAATAGGAATTTCCATTGGTAATTTTGCTGCTGAAATGACTATTAATCTTGAATCACAAGAAATAAATGGTATTTTTGCAGTAGTGATTTTTGGATTTGTTGCATATTTAATTTCTATTTTAACAATGAAAAGTATTAGAATGAGAAGATATTTTATAGGAACGCCTAGTATTATTATTAATAAAGGTAAATTTAATGAAAACAATTTAAGAAAATATAAAATGGATATTAATGATGTTTTAGAGCAGTGTAGATTAAATGGATATTTTGATATTAGTCAAATCGAATATGCAATTTTAGAAGCTAGTGGTGAGCTTAGTATTTTGCCTAAAACTGATTATAGACCAGTTAATTTAAATGATATGAAATTAAAAATTCCAAAGGAAGGATTGTGTGCTAATGTAATAATTGATGGTAAAATTATGTATGATAATTTACAATTAATAAAAAAAGATAAGCAGTGGTTGTTACAACAATTAAAAATAAAAGGTTATACATCTTTTTCAAATATATTACTTTCTACTGTTGATATTAATGAAAAAGTGATGATTTATAACAAAAGTATTAATGCCAAGGAACACGATTTTTTAGAGTAAAATTTCATTTTACATAATTTAACATAGGTTTTTAATTTAAATTTTTAAAAATTTCTTTACATTTTTCTTTATTGTGATATAATTGATGAGTGATTAGGAAGTGTTATATATGAAAAAGAAAAATATTGCTATTATTGCTCACGTAGATCATGGTAAGACAACATTAGTTGATAAATTACTTCAAGCTTCTGGAACTTTTCGTGATAATGAAAATGTTCAAGAACGTGTTATGGATTCTAATGATATAGAACGTGAACGTGGTATTACTATTTTAGCCAAAACTACGGCTATTAATTATAAAGGCTATAGAATAAATATATTGGATACACCAGGTCATGCTGATTTTGGTGGGGAAGTTGAACGTATTATGAATATGGTGGATAGTGTTTTACTAGTTGTAGATGCATATGAAGGCACAATGCCACAAACACGATTTGTTTTAAAAAAAGCATTAGAAGCACATGTAAAACCTATTGTTGTTGTTAATAAAATAGATAAACCAGCTGCTCGTCCAAAAGAGGTAATTGATGAGGTAATGGAATTATTTATTGATTTGGGTGCAGATATAGAAGATTTAGATTTTCCAAGGGTTTATGTATCAGCAATAAATGGTACATCAAGTTTTTCTCCTGATATTTCTACTCAGGAGCGTGATATGACTAAAGTTCTTGACCTTATAATAGAAAACGCTTTAGACCCTAAAGTTAGTGAAGGTTCTTTACAATTTCAACCAGCTTTACTTGATTATAATGATTTCGTTGGAAGGATTGGTATTGGTCTTGTTAAAAGAGGTAATATAAAATTGAATCAAATGGTAAGTTGTGTTAGAACGGATGGTACTATAAAACAGTTTAGAATAGCAAAAATGTATGGATTCTTAGGCCTTAAAAGAATAGAAATAGAAAGTGCAGAGGCAGGAGATATTATTGCTATAGCAGGATTACCAGATATTTCTGTTGGTGAAACTGTATGTGAGGTAGGTAAGGAAGAAGCACTTCCGTTACTTAGAATAGATGAGCCTACATTACAAATGAACTTTGGTGTTAATACTAGTCCATTTTGTGGACGTGATGGGAAGTTAGTAACTGCTCGTAAAATTGAGGAAAGACTATTTAAAGAAACTGAAAGAGATGTATCTTTAAAGGTGGAACAATATGATAATGAAACCTGGACAGTGTCAGGACGTGGAGAACTTCATTTAGGAATATTAATAGAAAATATGCGTCGTGAAGGCTATGAACTTCAAGTTTCAAAACCTGAAGTAATTGTGAAGGAAATTGATGGGGTTAAATGTGAACCATATGAGGAGTTACAAATTGAGTGTCCTGAAGATTGTGTTGGTAACATTATAGAGCAATTAGGTACACGTGGTGCTAATATGATTAATATGAGTAATGTAAATGGTCATACGAGACTTTTATATGATATTCCGTCAAGAGGACTTATTGGCTTTACTACTGATTTTATGACAACAACTAAAGGTTATGGTGTAATGAATCATTCCTTTAAAGAATACAAACCATTTGAAAATGTTGATATTGGAGAAAGAAAACTAGGTGTTTTAGTTTCTATGGATAATGGAAAATCAACAGCTTATGCTTTAGGTGGTTTGGAAGATCGCGGTATAATGTTTATTGAACCAGGCGAAGAAATATATGAGGGTATGATAGTTGGAGAACATTCAAGGGAAAATGATTTGGCTGTTAATGTTATAAAAGGTAAAAATTTAACTAATACAAGAAGTGCTGGTAAGGACCATACAGTTGTATTAAAAAGGCCAAGGACAATTACTTTAGAGTATGCATTAGATTATATTAATTCAGATGAACTTGTTGAGGTTACTCCAAATCATATTAGACTTAGAAAGAAAATTTTAAATACTGAAATTAGAAAAAAATATGATAGTAAAAAATAGAGAAAATAATTTTATTTCTCTATTTTTTTAAAAAAATCTGTAATATCTACGTCAAGTGCAATTGCTATTTGTTCTAAGGTATCTATTGAAATGGTTTGTCTCGTTTTTGATTCCAATTTAGCGATAAAGCTATCGCTTAAATAAAGTCGACTAGCCAAATCATGTTGTTTTAAGCCTTTTTGTAATCTATATTTTTTAATATTTTTACCTATTGTATTATATATATCATTTTCCATAAAATCCCTCGATATCTTAAATATATTTTCTCATGAAAATGTTAGAAATATTATAGACAAATAGTCCATAATATTTTGTCGCATTAAAGATTTTAGATAAATATGTTAATTTATTGTTTAATATTTTATTTTTGATAGTTATAATTGTTACTTTTTTTATTAATAATTCCTAAATAATAGATTTATTAATAAAAATGTGATAAGATAAATATGTATTATGTTTTAAAAAAGGTGATAAAAATATGGCAAAAATAATTGCATTTGTTAATCAAAAAGGAGGAGTAGGTAAAACTACTTCAAGTATTAATTTAGCTGCATCATTAGGATTACTTGGAAAAAAGACATTGTTGATAGATTTAGACCCTCAGGGTAATAGTACTACTGGAGTTGGTGTTAATAAAGGGGAAAATAAAGCTAGTGTATATGAGCTTTTTGTTTCTAAGGCTGATATAAAAGACGTTATTGTTAAAACTGCTTTTAAGAATTTATATGTTATTCCTGCCTCAATAAATCTAGCTGGTGTGGATATGGAACTTATGGAGTTATCAAGACAAGATCCATCTTTTATTGCACAGTTACAATTAAAAGATAAATTGCAAATTGTTAAAGATGCTTTTGACTTTATAATTTTAGATTGTCCACCTTCATTGGGCTTAATAACAACTAATGCACTGGCAGCTTCAGATAGTGTAATAATACCTGTTCAATGTGAATTTTTTGCACTTGAGGGTATTATGCAACTTTTAAATTCTATTATGATTGCACAAAAAAAATTAAATCCTACTTTGGATATAGAAGGAGTTTTATTAACCATGCTTGATAATAGAACCAATCTTGGACTAGAAGTAGTAGAAGAAATAAAAAGTTATTTCAAGGACAAAGTTTATGATACAATAATTCCTAGATTAGTTAGATTATCAGAGGCTCCAAGTCATGGAAAACCAATTCATGCTTATGATCCAAAAAGTAGAGGAACAGAAGCATATATTAATTTAGCTAAAGAGGTGATTACAAAAAATGGAAACTAAAAAAAGAGCATTGGGCATAGGGTTAGAACAATTATTTAATAATGAAAATTTGGATTTACAAAGTTTTGAACAACATGTATACGAAACTACTAATAAAGAAGAAATAATAGAAGTATCCCTTTCTTCTTTAAGACCTAATCCATATCAACCAAGAAAAGTATTTGAAGAAAGTGCATTAACAGATCTTGCGAGTTCTATAAAAGAACATGGCGTTTTTCAACCAATAATTATTAAAAAAAGCATTAAAGGATATGAAATAATTGCTGGTGAAAGAAGGGTTAGAGCTTCTAAATTAGCTGGCCTTGATAAGATACCTGCTATTGTTAGAAATTTAAATGATGAACAAATGATGGAAATAGCTCTACTTGAAAATTTGCAAAGAGAGAATTTGAGTGCAATAGAAGAAGCGAAGGCTTACAAATCAATGATAGAAAATTTACATTTAACGCAGGAACAACTGGCATTGAAAATTGGAAAAAGTAGAAGTCATATTACCAATATACTGGGACTTTTGCGATTACCAGATGAAGTCCAAAATTTAGTGGTTAATAAAAAAATAAGTATGGGACATGCTAGAGTTTTAAGTAAGTTGGAAAATGATGAAAAAATAATTGAAATGGCAAAAGAAATAGTTGATAAAAAATTACCAGTTAGGAATGTAGAAGATTTATCTGCAAATAGTGAAAAAAAAGTAAAAAATATAAGACATCATTCTAATATTAATAATTCTTATGCTCATGTGGAAGAAATGTTAAAAGAAAAATTGGATACTAAAGTAAGAATTAAAGATAATAAAATAGAAATATCATTTACTAATGTAGCAGATTTAAATAGAATTTTAGATATGATTAATATTGGAGGAGAGTAGATTGTTTAGTAAGGCATTTGTACAGGCAATAGTTGTTTTGATATTGTGTTTGATATTGTGTTATATATCAAAAAAAATTATTAGTAAATTACTTCGTATTAAATCAAGTAAAATACCAAAAAATAGACAAAAAAGTATTATTAGTCTTATTAGTAATGTTGCTAGAGTATTTATTATTTTTATATCTATAACAATAATTTTAGAAGGATATGGGATTGATACTAAATCATTTATTACCTCGCTTGGAGTATTTAGTTTGGTAATAGGACTTGCTTTACAAGACTTACTTAAAGATTTAATTACTGGATTTTCAATTATATTAGAGGGTCACTTTAATATTGGAGATTGGGTTTTAATTAATTCATTTAAAGGTGAAGTAATATCTTGTAGTTTGCGTACAACAAAAATTAAAGCGTATACTGGTGAAATTAAGGTGATTTCAAACAGAAATATTACAGAGCTCATTAACTATAGTATGGATGATTGTATATCTATTGTTGATGTTGAGGTTGCATATGAAGAAAATCTTGATAATGTAGATACAATTATTAAAAATATGTGTAATGAATTTAAGAACGAAAAATTTGTTCATAATATTGATTTTTTAGGGCTTAATACTATTGGTTCAAATGGATTAGAATTTAGACTAGCGATAAAGAGTAGCTATTCTAATTCATTTGCTATTACTAGAAATTTAAAAAGAAAAATAGTAGATACTTTTGAGGAAAATAATATTACAATTCCATATCAACAGGTGGTGCTTCATAATGCAAAATTATAAATTAGGTAGTACAGTAATAATGAAAAAAAACCATCCTTGTGGAGAAAATGTATTTAATATTACAAGAGTAGGTGCGGATATAAAAATAAAGTGTGAGAAGTGTGGTAGAACGATTATGCTTTCCCGTCTAGATTTTAATAAAAAATTGAAGAAAGTTGTATCTTTTTAGGAGGATTTAGTATGTCTAAGAAAACAGAAAGAATGAAAAGAAACCTGAAAAAACAGGGACCTATAACAACTATTATTATATTGTGTTTAATAATAGCTTTATTCAGTCTTATATTAAATTTATTTAAAATTAGTGGTAATATAACTGAGGCGGGAACACTTGAAACTTCATTAATTACAGTTAATAATATATTTAGTAAGGATGGGGTTAAATATCTTTTAAATAACTCTATTATTAATTTTTCTTTGATGAATTGCTTAATATATGTTATTATGTCATTGATAGCTGTTTCTATGCTGGAATCTAGTGGTTTGTTAAACTATATATTATCTTTTTTTAAAAAAATAAAACCTAAATATGTTACATTAATATTTATTTTTATTGGTATAGTTTCAACTTTATTAGGGGATTTTAGCTATGCATTATTATTGCCTTTAGCTGGTGTTTCTTATAAGATACTTGGACGAAATCCATCACTTGGTATTATAACTATGTTTGTAGGAATAACGATAGGTTATGGGACTGGTATTGTACCAAATTATCAAGATTATCTATTAGGACAAATAACTACCAAATCAGCAACTAGTATTGATGCTAATTATAATTATTATTTGTTTTCGAACTATTTTATATCTCTATCTAGTGTTTTAATATTAACTATATCATCAACTATTTTGATAGAAAAAACGTTGAGTAAAAAACTTGGAAGATATGATTATTGTGATAATTCTAAATTGTCAAAAAAAGCATTTGTTGTAACTTCAATAGTATTTTTTCTGTTTCTATTCTTGATTATATATTCTTTGATACCAAAAATGCCTTTTTCCGGCATGTTGTTGAATGATAATTCAAATATATATGTGGTTCGTGTATTTGGTACATCTTCAGCGTTTGGTAATGGATATCCTCTTGTTATAGTAGGCATTTTTATAATTTGTAGTTATATATATGGTAGAATATCAGGTAATATTAGAAATAGTAATGATACTACCTATTGTTTAACTAGATCTTTTGAAAATACAGGATATATATTTGTTTTACTTTTTTTTGCCTCTATTATGACTGGACTTTTAGAATGGTCTAATATTGGTAGGGTAATTGCTACTAATATAGTAGATTTTATTGGTAGTTTAAATTTTAGTGGAGTTTCTTTAATATTTGTAATATTCCTAGCTATTATTATTATTTCAATATTAATACCAACAGCACTTGTAAAATGGAGTGTAATCGCACCGGTATTTGTTCCTGTTCTTATGAGAGCAAATATAACCCCGTCCTTTGCTCAGACAATATTTGCATCTGCTGATGCTGTTGGAAAATTGTTTTCACCTATATATATATATTTAATAATTGCGATAGGATTTTTATACAAACATGACAAAAATATGAATACAAGTATATTTAGTACAATGAAAAAAATGATGCCAACTATACTTTTATTGTCCTTAATTTATTTAATAATTATTTTAGGATGGTATTTAATTGGTTTACCACTTGGAATAAATTCAAATATAACAATGTAATTTCTATAAGAGTATTGATACATTTCAATACTCTTTTCTTTTTTTATAGATTGTGATATTATGAATATGAAAGGTAGAATATATGAAAAATAAAAAAGCATTTACATTAATAGAATTAATAGCCGTATTAGTAATACTAGCTATATTAGCACTAATAGTAACCCCAATTGTATTAAATATCGTAAAACACTCTAAGGAATCAGCTAATAAAAGAAGTGTTGATGCATACGGAAAAAGTATAGAACTTGCCGTAGCTAATTATTTACTAGATAAAGGAGAATTTCCAACAAACATAAGTGATTTAAAAATTGAATACTCAGGGGAAGAGGTTATATGTAATATTTCTCTATTAAATGAAGATTCAAGTGTATACTTATCAGAATGCAAAGTAGGAAGTAGTGATGTAAAGGATAAAAATACTAGCGATGGATGGTATCACTATGGTAAAAAAAGTTTAACTAATGAAGAATATGTTGATATGTATGGAAAATCATTAGAAAAAGCTATCAGTGAATATAAAGCAAGTAATAATAAATTACCAGAAGATTATCAAACTTTAAAGTTAGATTATAATTTAAAAAGTATCAAATGTAATGTTACCATTAATTATGATGGTACGGTATATTTAACAGAATGTATTCTTGATAAAAAAGAAGTAAAAGATTCAAATAATGAAGATGGATATTATCACTATGGAAAAATAAAGTATAAAGCCTATAAAATAGGCGATGAAATAACATATAATGGTATTAATTTTTATGTTATAGAAAATAGTGATGAGAATAGTGATTCTGTAACACTACTAAAAAGAGAACCATTAACAGTAGCTGAAGTAAATAAATATGGTGTAGGACATGTTAATGTCAATGTCTATTCGGATTATAAAGGGACAGCCTATGATGATAATGGATACGGAGGAATGGCATACTATTCAAGTTCAACATGTGGATATAATGGTTCTAAATGGATAGGTACAGGATGTACGACAGATTATGCAAAAAGCGAAGTAAAATATGTAGTTGATGCATGGGTATTAGATAAACTAAAGGCAAGTGACCTAAAAGAGGATAAAACCGGCTATAGTGCAAGATTAATAACATATAATGAATTGACAAGCAACTTAGGATATCAAAAGACAAATGATTCACCGCTTCCACCATCAAGCAATGGAGAAACCCCAAGTTGGGTATATAATAGTAGCCATAGGTATTGGACGATGAGTCAATGGGGAGATTTCCCTCCTAACGTGTGGACTGTGGGCGGCAATGGCAACCTGTATAGCTCCTATGAGAGTAACTACGACGGTTCCGTGCGCCCCGTTATAACCCTCTTAAAATCTGCTATCTAAGAAGAAGGATAACAAAAATTAAAAAAGTAGAAAAGCTAAAAATATATTGTAAATGATACTTAATAATTTATAATAATTTGTTCACAAATTATTGTGAGTATAATTTTGTCGTTGAAAGTGATTTGCTATTTATACTATAGCGGGTAATACTTGCTAATATTTAAAAATTTTCAATAATTTTATAAGTTATTTGTAAATTTGAAAAAAATTAATATTTATATTTAGTATTGAAATATACTGAATATATATTTATCATTTGTAGATTTTTTCAATTTTCTTTACATATTTTTACATAAAAGTGAATAGAAATTAAATAAATTTTTGATAATATATTGAACATAATATTTTAATTGATATAATTATATTGTAATGTCATTATAGGGGAAAAGAAAAAATGAGCAGAAACTATAAAAGAGAAATGACATTAAAAATATCGTAATGATATTTTTTTCTTGTAAAAAATTAGCAAATATAGTAGAATATTTGTAGCTAGGAGATGGAATATGAGTTTAACAGCTGGGATTATAGGATTACCCAATGTAGGTAAAAGTACCCTTTTTAATGCTATTACAAAAAAGCATATATTAGCTGCAAATTATCCTTTTGCAACTATTGAACCGAATGTTGGTGTTGTAACGGTGCCAGATTATAGATTGGATTATTTGAATAATTTGTATAAACCAAAAAGTTTAGTTAGTACAACTTTTGAGTTTACAGATATAGCTGGTCTTGTTAAAGGTGCTTCCCTTGGTGAAGGTCTAGGAAATAAATTTTTATCACATATACGTGAAGTTGATGCAATATGTGAGGTAGTCAGATGTTTTGATGATGAAAATATAATTCATGTGGAAAATCAAATTAATCCTATTAATGATATTGAAATAATTGAACTTGAATTAATAATGGCTGATTTAGATATAGTTTTAAATAGATTATCTAAAATAGAAAAAAAAGCAAAAATGTCAAAGGATAAAGAAATAATAAAAGAAGTTGAAGTTTTAAATAAGGTAAAGAAAATTTTGGAGAAAAACTGTTCTATTAGAAATATTGAATTATCAAAAGAAGAAAAATTAATTTTAAAACCTTTTAATTTACTTACATTAAAACCTATTATTTATATTGCTAATGTCAAGGAAGATGATTTAGAAAATGGTAATGAGTATGTAAATGATGTTATTAGATATTCCAAAAAGGACAATGCTAAGGTAATTTGTGTGTGTGCTAAAATAGAAGAAGAATTATGTGAATTAAATAATAAGGAAAAATTAGAGTTGCTTTCTAGTTTAGGTATAAAAGAAAGTGGATTAGATCAGTTGATCAAGTCAACTTATGAACTATTAGGTTTAAAAACATTTTTTACAGCGGGTAAAGATGAAGTTAGAGCTTGGACTTTTCATGAAGGTATGACAGCTAAACAATGTGCAGGAATTATTCATACTGATTTTGAAAAAGGTTTTATCAAAGCAGAAATTATGAGTTATTCAGATTTAGAAAAATATCAAGATGAAAAGCAAGTAAAAGAAAATGGTAAAGTTAGATTAGAAGGTAAAGAATACTTGATGCAAGATGGAGATATATGTTATTTTAGATTTAATGTATAAGTGGTGAGATATGAAAAAAAAAGTAGTTGTTTTAGGTGGAGGCACAGGGCTTTCTTATTTATTAAGCGGTTTAAAACAATATCCTTTGGATATAACTGCAATAGTATCGGTATGTGATGATGGTAGTAGTACAGGAATATTAAGAGAGGAATTTAATATACCTGCTGTTGGAGATATTAGAAAGGTATTAGTTTCTTTATCTGAAACAGAACCATTGGTAGAAAAATTGTTTAATTATAGATTTAATACAACAAGTGATTTAAATGGTCATACTGTAGGTAATTTATTACTAACAGCTATTCAGGAAATAACGGGTAATTTATCTGATGGGATAGAAGCTTTGTCCAAGGTGTTGAATTTAAAAGGAAAAGTTGTACCATTAACGGAAGATAATGTTACTTTAATGGGGAAGATGGATGATGGCTCAATAGTAGAAGGAGAGCATAATATTACTCTTGATAGAAGAAAAATAAAAAGTGTGTTTTATAAAAGTGAACCTAAACCAACATCTTTAGCAATTACATCTATATTAGAGGCAGATTTAATTATTTTATCAATGGGGAGTCTATTTACAAGTATTATTCCAAATCTTATTTGTGATTCTATTATAGAAGCGCTGAAGAAAACAAAAGCTAAAATAATGTATACTTGTAACATAGTAACACAACCAGGTGAAACGGATAATTTTACAGTTACAGATCATGTAAAAATGTTAAATAAATATTTAAAATATAGAAAAATAGATGTGGTAATTGCTAATAATGGTTATATTAATGAGCATTTAGCAGATAAATATAAAAGTTTAGAACAAAAAGATGCAGTGAGATATGATTATGAAAATTTTAAAAATTTTGATATGCAGGTTATAGGTGACGATTTAGTGACAGTTTCTAATAATTTAATTAGGCATAACGCATTAAAACTTGGCTTTCATATTTTCTTTTATGCTATGAATAATTAGGTGATATAATGTCTTTTACAAGCAAAATAAAAACAGAATTAGTAAATACTGATGAAAAAAAGTTAGAAAAATTATCAATTTTATCAGGCTTTTTAAAAAATTCTAGTGAAGGTTCAGGTAATTTGAAAATTATTACTGAAAATGTATCTATTGCTAAATGGGCTTTTAACAATTTAAAAGATATATATGGAGCTTTAATTAAAGTATCAGTTAAGAATGGTTATAATTATAATAAAAACTATATATATAGCTTGAATTTATATTCAAAAAATGATGAGATAATAAAAGATTTATCATTAAATCACAATATTCCAAGTAATTATTTAATAGATGATGAAGATAGTAAAAGAGCATATTTAAAAGGTGTTTTTTTAGCGTCTGGTAGTGTTAATGACCCAAAAAAATCAAGATATCATATGGAATTTTCTTTTTTAAATAGTGAATATGCCACTTTTATTAATAATTTATTATTGTCTTATAATTTAAATAGTAAAATTCTAAAAAGAGATTTAAAATATGTAATATATATTAAAGAATCAGAAAAAATAGCTGATTTTTTAAGAATTATTAAAGCTACTAGTGCACTTTTGTATTATGAGAATATAAGAATATATCGTAATGAAAAAAATAATTTAAATCGTATTAATAATTGCGAACAAGCTAATGTGGATAAAATGATTCAAACAGCAAAAAATCAAATAGATGATATAAATTTTTTAAAAGAAAAAGACGCATTCGATCTTTTGGATGATAAAGTTAAAGAAGCGTGTATTTATAGATTAAAATATAAAGAAGTATCATTATTAGAACTTAGTAGAATAATGAGCGCAGAAACACAAAATAGTATAACTAAATCTGGATTACATCATAGATTTAGCAAAGTAAAAGATATAGTAAATAAAATGAAAAATAAGTAGTATTTGCAAGTCTTTCAAACAAGCTTGCATTTTTTTAGTAAAAATAATGCAAGTTAATGAATATGAAAGATAGAAAAATATTTCTATTAATAAAATTAATACTAATTTTGGTGATATCTGTATTAATATTTATCAATTATAATAATTATTACTTTAGTCAATAAGAGTATTAATGTATGTGGTAAATATAGATTCAATAGAAAATAGTCCATATTATTTACAACTGATTTTATTTTAACATTTATAAGTATTTTAAATGTGCACTTTAAATATTTTTAGATTTATTGTATAATGTTAATACAGGTGATTATATGGAGGATTTATTTAAAAAACTTGATGATTTATTTTGCTTGTATGATACGTTTGTAATAATGGGACATAATAATCCAGATTTAGATTCATATGCGTCATCTCTTGCTTTATATATGAAATTGAAGGGCATGAATAAAAGTCCTTATATATTTTTAAATGAAAATAAAGATTATAATATACTTATGAAAAAGGCCTTGTGTAAAGTGTCGAATGTTAATTATATTAATTCAAAAAATATAAATAATCTTTCGAATATATTACTTATTATTATTGATGTACATCAAAAAGATCGTTTAGAATATCCTGATATATTAAATTATGTTACTGATTATGTATTACTTGATCATCATATAAAGGGTAGAAAATGTCTTAATAATGCCAAACTAATGTATATAAATACTAACTTATCTAGTATGGTAGAGCTTATGACTTATTATTTAGATTATAGTGATATTAAAGTATCAGACGTTGTAGCAACTATTATGCTTGCAGGACTTGAAATTGATACCAATAATTATAACTTGAAAACAACATCGAGAACTTATAAGGCGGCATCAATGTTAGTTGAAATGGGTGCAGATATAACTTTCAAGCAAGAACTACTTAAGGAGAGTAAAGAATCTTTTGTAAAAAGAGCTGATTATATAAAAAATAGTTATACAATAAATGGAAATATAGCATTATGTGTACTTCCTGAAATTTCTAAGCCAGAAACATTAGCGGAAATTGCTGATTTATTATTAACTTTTGATGATATAAAATCCTCATTTGCAATTGCTAAATTAAATGATAAAGAATTTGGTGTATCAGCAAGATCTTTAAATGGTGTTGATGTTCTTAAAGTTATTACTAAATTAGGTGGTGGTGGTTCTAATACTAATGCTGCATGTAGAACTTTAAAAAATTTATCTGAAATAAAAAATATAATAATGAAAAATATGGGGTGATAAAATGAAAATTATTTTATTGGAAGATGTTAAAAAACATGGTAAAAAAAATGATATTTTGAATGTAAAAGATGGTTATGGTAATTTTTTAATTAAAGAAAAAAAGGCTGTGGTAGCTAGTGTGGAAAATGTAGCTAATTTAAAAAGAAATAATTTAAAAAAGGAAAAAGAAGAACAATTAAAGGTTGCACAAAGTTTAAAATTAAAAGAAAAATTATCATTAGAATCTTTTATTTTTAAGGTAAATACTGGATCTGAAAATAAAGTGTTTGGTAGTGTAAGTGCCAAACAAATAGAAAAAGCATTAAAAGAAAAAGGGTATGATATAGATAAAAGAGATATTTTAATTTCTTCATCTTTATCTAGTTTAGGATTTCATTATGTAGATATTCATTTGCATAAAAAAGTTACAGCAAAAATAAAAATTCAGTTAGTAAAGTAGGTGATTTATGAAAGAGATGCCAAAAAATATTGATGCAGAACAATCTGTAATTGGAGCTATGTTTTTATCTAAAAAGGCATTACAAACAGCACTTGAAAATTTAAATGATGAAATGTTTTATTTAGATAGCCATAGAAAAATATTTTTTTGTATTAGTGAACTTGAAAAAATGGGAAAATCAGTTGATTTAACCACTGTTATTGAAGAATTAAATAATCATAATTTTTTAAAACAAATAGGTGGTGTTGAATATTTAACAGAGGTTATTGAAAGCGTTCCTACTGCTTCTAATGTTAATGAATATATTAAAATAGTTGAGGATAAATATATTTTAAGAAAATTAATAGATGAGGCAACTAGTATTATAACTGAAAGTTATAATGCTAGTAGTAATATTAATGAGGTGATAGAAAAAGCAGAAAAAAAAATTTTTGATGTTTCTAAAAATATTCGTTCTACTGAATTTAAAACTATTAAAGAAGTACTTACTAAAACACAAAGCGATTTAGAGAAATTGGCAAGTCAAAAAGGTGATATTACCGGAATACCAACAGGGTATTATGAACTTGATAAAATAACTTCTGGATTTCATCCTCATGAATTAATAATAATTGCGGCTCGTCCAGGAATGGGAAAAACAGCTATTGCTTTAAATATGGTTACGAATATAGCTATAAATGCCAAAAAATCAGTTGCCCTTTTTAATATGGAAATGGGTGCAGAACAACTTGCTATGCGTATGATAGCATCAGTAGGACAAATAGATTCCTCAAAACTCAAAACTGGTACTCTTGCTCATAGTGATTGGAAACGTGTTAATGAAGCTATTAGTAGACTTGCTTCTACTTCTATTTTTATAGATGATACAGCTGGTATTACTGTTAATGAAATAAGAGCTAAATGTAGAAGATTAAAGGCATCTTTAAGTGGGCTAGATATTGTAGTTATAGATTATTTAACTTTAATTCAAGGAAGTAGTAAAAGTGGTTCAAATAGACAACAAGAAGTATCAGATATATCGCGTGCTTTAAAAACCATGGCTATGGAACTTGATGTGCCTGTAATTGCTTTATCACAATTATCACGTGGGATAGAACAAAGAACTGATAAAAAACCTATGCTTAGCGATCTAAGAGAGTCTGGTGCAATCGAACAGGATGCTGATATTGTTGCTTTTTTACATTGCTCTGATGAGGAGAGAGAAAAAGAAAATAGTTTAATGGAATTTGTTATTAGGAAACATCGTAATGGTCCTTTAAAGGATATTCCGTTGATTTTTCAAAGAAATACAAGTACATTTGCTAATGTAGCAAATTTTGAAGAAGGTGAAGCATGAAAAAGTTTGTGATATTTACGGGTATTTTAATATTATGTTCTTTTATTTTTTTACTAGGATTTAGTACGGAAAAATCAAAGGAACCTAATTCTTATTATCAAGTTTATCTAGATGGAAAAACTTTGGGAAATATAAAATCAAAAAAAGATCTTGAAAGATATATAGATTCACAAGCTAATACAATAAGAAATAATGTCAAAAACTATTCTATTAAATTGAATTTGATTAATGATACAAATGAAGTTATATCATCAATTGATGAGAGTAAAATAGGAGAAGATTATTCTAAATTTCAGCAGATGGATATAGAAAGTAAGGTAAGTTATTTAATTAAGAATAAAGAAAAATGTAAAATAAGTGATGTTAAATACACTAGTATTAAAACATACCAAGAAGATAAACTATGGAGTTTAAAAGCTGATGAAATATCTGATATGCAAAAATATTATGATGAAAATAAAATTTATTTAGAATCTAATAAAATTTATACTCCTAATGGCATAGAAATGAAAAAAATCTTAACTTATAATGATGATATAGTATCTACTAAGCAGATGTATAAAAAAATTATTTCTTTAAAAAATTGTACTATTCCTGGATATAAATTTACTATAAAAAAAGATGATAAAGAGAAAAATATTTACGTGACTGATAAAACTATTTTTAATAAGTCAATTGATACGCTTGCTAAAATATTTATCGGTGATGATAATTATTCAAAATATAAAGATAATAATCAGGCTGAAATAGATCAAACTGGTGAAATTATTAATAATGTTTATGTGCAAGAAGATATAACCTATAAGGCTGTTAATATTTCAACAGATGAACAAATATTTACAGATGAAAATGAATTGTCGCAATATTTATTATATGGTGATAATAAGAATGAAAATGTAGTAACAGTAAATAGTGGAGATTCCATTAGTAGTATATCTTATAATAATAAAATAAGCGTTGAGGAATTTTTAATTTCAAATCCAGAATATACTAGTGAAGATAATTTACTTTATACTGGAAAACAAGTTAAAATTGCCAAGGTTGATCCACAGATTAATATAGTAGAGGAAAAATATAGTGTAAATGATGTTGAATCTAATTATAAAACGGTTGAAATTTATGATAGTTCTATGAATCAAGGTGATGAAGTTGTTACTCAAAAAGGAGAAAACGGTATTGAAAGAGTAAGCCAAAATGTAAAAATTGTTAATGGGCAAATTACTTATGTAGAACCTGTAAGTAAACAAACTATTAAAAATGCAGTTGATAAAAAAATTACTGTAGGTACTAAAGTTACACCAAGTGTTGGTAGTACATCTTCTTGGGGTTGGCCAACTAATAGTGGATATACATTAAGCTCTAGATTTGGTTATCGTATTGCAGTGTTTGGTGAGGGAAATTTTCATTCTGGTCTTGATATAGCCGGTACTGGTTATGGATCTCCTGTGTATGCATCCAATAATGGTGTTATTACTGAACTTTCATATGTACATTCTTATGGAAATCATATAGTTATTAATCATAATAATGGATATTATTCTTTATATGGTCATATGTCTGGTTATGCTAGTGGGCTTAAGATTGGTAGTGTAGTTGAACGTGGTCAATTAATTGGTTATGTTGGTTCAAGTGGTTGGGCAACAGGACCTCATTTACATTTTGAAATTAGAACTTGTCCTAAATATTCCTGTGTTGTAAATCCTCAAAGATATTTATAAATGCGTGTATGCGTATTATCAAGTGGTAGTAAGGGTAACTGTTCCTATATTGAAACTAATAGTCATAAAATATTAATTGATATAGGTAACAGTTGTGCTTATGTAGAAAGATCACTTAGGAAAATTAATGTTGATCCAGATAGTATAGATATAATATTGATAACTCATGCCCATGTAGATCATATAGCAGGTCTTAGGGTATTTGTAAAAAAACATAAGGTTAAAGTATTTATGACACAGGCTATATTGAAGGAAAGCAAGTTAAACATTGATTTTTTGAAAATGGATAAATGTATTAAAATGGATAGTATGGTGATAAGTGCTATAAAAACATCACACGATGTAGATGATTCTTTAGGATATATTATAGAAGATGGACTTTTATCTGTTGTTTATATTACTGATACAGGATATATAAATGAAAGATATTACAAGCAGTTAAGAAACAAAAATGTTTATATTTTTGAAAGTAATCATGATCCTGAATTACTTATGAATAATGATAATTATCCTTACCATACTAAAATAAGAATCTTAGGAGATAAAGGCCATTTATCTAACGCAGACTCAGCTTACTATTTATCAGAATTTATTGGTAGTAATACTAAAAAGGTGTATCTTGCCCATTTAAGTGAACAAAATAATACAGATTTATTGGCTTTATCTTCTTTGCAAAAAAAATTAAAAAGTAAAGGAATTAATTTTGCAAATATTGAAATAGCACACCAAAATGAAATTAGTGAGGTATTTCAAATATGATTAAAATTATATGTATTGGGAAAATTAAAGAGGATTTTTATAAAAAAGCGATTGAAGAATATGTTAAAAGAATTGGTAAGTATACAAAATTAGAAATAGTTGAACTTAAGGATTATGATAAAATTAATATAAATGATATCTTAAAAAAAGAAGGGGCATCTATTTTAAAAAATATTAAGGATCGTGATTATGTCATTACAATGGAAATAGAAGGTGTAAAATTAGATAGTATTGGTCTTTCTGAAAAAATAAATGGTATATATAATACTAATTTTAATATAGTATTTGTAATAGGTGGTTCATATGGTATTAGTGATTTAGTAAAGCAAAGAGCTAATTATCATTTATCTTTTTCTTCTCTAACATTTCCCCATCAGTTATTTCGTGTAATTCTCTTAGAACAGATTTATAGATCGTTTAAAATAATAAATAATGAAACTTATCATAAATAAGATAAGTTTTTTTAAATATACCTTGCTATTCGTGGATTTTTATATTAAAATATACAATGAAAAGTGGTGGTTATATGGATGTAGAAAAATATTTAGTTGACATTTTTTGCAATAACTGTAAAATTGTTGTAGCTGTATCAGGGGGACCTGATTCAATGTATCTTTTACATGTGTTGCTAAAGGTAAGATTATCTAAAAATATAAAAATAATAGTAGCACATGTAAATCATAATATGCGAAAAGCAAGTGAACTTGAAAAAATGAAAGTTGAAGAATATTGCAGAAAGAATGATTTAATATTTGAATATTTATCTATTAATAAATATAATCATGATAATTTTCATAGTTATTCTAGAAAAATAAGATATAAATTTTTCTTTGATTTAGTAAAAAAATATGATGCTAAATATTTATTAACTGCACATCATGGCGATGATCTTATGGAAACTATATTGATGCGTATAATGCGAGGTAGTACTGTAAAAGGTTATAAAGGATTTAGTATAGAAAGTGATGAAGGTAGTTTTAAAATATTACGTCCATTAATTTATATGACAAAAGAGCAGATAAAAAATTATATGGATGTACATCATTTATGGTATGCACTAGATGAATCAAATTTTAAAGATGTTTATACAAGAAATAGGTATAGGAAATATATTTTACCTATTTTAAAAAATGAGAATAAAAATGCTCATTTAAAATTTCTAGAATTTTCAAAAAAAATAAGTTTAATAAGTAATTTTTTTGATAAATATGTTGATTCGAAATATGGTGAAATTGTTTTTAATAAAAAAATAAATAATGTAGATTTAAAAAAAGAGGATAGGGTTGTTATAAACAGTATTATTTCTAAATACTTTAATGAAATTAATAATTTTCCGATAGAAAAAATTGTCGATAAAAATATAGACAATATATATAATTGTATAAACAGTAGTAAACCTAATTGTATTATTGATTTACCTGGTGGTTTTCAATTTGTTAAATCATATGATTTATCTTATATAAAGAAGAAACAAGAAAAAGTTTTTTATAAATATGAGTTAGTTGACAATTTAAGTATAAAAGGATATGGTATTTTTAAATATTTAAAAAACTCTAATGAAAATAATAATAATATAATATACTTAAGTAATAGTGATATTAAATTACCTCTTTACGTACGAAATAGAAATATTGCTGATTTTATGTATTTAAAAAATTGTGGCAAAAAGAAAATAAAGGATATATTTATTGAATGTAAAATTCCTATTGATCAAAGAGATAATTATCCTATTGTTGTAGATAGTGATGACAATATAATTTGGGTTCCGGGACTAAAAAAATCTAAATTTGATAGAAAAAATAGTTTAAAGTATGATATAATACTAAAGTACAATTAAAGAAAGGAAGTTTGTATGAGTAAAAAGACTGTAAAAAAGAGCGTATTTTCATATGTTTTATTAGCGTTATTAATCTTTGGAGTTATTTATTTTTTCACTGTACTTAATAAAAAGGTGAATGACTTATCTTATAGTGAACTTATGAGTGCTATGGATAAAAAAGAAATTACTGAAATGACTATTACACCAAATAATAATGCTGGTATTTATGAATTAACTGGTAAAATGAAGGATTATAAAGAGAATGAATCATTTAGTTCTTCCGCTCCTCTTTCTGATTCAACAATTAAAGAGGTTTATGAAGGTAGAAAAAATTATGGTTTTGATGTAAAGGCTGCATCTGATCCATCATCAAGTCTATTTTGGTCATTTTTATTAAATATTTTACCAATTGTTTTGTTGGTGGGAGTGGGTTTTTACTTTATTACAAGACAAATGGGAACTGCAAATAAATCAATGGATTTTGGAAAAAGTAGAGCACGTTTAACTAGTGATAAAGATAAAGTTACTTTTAAAGAAGTAGCTGGATTAGAAGAAGAAAAAGAAGAAGTAGCTGAATTGATTGATTTTTTAAAGCAACCAAAAAAATTTCAAAGTATGGGTGCTAGAATACCGAAAGGTGTATTGTTAGTTGGTCCTCCAGGAACAGGTAAAACATTACTTGCTAAAGCTGTAGCAGGGGAGGCTAATGTTCCATTTTATTATATTAGTGGATCGGATTTTGTTGAACTTTTTGTAGGTGTAGGTGCCAGTCGTGTTCGTGATATGTTTAAACAAGCTAAACATAATGCTCCTTGTTTGATATTTATAGATGAAATAGATGCTGTAGGTCGTCAAAGAGGTGCTGGTTTAGGTGGGGGACACGATGAACGTGAGCAAACTTTAAATCAGTTATTAACTGAGATGGATGGTTTTGGAGCTAATGAAGGAATAATTATTATAGCGGCTACTAATAGACCAGATGTACTTGATCCGGCCTTACTTAGACCTGGTAGATTTGACAGGCAAATAACAGTTAATTTACCAGATGTAAAGGGTCGTGAGCAAATATTAAAAGTACATGCTAAAGGTAAAAAATTTGCTAAAAATGTAAATCTTGCTAATATTGCCAAAAGAACTGTTGGTTTTAGTGGCGCCGATTTGGAAAATCTTTTAAACGAGGCAGCTTTGCTTGCAGTAAGACGTGGTAATGATAAAATTACTATGTCTGAAATTGATGAAGGACATGATCGTGTTATAATGGGACCTGCCAAGAAAAGCAAACAATATACAGAACATGAAAAGAAAGTAGTTGCATATCATGAAGCAGGACACGCTGTTGTGGGAATAAAACTTGAAGGTGCTAATGAAGTACAAAAGGTTACTATTATTCCACGAGGTGCTGCTGGTGGATATAATTTGATGTTGCCAAAGGAAGAAACATTTCTTTCAACAAAAAAAGAATTACTTGAAACTATTAGTGGTTTGCTTGGTGGACGTGTTGCTGAAGAAATAGAATTTAATGAAATCACAACTGGAGCTCATAATGATTTTGAAAAAGCTACAAAAATAGCTCGAGCTATGGTTACGGAATATGGTATGAGTGAACTTGGACCAGTTCAATTTGAACATCAAGAATCAAGCGTATTTTTAGGTAGAGACTATAATAAAACACGTAATTTTTCAAGTCAAGTTGCCTTTGAAATAGATCAGGAACAAAGAAAAATAATTAATGAATGTTATGATGTAACAAAGAAAATAATAAGTGAAAATAGAGATTTATTAGACTTGATTGCTAAAACATTATTAAAGTATGAAACGATTACAAAGGAGCAAATAGAATATTTAGTTAAAAATGGTCATATGCCTGATGAGAAAAATTTAGATGACATGTCTTTAGAGCAATTAAGAGAAATAGCAAAAGAAAAAGAAGTTAAAAATTATAGTAAATTAACTAAAGAAGAATTATTAGATGAATTAAAGGAACTTTGATAGTTCCTTTTTTTTGTATCCTGTGTTAAAATTATTATAGATGATGATAAGTAATAAGAAGGTGGATTATGAATAATAAAAGTGAAAATACATTTGTATCTGAAATTGAAGCACGATTAAATACAAATACATTGAAGGATGTAAAAAAGTTAAGAGAAAAAAATCATAATAACTATTTTAAAATAGATATAGATTTTTTAAAAGGTGTTGATCATAGATATGAAAAAAAATCTAGTTTTATAATAGATAAATATAATGGTATTAATTCTTTTGAACTTTTGAATCAAAGTTTCGATGAAGCTATTAATAGTCAAAAATTAATTTCTAGTATTAATAATGATGTTAATTTGTTAAAAGATGAGATTAGAAAAGACTTGATGACTGTTATTGATTATGTCGATAATTTAGAAGATAAAATTAATTTATTTAATATTAATAAAAAATCTTCTCTTGGAATATTAATTTTAAATAAGTATAATTCATATAAGTTATATTCATCAAATTTAGATCTTAATAATATTAATTTAGCTATGAAATATCAAACCCAAAGATTAATATATTTAAAGGAAATAAATATGTTATTAGATAATTATAAAAAAACTAATACTAAATTTAATAAGGATAACACTAAAATATTTATTAATAATTTGTATGATATTATAAGTGTATATATATATTTACTTACTGATAATGAGTTTCAGTTTACTAAAGAAGCAATAAAAAAAGTTCTATCTTATGATTTTGATTTTATTGATAAATATTTATATACTTATAAAATAATTCTTATTAAAATATGGAATAATTATGCAAATTATTATTTTGTAACAGATTTAGATTTAAATAAAGATAATATATATTTACTTACTTTAAATAATGTGGATTATTATAGTGATAGTGGTTATATATGTGATGTTCCTAAGGATTTTATTACTTATTTTAATATGAGTAATGATGATATTATAAATTTTAAATTACCAAATAAATTAAAGGAAAAATATGAAATTTCTTTGAAAGGTTATAATACAAATAATATTAGTTACAAGGCATTATATACTAAGTTATCTAAAATAAATTTTGATAGTTTATTACCTGTTGTATATATCAAAAAATAAGCTAGTAAAAATATCAAATTTTTAAATTTAATATTATTTCAGATAGTTATTGCTAGATAATTTAAAAAGTAAAATGAAATATATAGATAATATATAAAATAGTAGATATACGTTTTTCATTATAGACTAAAAAAATTTGCTATCTAGATGAATTTTTCTATATTATAATTAAAAATTTATTATTTTAAAATAAAACCTGATAAAAATATCTCTTTTCACTTTGATATTTTTATCAGGCTTTTTATTATTTTTTTATTAATTTATAAAACTTTTTTATTATTGGTTTGAATACTTTAATTAATTTATATTTAAATTTATTGATAATTAAATCATATTCACCAGAAAATTCTAGAATAATAGAGTTATATTTAGATTTGAAGATATATAATTGGTCATCTAATGTTCCACTAATTCCTCCTAAATTGCAATAATCACAGTTGTTATCTATGGAAATCTTTGCTGCTTCAAGGGCAACTCCACCTGATACATTTAATTTGTTTAAAGATCGGTCATTACCTGCATATAAATATTCACTAACTCTAATTCCGTCATTGTTTGGAACAATTAATAAAGCAGAAGATAGTGTAATAATATTTCCTTTAGTTTCCTTTAGTTTTTTTACATAGTTAATTTCTTCTTCTTTTCCATTATTATTTTTTAAAAAATTAATATATTTATCTAAATTAACATGCCCAAATATTAGATATACTCTATTTTTAAAATTATCAATAATTTTGTTAAAATATTCTTCATTTCGTAGATGTATATTTTTATTTTCCTCTGTACATTTTAAAAGGTGTACAAATTGTTTAATATCTTTTTTCTCATGACTGTAAGTAAAATATACTCCTCTTTTTTTATGAAAATCCCCTAGATAGTATCTATATTTACTCTTAAATGTTTTTAATAGTTGTTCATAATTTATTTTTTCATTATTATCATTAATTAATGGTATTGCCATTTGATATCTTGGTTGTAAATTGGCGTGAAGATTTTTACTAAATCCTTGATGTATATATCCTAAATTTAAAAGATTATTATGTTTGATGTTATAATTATGTGATAACACATCAAAACTTAAGTTTTTGTTTTTAGTAAATTTTTCACTGACACAAAAATTTGGGTCAATTTTTACAATATACGCTTTATATTTTTTTGCCAAAATTTTAATATTTTCAGTCATGAATTTTAATAGTTCTTTATTTTCAAAGTCTATTAGATATCCTCTTGGAATATAAAACATAGTAAATCCTTTTCTTAATTTTCTTATTAAGATAGAACATGCAGCAACTAGAACTTTTTTTTCATAAACTCCACATAATATATTATCCCAATTGTTTTTAACAAGGGCCCAAGCTTTTTCTTGCATGAATGATGCATATTTATATTTTTTTATAAATTCATTATATTCTTTAATGTTTATATCTTTTTTAAATGTGTACATGAAATCACCATTACTATTATATCTTAAAGTAATTGATTTTACAACTTGTTTAAAAGGAAAAAAGATAGTATAATTGACTAATAGAGGAGAATTTATGAAAAAAAATACATTTATACAAGGTGCTTTTGTCGCAACAGCTGGAATTATCATTGTTAAATTAATTGGCCTTTTATATGTTGTCCCATTTAATGCTATAATTGGTGAAAAGGGTGGTGCTTTATATGGATATGCTTATAATATTTATATGTTATTTTTGTCTATATCAAGTGCTGGTTTTCCTTTTGCAATTAGTAAATTGACAAGTGAGTATAATGCTTTAGGTTATAAAAGAGCCATTTTAGATACTTATAAAATAGCAACCAGAATTATTTTTTTGATATCTTTTGTTATATTCATATTATTATTTTTATTCGCACCTCAAATTGCTCATTTAATAATAGGTTCATCAACAGGTGGAAATACTATCTCTGATATTGCTTTTGTAATTAGAATGGTTTCATTTGCTATTTTGATAGTTCCTTTTTTGAGCGTTGCAAAAGGTTTTTTGCAGGGGCATAAGTATATTTCTCCAACAAGTATTAGTCAAATAATAGAACAAGTAGTTAGGGTTATACTAATATTAGTAGGTAGTTTTTTAGCTTTAAAAGTATTTAATTCTGATTTAAAAACGGCGGTTGGTATTGCTGTAAGTGGAGCTTTTTTTGGTGGTCTTGCTGCCTACATATATTTAAAAATAAAAATTAAACAAAATAAACTTTTAACTATTACTGTAGATGAACATAGGATTTCAACTAAAGAAATAATAAAAAAAATATTTAGTTACTCTATACCATTTATTATTGTTAGTTTAGTTTATAATCTATATAATACTGTTGATATGATTTTAGTTTCTAGAACTATGAATGATATATTGCATATGGATGCTAAGGTAATTGAATCTGTAATTAGTGTATTTACCACTTGGGGAGTGAAACTTAATAACATATTACTTGCAGTCACAACAGGTTTAACAACAAGTCTTATTCCTAATATAGTAGCAAGTTTTACTAAGGGTAATATGAAGGATGTAAATTGTAAATTTAATAAGGCGATGCAATGTGTTATTCTTATTATAGTGCCAGCTACTATTTTTTTGTCCTTGCTTGTACAACCTGTGTGGACTTTATTTTATGGTAAAAGTGTGTATGGACCTATCGTTTATAAAATGTTTGTTTTTACTGCTTTATTTGGCGGCTTTCATTCGATTGTTGTAAATACATTACAAGGACTTAGTAAATATAGACTTGTTATATCTAGTGTATTATTAGGCCTTATTATTAATACTGTTTTTGATGTTCCATTTATGTTAATATCAAATTATTTCGGTTTTAATCCAAGCTATGGTGCTATTATAGCAGCTATGTTTGGATATAGTGTTTCAATAATGATATCATTAAATGTACTTCATAAAAAGTATCATTTTGATTTTTCCTCTACACTAACAAAAATTCCTTTATATTTAATATCTAATATAATATTTATTATAACAATATTAATTATGAAAATGTTTATTCCTACTAATTTAACAGGTAGACTTATTCAAATACCAATACTTTTAGTATATGGAGTTATTAGTTTTATAATTTATATAATAATAAATTATAAAGCAGGTAACTTAGAAAATATAATTAATTTAAAGAAAGGAAGAAAAAATGAAAATAGGAATAGCGACTGATCATCACGGTGTTTTGTATAAAGAAGAACTGACAAATTTTTTATCTTCACTAGGGTATAATGTAATAGATTATGGACCATTTTCATCAGATATGGTAGATTATCCTGATTATGCTTTTAAAGTTGGTGAAGCAATTAGAGATAAAAAAATAGATTATGGAATTTTAATTTGTAATACTGGTATTGGAATGAGTATTGCTGCTAATAAGGTTAAATCTGTAAGATGCGGTCGTGTATGTAATTTATATGATGCAAAGATGACTAGGAGAGATAATGATGCGAATGTTATTGCTTTATCTAGTCAGTTAGATCTTGAAAATGTAAAAGAAATATTGAATGTGTTCTTTACTACTGATTATGCTAATATAGAAAGATATAATAGAAGAATAGAGAAAATTAATAATTATGAATATTAAGTTAATATTATATATTATAACAGTTCCAATTTCTATATTAGCTTTAGACAGTATAAAAATAAATAATATTTTTAAAATAAATCATGTCTTTCAGGCTAGATTATTATATTTATTAATCAGTTTTTCCCTAGCTTATTTGTTTACAAATTTTTTGTATGATTTTTATTCAATTATATGATAAAGTAGTATGTTTTATATGAAAGGTAGTGTTACATGAGTATAAAAAAAATACTATTTTTTTCTTTTATAATAATAATTATTCCTTTTGTTATTGTAAACATTTTTATCAAAAATGATGAAATTACATTTAATTATACATCAAATTCTATAGTACGTGTTTTTAGGGAAAAAACAAAGACTATAGAAAATGTTCCACTTGAACAATATGTTTATGGAGTAGTTTCTTCAGAAATGCCTGCAAATTTTCCGTTTGAAGCTTTAAAAGCCCAAGCTGTTGCTTCAAGAACATATGTTATGTATCAAATTCAAAAAAATAGAAATAATAAATATGATGTTTATGATTCTGTTAATAGTCAGGTATATAACTCTGATTCTCAATTGAAAGAAAAATGGCAGGATAAGTATACTGAGTATAGTAACAAAATTAAAAAGGTAATTTTACAAACTATGGGACAATATTTAGTTTATGATAATAAAATAATAGAAGCTTTTTTCTTTTCCACAAGTGTAGGATATACTGAAAATAGTGAAGATGTTTTTAGTGAACAATTACCGTATTTAAGAAGTGTAGAAAGTAAGTGGGATCAAAAGTCACCTGCTTATAGTGATACTAAATTATTTTCAAAAAATAATTTTTATTCATTACTTGGTTTAGAATACAGTGATAATTTAACTATTACAAATATAAAAAAAACAAAAACTGGTAGAATAAAAAGTTTAAATATTAATGGTAAAATATTTAATGGTAAGGATATTAGAACTAAGTTAAATTTAAAATCAACTTTTTTTAATATAATAAATGAAGGCAATGAGGTAAAAATAACTACAAGAGGATATGGGCATGGTGTTGGAATGAGTCAGTATGGTGCAAATGGCATGGCATTGGCTGGCTTTACCTACGATCAGATTTTAAAATATTATTATACTGGTGTTGAAATAAAAAAATAAAAAAGATGTGTATAAAAACAAATAAAGTGTTAAGACTGTAAATGAGGTGATAAAATGACAAGAAGACTTAAGAAACCTGTAATTTACAGTTTATATGCATTGGCATTTATAATGTTAATTTTGGGTATTTTTTTACTTGAAAAGAGTACTAATAAATTGGATTATAAAAATAAGGATTATCAATATGTATCAAAAACTGGAATAGAGAAAGATGTTCCTGTTGTTAATACCAATAATATGCTTATAAAACCATATACAGATAATGATGTTACTATTGTAAAAGATTATTATGATTATAAGGGTAGTGAAGATGAACAAAAAGAATCTATAATTTATTATGAAGGAACCTATATGCCAAGTAATGGAATATCTTATGGTAAAGATAAAGAGTTTAATGTGATTTCTATACTTGATGGTAAAGTTACTAAAGTAAAAGAGGATACCACACTTGGGAATATTATTATAATTACTCATGATAATAAAATAGTATCTACTTACGAAAGTGTTAAAGATATATCTGTAAAAGAGGGAGATACAGTAAAACAGGGTGATGTAATTGCTAAAAGTTCTACTTCTAATATATCTTCTGAGTTAAATAATCATTTATATTTTGAATTATCAATTAATGATCAATTAGTAAATCCAGAAGATTATTTTGGAAAATCAATCAATGAAATAGGAGCTTAAGGCTCTTTTTTATGTATATTTTATATAATTTTTCATAATTTTTAATAGGTGATATTTTGAATGTTATTTCAAAAAGGGTGCTTAATGAGGCAAAATATATATTGAAAACAAAATATACTATTAGACAGATAGCAGAAGAGTTTATGGTATCTAAAAGTACGGTGCATGTTGATTTAAATATAAGGTTAAAAAAGTTAGATTATTCTTTATATCAGAAAGTCAAACAAATTTTAATTAAACATTTAGAAGAAAGACATATTAGGGGTGGAGAATCTACAAGAAAAAAATATGAAAAATTAACTTAAAATTACAAAAATGTATTAATATATGTTATAATTAAAAGTACGATGGGGTGATTTGATGTTTTCAAAGGATATAGGAATAGATTTAGGAACAGCTAATGTATTAATTTATATTAAGGGTCAGGGAATAGTTCTTAATGAACCTAGTATAGTAGCAATAGATGCTGAAACAAAAAAACCTTTAGCAGTAGGACATGAAGCAAGGGAAATGTTTGGGCGAACTCCGGGAAGTGTTAAGGCAATTCGTCCTATGAAGGATGGCGTAATAGCTGATTTTGAAATCACGGAAATGATGTTAAATAGTTTTATAAAAAAAGTAAATGGTAAATCTTTTTTTTCAAGGCCTAGAATTTTAATATGTTGTCCTTCAAATATTACACAGGTAGAAAAAAATGCTATTAAAGAGGCTGCTGAAAGAACAGGAGCAAGGAAAGTCTTTTTAGAAGTAGAACCGAAAGTAGCAGCAATCGGAGCCGGTATGGATATATCTAAACCTAGTGGCAATATGGTCATTGATGTTGGTGGTGGTACTACTGATATAGCTATTCTTTCTTTGGGTGGAATTGTAACAAGTTCATCAATTAAAATAGCTGGTAATGTATTTGATGCTGATATAGTGAAATATATAAAAGACAAATATAAGCTTTTGATTGGCGAAAGAACTGCTGAAGATATTAAGTTTACTATTGGCTCGGTATTTCCTGGCAGTAGAAATGAAAAAATGGAGGTTAAAGGTAGAGACTTAGTGACTGGTCTTCCACACACTGTGACCATTACTTCAGATGAAATTGAGGAATCCTTAAGGGAAAGTGTTTATGAAATTATTCATGCTACTAAAAATGTATTAGAACAAACACCACCAGAACTTTCAGCAGATATTATAGATAAAGGTATTGTAGTAACTGGTGGTGGTGCACTTATTCATGGATTTGATGAATTGCTTTCACATGAATTAAAGGTTCCTGTTTTTGTTGCAGAAAGCCCTCTTACTTGTGTAGTAGAGGGAACGGGAATTTTACTTGATAATCTACATTTAATAGGAAAATAATAAAAAAATAGAAAAAAAGTATTGCAATTTCAATGAAAATATTATATACTTAATGAGTAATTTGATCTTTTGATTGAATTATGTGCCTGAGTGGCGAAATTGGTAGACGCACAGGACTTAAAATCCTGCGGGAGTCAAATCCCGTGCCGGTTCAAGTCCGGCCTTAGGCACCATAATGGAGAAATAACCAAGTCTGGTTGAAGGTACCGGTCTTGAAAACCGGCAGGTCGGAAACGGCGCGGGGGTTCGAATCCCTCTTTCTCCGCCATTAAAATTTATATAATATCGCGGGATGGAGCAGCTTGGTAGCTCGTTGGGCTCATAACCCAAAGGTCGTTGGTTCAAATCCAGCTCCCGCAACCATTTGGTCCCGTGGTGTAGCGGTTATCACGTCTGCCTGTCACGCAGAAGATCGCGAGTTCGATTCTCGTCGGGACCGCCATTTTTTTTGGCTCTATAGCTCAGCAGGTAGAGCACAGGACTGAAAATCCTGGTGTCGGTGGTTCAACTCCACCTGGAGCCACCATTTAAAATTCAAAGCTGGGGTACCGGCTTTTATTTGGATACTATATTGACTTATGTTAAAAAAAGTGGTAGTATTATAGGTGTCTTTGATGACTTGCGCTCGTAGCTCAGCTGGATAGAGTGTTTGGCTACGAACCAAAAGGTCAGGGGTTCGAATCCCTTCGAGCGCACCATTTATCGGGAAATGGCTCAACTTGGTAGAGCACTTGGTTTGGGACCAAGGGGTTGCAGGTTCAAATCCTGTTTTCCCGACCATTTAGATTATAAAGCCTTGAATTTCAAGGCTTTTATAATGATTTGATACTCATAACCATTAAAAAATACTTAATTAATTATAATTATTATTTTTGTTTTAATGAATTGATGATGGTGATATCTTATCTTCATCATTTGATAACATATGGGAATATATATTGAATGTCATTGATATGGGGGAATGTTCTAAGCGTTCTGAAATAACTATTATAACTACATTCTTTGATAATAATAAGGATGCATGACTATGTCTGAAGTTGTGTATTTTTATTTTTTTTATATTCGCTTTTTTATAATATATATCTTTATTTCTGCCAATAGTAGTTGGGGCAAGCAAATTTAATCCACCAAAGGTATAATATTCTTCATCGAATCCAATACATTTTTTATAAAATTGTTTTCATTTATTTAGATATAAATAATAATTTTTAAAATCTTTCCAAGTTAGTGCTAATGCTTCACCTTGTCTTAATTCAGTGTAATATAATGTTTTAAATAATGCTTTATATACATTATTATCTATTACACTAATATATTTAGAATGTTCTTCATAAGTCCAAAAATCAACGTTTTTCTTCAATTTAGTTTTTCTTTTCAAATTTCCAGTTAAACTTGCTATATTTTCTTTCAATCCATAAAACTTAATTGCATAATTCAAAATATTAACCATAGTGATATGTAAACTTGTATTATATTTGTGCCTAAAACCTTTTCTTTCGAATTGCTTACGATTTTCATATATATCATCAACATAGACTCTAAATTTCTATTTTTTTTATTTTTTAGATACTAGCCCATAGCTTTGAAATGATTTTATAATTCTAAATAGGACATATACTTATCTCTTTTTCTACAAGTAACTTTTACTCACAATTGCATATTATCATTCTTTAAAATTATTGTAAATATTCTTTTGTGAGGTTTAGTTACAAGAATATTGAAATTAAGTTCTATATAAGATAAAATGAATTTAGATTAAGGAGAAGAAGTCGATATGAAAAAGCAAAAGTATGAAAATTTAGCTGAAGCTATAAGTAATAGTAGAAAAAAATGGAAAAAACTGCTTTAAGTATATTATGAGTTTTAAAAGAAAAAACTACCGTATTTGCTTTTTTCCAAGCTTGAATGAATTCCTTCAATGAAGATGTTTCTAGAAGTTTATCATTCTTTACAAGATTAGATATGGATGTAATAGATAAAATGTGTAAGGAAGATATAAGAGAATCAAAAAAGATTTTAAAGATGGATTTATAATTATTTAAAAAGGTAAGAAAATATTTTTAAAAGTTGAATTAGAGGTATAATATGTATCATTTATAGAACAAATGACAAGAATAAAATTTATTACTTAATTTACAAATTGAATAAAATGTGATATATATAGTATAGAGGTAATATTTTAAATGTTATTATATTAAATTTTTAGTAAATGAAATTTTAAAAATATTTTTGATAAAAAATAAAAAATCAAATATTGAAATTAAATATACCTAAAATAGAAAAATGGTGATTTATGAACTATATAGGATCGAAACATTCGATAGTGGATTTTTTAGAAGAATCTATTATTGATTTTATAGATGATGATGCAAAGGTATTTTGTGATATATTTGCAGGTACAGGTGTTGTTGGTAAAAGATTTAAAAGTTTAGGTTACGATATCATTGCTAATGATAATCAGTACTATAGTTTTGTTATAAATAAAAATATTTTAGAAAATAATACTTTTCCTATGTTTTCTAAATTGCGATTAAGAGGTATTGATGTTTTTAATTATTTAAATCAATTAAAAAATTACAAGGGTTTTATATATAATAATTATACTTTAGAAGGTACTAAGAAAGGTCTTTATAGTAGATGTTATTTTACTGAAGAGAATGCTATAAAGATTGATTCAATGCGAAATCAAATAGAAAAATGGTATAAAAAAGAATTAATAGAAAAAAACGAGTATTATTATTTAGTTAGTTGTCTTTTGGAGTCCGCAGATAAAGTTGCCAACACAGCTTCTGTTTATGAAGCTTTTTTGAAAAAAATAAAAAAATCAGCTCAGAGAGTTATAGAGATTAAACCTTTAGATCTTATTAATAATAAAATCAAATCAAAGGTTTATATAGAAGATGCTAATGAACTGGTAAAATGTATTAAAGGTGATATTCTTTATTTAGACCCACCATATAATACAAGAAAATACTCATCTAATTATCATATTCTTGAAACAATTGCTTATGGTGATTGTCCAATAATTAAAGGAAAAACAGGAGTTAGAACTGATCAAATATCTTCTGATTATAATAGAAAAAACAAGGTTAAAAACGCTTTGGATGATTTATTAAAAAACGCTTCTTTTAAATATATATTTTTAAGTTATAATGATGAGGGAATTATGAGTTTAGATGAAATTGAGGAAATAATGAAAAAATATGGAATTTATAAAAGATATGAAAAAAATCATAAACGTTATAAAGCCAATAAAAATAGAGAAATAACAAAAAAAACAACAATAGAATATTTACATGCGCTTAAAAAAAATGAGGAGGATATATGAAAGAAAGTAATAATCCATTAACTAACAAAAGAGTTATTACCAAAAGAGATATAAGAAAATTTAAATTGTATGAAAAAAATAAATATGCATATAGAAAAATGGAAAATATAAAGAAAAAAATTTGTAAGGTTGTTTTTCCTGTAGCATTTGGTATGATAACGATTGTTGGTTTTAATTTGTTGAAAGTACAAGCAGAACCAATTGATACAAAAGATAATGATTCAAAAATAGTGACTAATGATATTTCTTCAAAAAATGTTAATGATCAAGATGATACTTATGATGATTTATTTCATGTTGGTAGTAGTGCTGATAAGAATAAAGTTATAGATTTTTTATATAGTTCTAATGGGTCTTATATTTATAAATATAGTAAAATGTATGGTGTTGATCCTAATATAATAGCTTGTATATGTATGCAAGAGTCTTCGCTGTTGCATGACGAATGTATTCCTGGTGGAAATTTATATAACGGTTATGGCGTTGGATTAATGCAATTAGAATCTCCTAGTAATCAAGAAATTACTGCTTATAATTATGAAACAAAAAAGATGGATACAGAATATGTTACGATGGAAAATGCTTGTAATTTGGAAAAAAATATAAAAATAGGATGTATGCTTTTTCAAAATAGTTTAAAGGCGAATTATGGGAATATTTTATTAGCTATCCAATCACATAATTATGGTCAATCGATGATTGATATAATTCTTAATTCTGAATATTCTAATGAAGATGTAAATGTAAAAAAAGATTATTCTAACATTGAATTTTTAAAATATATTAAAAACGCTCATGAAAATCCTAAAAACTATTTGCAAAATTGGAATCAAGAAACTTATGGAGATAGTGACTATATTGCTAACGTTTTGAGATATTGCCCAAGTAGTATTGTTAAATACAGGTATGATAAAGATGAATATACTTTTAATTTAAAAAATTTAAGTGTTGTAAATATGGAAGAATTTGCAACAAAATTGAGATAAAATAATTATGAATATATATAATAATATGAATAAATTTGAAAATAATTTATCTATTTATGCTTGTAAAAATAGTGAGGCTATAAGATTAAAAGAGGAAAAATCGGACTTTAGGCCACCTTTTTTTAGGGATATAGATCGAATTATTTATTCGCTTTCATATACTAGGTATTTAGATAAAACGCAAGTTTTTAGTAATAATGAGAATACTAATATTAGCAAAAGAATGGTTCATGTTCAATTTGTTAGTAAAATTGCTCGTACAATTGGGCGAGCATTAAATTTAAATGAAGATTTAATAGAAGCATCTGCATTAGGTCATGATTTAGGGCACGTACCTTATGGTCATGTTGGAGAAATGATAATAAATAAAATAAGTGTAGAAAATGGATTAGGATTTTTTAATCATAATATTCAAAGTGTTAGGACATTAATGGAAATAGAAAATAAAGGGTTAGGAAGAAATATTACAATTCAGGTTTTAGACGCTATTATGTGTCATAATGGGGAATTAGCTTTAAATAATTATTCACCTATAAAAAAAACAAAAGAACAATTCTTGTTAGAATATGAAAAATCTTATGAAGATTTAAATGTGTTAAAAAATTTGAGACCGATGACACTCGAGGGTTGTGTTGTTCGAGTGAGCGATATTATAGGTTATATTGGAAGGGATATAGAAGATGCTATTAGAGTTGGAATAATTAAAAAAGAGGATTTACCTAATAATATTAAGGAACTTCTTGGGGATAATAATAGAAGTATGATTAATAATATAGTTAATGACATTATTAAAAATAGTTATAATAAACCTTATATTAAAGTATCAGATTCTATATATAAGGCTATTGTAGATTTAAAAAACTTTAATTATCAAAATATATACTATAAGGCAAATTCAATCGAACAGGTAAAGCAATATGAAGTTATGTTTAGAAAATTGTTTCAAAAGTATATGAATGATTTAAAATACAAAAATACTTCATCTGATATATATAAAGTTTTTTTAAATTATAAATCTAATAAATATATGAAAAATAAAAATGGAAGGATAGTAATCGACTTTATAGCGGGCATGACTGATGATTATTTTAATAGAGAGTATGATAAAATAAAAAATGAAAAATTAGTGTAGCTTATTTACATAGATAGTAAGTTTTGTTATAATGGTTAGAGTGATAATATGAGTAGAGTAGATAAAAAAAAGAAAAGAAAAATCAGTGTTTTTAAAATTTTGGCATTATTGCTTTTATTAATGTCAATATTTATTTCCTATATAATTTATAAAATAAATATTTTACCAAATAAATATTATTTGGTATTATTGGGGACATTAATATTTATAAATCTTTTATTTTCTTTCTTCTTAATGAGAAAAAGGGCGAATAAAAAAATAAGAATCTTTTTTAGTATATTAACGGTTATAGTTATGGGTGTGATGATTTTTGCATCATATTATGTTTTAAATACTTTAGGATTTTTATCTAAAATAAAAGCAGTTGATTATAAATTGGAAAATTATTCAGTTATTGTTTTAAAAAATAGTAAGTATAATAAAATACAAGATATAGAAAATTTGGAAGTTGGATATTATTCTAATTCCATTGGTGCTTTAAAGGCAAATAAACAAATATCAAAGATTGTTGATGTTACATTTGAGAAGTATAGTGATTCTACTACGCTTTATACAGATTTATTAAGTAATAAAATAAAAGTAATAGTTCTTGAAGATTCTATATTATCTATGATAAAAGATGATAATGAAGAATTTGAAAAATTAACTAAAACTATATATAAGTTTTCTATTAAGATAAAAACCAATAATGATGCTAAGGAAGTTAATGTTACGGAAAAACCATTTAATATATATATAAGTGGTATAGATACATATGGTGCTATTTCATCTGTTTCTAGAAGTGATGTTAATATTATTATGACAGTAAATCCTAAAACAAAACAAGTTTTGTTGACAAGTATACCAAGAGATTATTATGTACAGTTGCATAGAACAACCGGTAATCGAGATAAGCTTACACATGCTGGAATGTATGGTGTTGACAAATCTATATCTACAATAGAAGATTTGCTTGATATAGAAATAAATTATTATATAAAAGTTAATTTTACATCTTTGATTGATATCGTTGATGCTCTTGATGGAATAACTGTTTATTCTGATTATACATTTACATCAATAGATGGGAAACATTTTACAAAAGGAAATAATGTTATGAATGGAGAGCAAGCGTTATCTTTTGCAAGAGAGAGAAAAGCATTTAGTGCAGGAGATCGTCAAAGAGGAAAAGATCAACAAGCAGTAATAGCCTCAATTATTAAGAAAGTATGCAGTCGCAAAATATTATCAAAGTATGATTCACTTTTAAATTCTTTGGAAGGCAAATTTCAAACTAATATGAGTTCTAAAAAAATTACATCTTTAATTAAAATGGAACTTAATGATATGGCAACTTGGAATGTATCAAGTTATAGTTTGGAAGGTGTTGATAGTCGTAATTATACGTATAGCGGTGGTAATGTTAGACTTTATGTAATGGAACCAGTGCAAGGATCTATAAAGCAAGCATATGATTTAATCAATAAGGTCATAGCAGGCGAAAAATTAGAATCAAGTTATACTTATGATGGCCCAATAAATGTAGTGACTGATTCCAATATGAAAAAAAAGACAACTACAAATAATGATGATGTAACTAACCAGAATACTAAAACCAGAAAAATTTTGAATTATAAATATCCAAAGTGTAATAATCCAATTGATGGCGTTTGTACATCTATGACCCAAGTAGAAGAAGATGCGATTTATACTTGTCCTGTTGGATATGAAAAAGTAGGAATTGGTGTAAAAACAACTTGCTTAAAAGAAGGAATTGAGGTTACTGATAAGGATGCTTATATAGATCCTATTATTACTTGTAATAATGGTACTTTTAGTTCAGGAAAATGTATTGTTTCTAAGGAAGAAACATTTAATGTATGTGAATCTTCATATACATATCAGCCAAGTGGAAAAGTATGTTGCTTAAAAGGATATAGTTATAGTGCTACAGAAAAGGCATGCGTTGAAAATTAATAAAATAGACAATCAGTCTATTTTATTTTTAGTATTTGTCCAATGGAAAGTAAATTAGTAGAAAGATTATTAATATTTTTTAAATTATTAACAGTGGTATTAAATTTTTTTGCAATG
>CAKPFG010000003.1 GCA_934153675.1 uncultured Bacilli bacterium
TGTATTAAGGCATTTAAAATTATGTTAGTTTCTATATTCTTAATAGGTAGTTTTATTTTTTTCATTATAACCACACTTCCTCTGTTTCTTATCTATATTATATAGGAATATGGTTAATAAGTTAATTGTGCAATTTAGTAAAAGTTTTTCATAAGTCATACACTTATCAATTTATGTTTGTCTTATTTTCATTCATTTGGTTCAATTCCTTTATATTCTAAATAATTCAACTATTATTTTAGGAATAACTTCATTTCTTATTTTATGTCTATATTCATTTTCTTCTTCAGTTCTACCACTATATAATGACTTATTTAACACTGCGTTATCAGATATACAAAAAAGTGCAGTTACATTTATATTTAATAATTCATTGCATTTAAATAGATTAGCTGTTTCCATTTCTATAGTTTTTGAACCTAACTCTATAATTTTATCAATATGATAAAATTGTGCAAACACTGTATCAACACTAAAATTAGGAACATTATGATATTTAATATTTTCCTTTTTTAAAATACCAATCAATTTATTAGTAAAGTCTTTAGATAGGTACTTTTTCTTTAAAAATTCATCTTCTAAATTTCTATTTAAGTATCTTGAAGCCCCGTCTCCACATATTGAATATTCAGGAACGACAATGTCTCCTATTCTAATATTTTCATCTAGTGATCCTGCAGATCCTAAGAATACTAAGTTCTTACATTTTGTTACACCTAAAGATAATATAAAATCCATTATACCAGGAGCACCTATACGTTTTAATTCTATATATGAAAAGGAAAGATCATCTTTATAAAAATTATAAACTTTTTCAGATACTTGTTCTATTTTAAAATTCATATTATCAAATATATCATGACTCCACCAAGGGGCTATTACAACATTTTCTTGAATTTTTTCATATCCTTTTCGAATCTTTATATCTTCTTCAGTTGTACCATACTTTAAATGAGAATTTATTAAATCACTATAATTCATTATTTCACCTCTTTTTTATAAGTGTTGCATAGGAATACAACCTCTAAATGCTAAGTATTTTTTCAGTATAATATTTGATTTGTGATAAATAACTTGTTAATTGTTCTTCAGAATCGGTACTTACCCTTGCATAAGCGCAAACTTTTTTAAATTTTTTGTCAGTATTAATTTCTTCGATTATGAGATTATTTGCTTTAATAAACTCTACCTTTGACAATTTAACTTTCTTTTTAATTTGACATTTATTTTATGGCATGTCCTCATATAATTATACCTTATTTTTCACTGAATCTGTAGCTTTTTAATAGAATTTGCTAATTTTTTCTTGTAAAAGTATTTTAAAAAAAGAAGTCCACAAAAGTTAGGCACTAAGATTTATAATTGATATAATACCTGTTAATAATACTATAAGAATGTACAAAAAATGTAGACTGTGTCTTTTTTAGACTGTCTACATTTATTTTATCACTTCAATTTTGTACATTCTTTTGTTATTATACCAACTTTCTATAAACTCAAATATTGCTAATTTTGCTTCTTCAAATATTTCATAATTATTAACATTTACTTCTTCTTTCTTTAATATGGTATTGAAACTCTCCATACTTGCATTATCATAAAGATAACCTTTTTTACTATATAAATGTTTTAGATTTAAGTTGGTTAATAATTGTTTAAAATTATTGGATGTATATTGACTTTCTCAATCAATTGGTATCATCGAGATTTAATTTTCCTGCATGATTATATTTCTTAACGACAATACTTCTTAATCCTAAAATCATCATTCTTTTTGCAACTCTTTTTTGAGTAACATTTATTCCTTTACTATTTAATATTTTATTAATTTTAGGAAAGCCATATCTTCCTTTTGATTCATCATATAATTTTTTATTATCATTAATGAACTTTATCTTATCTTCTATTTTTTTTAGAATATTACTACTGCTTTTTTAAATATTTCATTTTCTATTTCTAATTCACGATTCTTTTTCTGTCATTTTAAAATTTCATCATTATTATTCACAAACTTTCTTTCTCATATTTAATATTATATAAGCTAAAAATAAATTTGTATAATCAAAATTAATAATAATAAAAAAGCCGATATTTCTATCAGCAAAAACTTAAACTTATATTAATATTCATTATTTTCTATTTTTCTTATTTTTTGTTTATTAATTTTATCTTGTCTATTTAATTTATTATTAATATTATCAATTTCATTTAGTTTTTTATTTAAATTTTGTTCTAATAAATTAAGTATGTCAATATTTCTTTGACCCAAATATGTATATTTTTTAATGCTTTTAATCTGCGCTAAAGAATCCATAATTAATAGTTCAGTTAATTTTGTTTTATCCTTAGTTTCTTTAATTTTATTTGTTAAATCCTCATATTTATAATCTACTTTAATTTCACTTTTTCTCTCAAGTCCATGACGTAACTCAGTAAGGCCCTTATTTATCAAAGCAGAACCTAAAGTAATATTAAATATATTTAACCCCGTAAATGGCAAGGTTAAAATGCCCGTTGCAAGAGAAAAACAAGATTTAATTATTCTTGAATAACCAGTTAATTTAGTTACCTCTTTTATCTCTTTAGTAACTCTTGTTACCTCACTATTCATCTTATTAACGATATCTTTGGCTTTAGAAACATCATTTTTTATCTTTTCTTCATTATTTTTAAGTTGTCTTATCTTAGCACCATCAAATTTATTCAAAATTTTTACAGTTTTTTTTGAATTTATTTTTTTATTTTTTATATTTTTATTAACTTTTTTTAATCTAACTTTTTCGATTTCTGAATCATTGAATTTCTTAATTACTGGATTAGTTTCAGTTTTGCTATTTATTATACCGATGTTCTTTTTAAATTTTACACTATTTATTTTTTTTACTACTTCAAGATTTTTTTTCTTTTGTCCTAATTTATTTTCATAATAATTAACAAGTTTCTTTGTATCATCTATTGATTTTTGATTATTTTCAACCCTTGCATCCAATTTTTTTATATCTATATCTAATCCTAATTTAGTTACTTCTTCTTTTAAGGACTGAATAGATGAATTTATATTATCAATTATTTTATTTACAGATTGTTGATGAGAATGTGGATATTTCATATTTATACTAATAATATCTAAATCTTTTTTTGTTTGATTTAATATATTTAAAGAATTATTAACTATATTTTTTTTATTTTCTATTTTTTCTATTTCTTTTATATCTATCCCCCTTTTTTTTACTGGTTCTATTACATAATAGTCATATTTATTAAAATCGAATTTTTCTTTTTGTAAATCTACCTCTAATACATTTCTACCCATTTTTTTTATATCACGATAATTTTTAATTTCTGGCCTTTGATGATATATTAACTGTATTTTTGTTTCTCTTTTTATTAGTTTATTTTTTAATAGCTTAATTTTAAATCGCTTTCTATATAAGAAACTAATTAATCTATCTTTTATAGAACCTTTTACTCTTCCAGATTCCGAATCCATAATACCACCCACAATATTATATCACTATTATATTAAAATGCAAAAAAAGAAACTATACAGTTCCAATTTTATTAAATGGCCATATTCTAAATATAGGCCTACCTATAATATCACTTTTTTTAATAAGTCCTACCCTATAATCTCTACTATCTAGAGAATTAGTTCTATTATCTCCCATAACAAAATAATATCCATCTGGTATCTTTTTCATTCCAGTTAAATCATAAAGGGAAAAATCAGTTGTTATATCTCTAAAATCATCATGAACCCTTTTTCCATTTATATATAATATATTATTCTTTACTTCAATATTTTCTAAAGGAAGCCCCATAATTCTTTTAACAATTCTTTCTTTTTTACCATTAATATTTACATCTATAACTACAATATCATATCTATTATAATTATTAGTTAATTTATTTAATATTAATATTTGTCCATTTTTCAAAGTCGGATCCATAGATGATCCTGAAACTATAACTGGTGTTGCTATAAATGTTCTAATTAACACAACCACAACTACAATTACAATATAAGGAATTAATTCTTTTAATATTTTCAATTGTAATCACCTACAAAAATAAGGCTCTAATAGCCTTATGCTCTTTCCTTAATTTTAGGAGTCTTAACTGATGCTCTAATATAATTTAATTTAGCCCTTCTAACTTTACCTTTTCTTACAACCTCTATTGAATCAATACGAGGTGAATTTATTGGAAAAGTTTTCTCTGTTCCTATATTACCAGACATTTTTCTCACTGTAAAAGTCTTACTAATTTTTGAACCCTTAATAGCCATGACAAGACCTTCATATACTTGAATTCTGGTCTTTACATTTCCTCTTGCATCTTTTTCATCAATTTTAATATTTACTTTTACAGTATCACCTACACGAAATTCTGGAATATCAGTTCTAATCTGTTTCTCAGTTACTTTTTCTATTAAATTCACAATGTCACAATCCTTTCTTTTATTCTATGTTCATAATATAATACCAGCGGAACACACACACTAATAATATCATATTTTTCTATATTTAACAAGTATTTTTCAATTTTTATATTTAATTATTTGCTCATTTTTAAATTTTTCATCAAAATAATTCATTCCCATTGCTTCTTTTACCTCTAAAAGCGTTTTTTCTGCATATTGATTTGCTAAAATAGAACCTTCCTTCAAAATATTGATAACCTCAGAGATTCTTTTTTCGTAGTATTTACGTCTATTTCTAATTGGTGTCAATAACTCTTCTAAAATATTATATAAAAACATTTTTATCTTCATATCGCCTAATCCACCAGTTTGATAATGTTCTTTTAATTCTTGTAAGTTATTGTATTCACTTAAATATTTTTTAAAATGCTCATCTTTACAAAAAGCATCTAAATAAGTAAATACAATATTGCCATCAATATTACCAGGATCAGTAATTTTAATATGATTTGGATCAGTATACATACTTTTTACCTTTTTTAACACCGTTTGACTATCATCAGATAAATAAATACAATTACCAAGCGATTTACCCATCTTCGCATTACCATCTATACCAGGCAACCTAAGGCAAACATCGTTATCAGGAATAATTGGTTTAGGTATAGACAATACATCTTTATACAACCTATTAAACGAATGTACAATTTCTCTTGTTTGTTCCACCATTGGAAGCTGATCTTCTCCAACTGGTACTAATGTCGCTTTAAATGCTGTAATATCAGCCGCTTGACTTATTGGATAATTAGCAAATCCAACTGGAATTCCTTTATCTCCATCAAAGCCTCTCAATTTAATTTCCGACTTTACAGTGGGATTTCTAAGTAATCTTGGAATAGTTACTAAATTCATATAATATATAGTAAGTTCTGGCAATGCTTTTATTTCTGATTGAATAAAAAAGATAATTTTTTTAGGATCAAGTCCTACTGACAAATAATCAAGCATAACTTCAACAATACTATCTCTAACTTTTTTTGGAGTTCCAAAATTATCTGTCAGAGCTTGTGTATCGGCAATCATTACAAAAAACTTATCATAGTCACTATTCTGTAATTCAATTCTTTTCTTTAAAGAACCAACATAATGTCCAATATGTAACTTTCCTGTTGGTCTATCTCCAGTAAGTATAATTTTCATATTTCACCTACAAACTTAATTTTTCTTTAACTATTTGACTAACCATTTTCATATCCGTTCTCCCTTTTAGTTTAGGGTTTAAGTAAGCCATAATCTCTTTCATTTGTTTAATTGAAGTTGGTTTAATTTCATCAAATGCTAATTTTATAATATTAACAACCTCTTCTTTTGATAACTGCTTTGGCATATACTCATTTAATATTTCTATTTCCTGTTCTGTTTTAGTTATCAAGTCTTTTCTATTTGCTTTTTTAAAGTTTTCCATTGATTCCGAACGAGTTTTAATTTGTTTTGAAATAATTGAAATTATTTCATCATCGGTTAAATCAGCTTTTTTACTTATTTCTTCTAATTGTATAGCCCCTTTTAATAATCTTAAAGTTGCTAATTTATCTTTATCTTTGCTTTTCATTGCAATTATTATATCATTTAATATCTTGTCTTTCATAGTTCCTCCTTTACATCTATTTAAAATTAAAGAGAAAGTTAATAATTATTTCTTTCTCTTTTTCTTGTATTTTTAATTCCTTCAGCTTTTTTTTCTCTTCTTCTAACGCCTGGTTTTTTATAACCCTCGTTTTTCTCACGAGCTTTCTTTAGGAGGCCTTCCTTGGCATTTTTTCTTCTCATATTACGTAAAGCACCATCTACATCGCCATTACGAACTATTACCTTGTCCATTAAAATCCCTCCTTTCACAAACTAGTAGTATTATAACACCAAAGTATAAATAATACAATAAATTTTTATTATTTTTGTGAAAAAAGAATTATTTTGTCAAACTTTGTTTAATATTATAGAGATTTATAGTAATACTCGATTCTGAAGTTATATCAATATTTATTTTTTGGGCGTAATTATCTGTAAGAATAATTTTTGTATCATTAACCTCGTAACTTCCTTCGCCATAAGTTAATTCAAATACATCATTATTACATTCATATATAGAATATATTGCACTTTTATCTTTATTCAAAGTAACATAGCTTTCTTTTTTCTTATCTCCACATACAACTTCAAGTTTATATGTAGTATCTTTTTCTATATTTATATTATTCTTTACAGTTTTCTCTACTACTGTTTTTTTGCCACAACCACAAATAAATATCATTAATATTAAAATAAAGAAACATTTTTTCATATTATACCTCACTATATTCTATTCACATTCAAATTCTAAATATTTTTTCAGTTCTTTTTTTGAATCCAAAAACAAAGAACTGAAATCTTTATTTCTTCTATCAAGAGCATCGCGATTACGTTTATTATCAAGGAGTGCCTCTGCAATTGCATATCTATATCTTCTACCTTTAAAACTTGTATTATTACTCAATAAATTATAATCAATAGCAATATAAACATTTAAAAATTTTTCTTTTTTGTGCATCTTAATAACAGTAATATTACACATAAAAGTTTTATTATCAATAATATCAATGGCAATAGAACCATTAGTAGTATTTATAATAGGAACACTTGATATTATTTTTTGATTATCTTGTTCATAATGAATCTTGCCATTTTCTTCATTTTTTCTTAAAATCATAGTTTTATTTATATCATCAATAAGTTTCTTTACCTCAGTCGAATTACAACCTTTATACTTATACGCCATATAACCATATAAATATGGAATTAACTTATGAATATTTACATCATTATAATTAATATTTATGTTATAACAAGCATTTTTTGAAAGTATATAATCTAATTGTTCTAAAATTTTATAGGTAAATTTGTTATTAATTTTTGTATTTTTTTTAAACGGTTTATTATATTGTTCCAAATATATTTTATTTAAGCAATTTAATGCTTGTAGTTTAATATAACAAATATAATCAGTATCTTTATTGATTACTCTACCACTATATAAATATTCATAATCACCTGTTATATTTACATCCTCATATTTATAATAATTATCATAATCAAAATATAACGAAGCATTATCATTAAAATATTTTAATATATTATCCTGCGTTAATATACAATAAAGAGATACGCTCACTATATAATACATATTTTTATCAACATAATTAGTGGCACTTTGATACTGATCATTTACAAAATTTTGAAAGTCAGTAGCATCATATGCCTTCTTTCTTTGTTTTAAAATACACTCTTCTATATAATCATTAATTAAAGTCGCGATTGATAAATTATAACTCATACCATTTATTTCTTTACTAACACCAACATTACCTATTTTAGCTAGAAAAGGATTTACATATCCTAATGACGATTTAAAATTGTTATTACAAAAATTAATTAAACTTAAAGCATCCTCCTTGTTAAAAACTTCAACAATAAAATTATCACTACGATTGAACATAGATATTTTAGATGAAAAACTTATTCTACTACTTAAAAGATGCCTATATATGTATGGAATAGTTTTAAGAATTGATGATTTTACTACAGGAATATAAACGCTAATACCCTCCATTACCCCTGGAATATTATCTTCCTTAAAAAAAACATTAATCAAATGATATCCACCATTTATTGCATCTAAAAATCTAATGTTGACCTCTCTGTTTCTTTTTATAAAATAATCCTCATATTTTTTTATGCTTTTTAAAACAGATGATACTATTTTTTCAACATCAGAATCAATATCAGCACCGGGATTATCCACTTTAAGCGTACAAAGTTTATCAATAATTTCTGATTTTGTTGGTGGTTCTAATACACTTTTCGAATTAACACTATTAAAAAATAATTGTAATATTTCATTTATTGCATTCATTTTTCCTCTCCTAATGAATAAGAAGAAATATCCAATTCTTCTTCATTTATTTCATATAATACGTCAATAACATCAGAATCGCCCGGTAAAATTAACTCATCCATACTATCACCTAACACTAATTATACAATAAAAAATATTTTTTCACAATATATATAAAATTTTTAAAAAAATAGAAAATTAATTCTATTTTTCCAAATTCTTATAATAATTAAATCTATTTTTCATAAGTTCAAAACATTTATCATATAACTGTTGATTATTACTAATTAATTTAAATCTATTTTGACAATCTATAAAATTTCTATATTTATTAAAATCTACATTCTTACTATCAAATTTATATCCATTTATTGGATGATATCTAAATGTTGGAAAATAACCAGACTCATAAGCCAAATTTTCTATATCTAAACTATTTGTCATACCACCTTTTATACCATGAGCAATACAAACAGAATATGCAATTACAATACTTGGTCCCTTATAATCATTAGCTTCTTTCAAAGCTCTTATTACTTGATTAGGATTTGCTAAAGAAACACAAGCAACATAACAATTTAAATTCATGCAAATACGTGCTAAATCCTTTTTTAAAGTTTTTTTACCAGTATCTGCAAATTCTGCAAGGGTTCCCAAATTAGTTGACTTACTAGCCTGACCACCTGTATTGGAATATACTTCAGTATCAAGAACTAGGATATTTATATCATCATTATTTGATAAAACATGATCAATACCACCATAACCTATATCATAGGCCCAACCATCACCACCAACACACCAAATAGATGGTTTTTTTATAAATGATTTTATACTTTTTAATTCTACCGGTATATTATCTGTTAGCTTATCATATACATATTTAGTTTTTTCATAATCATCATAATTATCAAGCCATATTTTAAATAAATCACTATTTTCATTATCCATATTTTGTTCCATTACATGTTTAATACGATTTCTCATTTTAGTAATCGCAACTGAAATTCCATATCCATACTCGGCATTATCTTCAAATAAACTACTAGCCCAAGGAATATTATATGGCATGCTAGGAACAATACCACCATAAATACTAGAACATCCTGTTGCATTACTTATAATTAAATTATCAAAAAGTTGTGTCAACAATTTTAAATAAGATGTTTCCCCACATCCCTGACAGGAACCCGGATATTTAAATTTAGATTCAACAAATTGACTTCCCTTTACTGTATATCTATTCTTATTTTTATCTTTTACATGTTTTGATAAGTAATCTAAAATATCATCGTAATCATCAACATTACTCTTTATAGACAATGCCTTTAAATTACGTAAACCAGGACATATCTTAACACATCTCATACAACCAGTACAATTTTTTAAAGAAAACATAAGAGCAAAATAACTTTTTTTATCTAATGATAAACTACAGTGCTTTTTAACTTTTTCTGGAAAACTTTCATATTCTTCTTTCGATATATCAAAACTTCTAATAACAGAATGAGGACAAACAATAGAGCATCTATTACAATTTAGACAATTTTCTTTAATCCATTCAGGATAAATATCTAAATTAGAATTAGAATTACTAATACCATTTTTAAAAGATCCATCGCGAACAGGTAAGAATTCTGATACCAATATTTTATTTCCTTCTCTTTTCATAATACGATCATAAAAATTTGAAAACTTTAAATCAGATAATTTGCTTGATATAATATCTACTTTTTTTATATTTTCCCTTACCATATTTATAGCTTTAATATTAAAAGATACTACATCATCACCATGCTTTTTAAATTTTCTTTTAATATCATCTACCAATAACTGATTCATCAAATCTAATTTTACAAAATTTGTAAGATTAATAATAGCACTTTCCATAATCATACTTATTTTATTTTGTAAATGACATTCATAGGCTATTTTTAAAGCATTAATAGTATAAACCTGAACATGCCTTGAAACAAATAAATTACGAATTTTAGGTGATATATAATTATTTAATTCCTGTTCTGTTTTTATTGTATTAATAATACATATTCCATTATCCATAATATTTTCTAATAAATTAAAATCATTTAAATAATTATCCTTACTAATAACAAGTATACTAGGATTTTCAACATAATAAGGTTTTCTTATTTTCCCTTTTCCTATTCTAAGATGACTAGTAGTAACACCACCAGATTTTTTAGAATCATATTGAAAATAGCCCTGAATATAATTATCTGTATTATCACCTATTAATTTAATTAATGACTTAGAAGCACTTACCATTCCATCCGAACCATAACCATAAATTAAAATATCTGTTGTATTTTTAATGTTAACGTTTTCATTTTTTAAACTTAAATTAGTCACATCATCAACAATTCCTATAGTAAAATTATTTTTAGGATTATCTAACATTTTATAAACAGCTGCTATTTGTCCACTTGAAGTATTCTTTCCAGATATTCCATATCTTCCACCAACTATTTGAATATTTTTACTCTTTAAAGCCGCTAAAATATCCAAATAAAGAGGTTCTCCAATTGAGCCCGATTCCTTAGTTCTATCCAAAACAGCAATATTAGTAACGCTATCTGGTAAAACACTTATTAAATGTTTTGCACTAAACGGGCGATATAAATGAACTTCTATTAATCCAACATTATTATCTATATAGTCAATATATTCTTTTATGGTATCACAAACAGATCCCATCGCTACAATTACTTTTTTTGCCTCTTTACTACCATAATAATTAAATGGTTTATAATTTTTACCCGTTTTCTTATTTATTTTATTCATATATAAACAAACAATATCAACCACATTATCATAATCTTTATTTTTTGCTTCCATACTTTGAAAATATATATCTTCATTTTGATTGGTACCAACTGTTTTTGGATTATCTATATTAAGAGCCCTTTTTCTAAAATTATCTATTGCATCATAATCAATCATATCTAAATAATCATCACGTTCTAAAATAGCTATTTTATTTATTTCATGACTTGTTCTAAAGCCATCAAAAAAATGTAAAAATGGTAATGATGATTTAATACTAGATAAATGTGCAACGGCTGATAATAACCCACAATCTTCAACAGATGAAGATGCTAACATACAAAAACCTGTTGGCCTTGTTAAATATATATCCTGATGATCACCAAAAATAGATAAAGCATGAGTGGATAAACTACGAGCAGCTACATGAATTACTCCAGGCAGCATTTCTCCAGCTATTTTATACATATTAGGAACCATAAGTAACAAACCTTGACTAGCAGTATATGTAGTTGCTAAAACACCAGACTGTAATGCTCCATGAACAAAACCAATTGCCCCTGCTTCAGACTGCATTTCAACAATTTTAACTGTATCACCAAAAATATTTTTTAAACCCATATTAGAATAATTTTCAGTATGTTCAGCCATAGGACTAGATGGTGTTATTGGATAAATACCAGATATTTCAGTAAACATATAAGATGTATAACTACAGGCTTCATTACCATCCATTGTAACTATTTTCATATTATCACCTCATTAAATATATTATAAAATTTAATTCATATTAACATTATACCTTCTTTTATCTAAAAATAAAAGTTATATAGTCAAAAATTATCAAGTCGTGATTAAGATTCAGACTAGAAAGTAAGAAAAATTACTTTTCAGTCTCTTTATTTTCAATTTTACTACAATTAATATTGAATTAATAAACTTTAAATAAATTTAAATCTTATCTATATTTTATATATAAAATACTAAATACAAAAAAATTGGTGCTAACATCAAAAGAATATATAAATGATTCTATTAAATAAAGTCAATAATAATGTTTTAACAATATTTGAATTAAATAAAAAGAATAAAGAAGGAACTAAAGATTTAAAAGACACATTAATTTATTTATTTTTTTAATCAACATAAAAAAATAATTGTGCACACCATTATAATACATACTATAATTGTAGAAAAAATATTGCTTAATGTAATCATATTTTAAGATATTTAAATGTTGTATTTTAATTTACTAACAATACTTAAACAAAAGAAAAAGAATATTAATTTATATGTTTTTTCAACTTATTTAGTCTAATATATAATATTATAACAATCAACAGCACATACATATTATACTAAATAAAAAAAACTTTCAACAATTTAAATTATTGAAAGTTTTTATTTAATTTTTAAATAACATCTTTTTTTAGTGTTATGACAGGGCGCACTGCAGCACCTTGAATATATATAGGCGCTTGGGCTAAATGTCCAGATGTAACAAACCATACTAGATTATTATAATCTTGATAAGGTGTCATAGTCCAATACCAATCATTACTATACATTAAATCTGCATATGTTTTTGATCCTATAACATGTAGACCACTACTATCTATATTATCATACTCAAGATTTTCTTGTAATTCTTCATACGTTATCAATCTTGCTTTATATCCATATTGATCTTTACTTAAATTATTAATATTCATTTTATCTTTTGCCCATGCATCAACTACACGTTTAACATCACTTTTGTCATATTCTGCTGTACAATTGGATTGATTATCACTTCCACACGTACTAGTAGAAGAATACGTCATGCCACCATAGCCATTATAATTATATGCCTTTCCTCTATTATTATTAGAATATTTATTTATTTTATTAGCACCATATTTATTTACTTCATCCACTGTTAGTGGTTCTTCCTTTAATAATGTTACAGAATCACTATTCTCATCACTATTTTTTATAACATAAAAATTAATACCATTATATGTTACTTCATCGCCTATTTTATAGGCTTTATAAGTTGCTTTAGTACTTTTACCATAGTGATACCATCCATCGCTAGTATTTTTATCCTTAACATCACTACTACCTACTTTACATTCTGATAAATATACACTTGAATCTTCATTTAATATAGAGATATTACATATAACTTCTTTACCTGAGTATTCAATTTCTAAATCACTTATGTTTGTTGGAAATTTCCCTTTATCTAGTAAGTAATTAGCTATGGCAAGTTCTATACTTTTTCCGTATGCATCAACACTTCTTTTATTAGCTGATTCATTAGAACGTTTTACGATATTTAATACTATTGGTGTTACTATTAGTGCTAATATAGCTAGTATTACTAATACGGCTATTAATTCTATTAATGTAAATGCTTTTTTATTTTTCATATATCCTCCTACCTTACATATTCATAATAGCATAATTAATTAAAAAAAGCTACCACTTCAAAATAAAAAATCATTAAAATTATTTATATCCAGTTGAACCAAAACCATTAGCACCTCTTTTTGTATCTTCCAATTTTTCTACTACATTAAATTCTGCTTTTAAATAAGGTGTTATTATAAACTGAGCTATTCTCTCCCCTTTTTCTATTTTTTGATCAATATTTGTATGATTATGAAGGGCCACCATAATCTCTCCTCTATAATCTGAATCAACTACTCCTACCTTATTAGCAGGTGCTAAGCCCTTTTTTGTTGCTAAACCACTTCTTGCAAATATTAATCCAGCATAACCTGTAGGAACTTCTAAGGAAATTCCTGTCTTTATTAATTTTGTTTCACCTTTTGAAATTACTACATCCTCATCTATACATGCATAAAGATCTGCACCGGCTGCATATTCTGTTCCATATGTAGGAATTTTGGCATTTTCATTTAATTTTTTAATATTTACTTTCTCTTTTAACATGAAATCAAATCTCCTTTATATAATTCAATTTTTCCTTTTTTTAGTGATTTTTTCACATCAATAACACGTTGATTGGATGATCCACAATACTTTAATCTAGGATCTTTTAAGCTATCTTCATATTTTCCATCAACTAAAACATCAATGTAATTAATTATTTCGCCTTTAGATATATAATCATATAAATAACCTGACCAAACCCAAACTGTTTTATCTTTGAATTTATGTTTAAACCTTTTTACTAAATCTAAAGTCCCCTGAATATTTTTAGGATGCATAGGTTCTCCGCCTAATATTGAAATACCACTTATATATGATTTATCACATAAAGACAAAATATGATCTATAACATCATCATTAAAATTTTTACCCTTATCAAATGGCCAAGTTTCTTTATTAAAACAATTGAAGCAATGAAAACTACAACCTTGAAAAAATATAGAAACTCTAATACCAGGTCCATTAGAAATATCTGTTTTTCTTATTTTATTATAATTCATATTTATTCACCATCATCATGATTATCAAGATGAACATATCTTTCTTTTATTTCTTCGGTTCTACCTTTATTCCAAAAATTAGTTCCTATATAACCACACGTACGACGAGCAACATTTAATTTATCATGATCTTTATTACCACAATTTGGACAATACCACTCTAAATTATCATCTAATAAAATTTCACCTGTATATCCACAATTTTGACAATAATCACTTTTAGTATTCATTTCAGCATACATAATATTATCATAAATAAATTTAATAACTTCCAAAACCGAATCTATATTTTTTTCTAAATTAGAACACTCTATATATGATATCGCTCCACCTGGCGATAATTTCTGAAATTCACTTTCTAATGATAATTTAGTAAATGCATCAATTTTTTCGAATACTGGAACATGATACGAATTAGTGATATAATTTCTGTCTGTAATTCCCTTAATTTTGCCAAAACGTTCCTTCAAACATTTAGCAAATTTATAGGTAGTGGCTTCTATTGGTGTACCATACACAGAATAATCTATATTTTCTTCCTCTTTCCATTTTTCACATTTTTCATTCATATATTTCATAACATCAATAGCAAATTTTCTACCTTTACCATTATCCGTATGCGAATTACCAGTCATATACTTAACACATTCATATAATCCAGCATAACCTAAAGATATTGTTGAATAACCATTATGTAAAAGTTCATGAATGCTTTGTCCCTTATCAAGTCTTGCAAGAGCTCCAAAACGCCATAAAATTGGAGCCACATCTGCTGTTACAGCAGATAACCTCTTATGTCTAATTTGTAATGCACGATGACACAATTCTAGTCTTTCATCAAATATCTTCCAAAATAAATCCATATCTTTTTCTGACGTTAAAGCAACATCTGGTAAGTTAATAGTTACAACACCTTGATTAAATCTACCATAATATTTTCCTTTACCATTTTGGTAATTTTTAGCTTTAGAAACATTTCCTAAACTAATTGATCTATCGGCAGTTAGAAATGATCTACATCCCATGCAAGGATAACAATCTCCATCACCATTTTCATTTATTTTAAGTTCTTTCATAACTTTTTCAGATATATAATCTGGAACCATTCTCTTCGCAGTACATTTAGCAGCAAGTTCTGTTAAATAATAATATTTAGACGTTTTTTTAATATTATCCTCTTCTAAAACATATAAAAGTTTAGGAAATGCAGGTGTTATATAAACCCCTTTTTCATTCTTCATTCCTTCAATACGTTGATGCAAAAATTCTTCAATAACCATCGCAAGTTCATTTTTATATTCTGTTGTTTCACCTAAATACATACAAACAGATAAAAATGGGGCTTGTCCATTAGTTGTAGTCATAGAATTGATTTGATATTGAAATGTTTGAACACCATCTATTATTTCTTTTTGTAAATCTTCTCGAGCATACTTTTCACATTTTTCTGCCGTAAATTTACGTTTTTTATATTTTTTTATATAAAATTCATAACTAGAACGTACAAAAGGTGCCAAATGAGTAAGTGTAATTGTTGCTCCACCATATTGTGATGAAGTAACAGAAGTAATAATTTGAGTTGCAATTGTCATTGCTGTTAAAAACCTATGTGGTTTTTCTATCATTACTCCATTTATATTAGTTCCATTTTGAAGCATATCATCCAAATTGATTAAATCACAATTATGTAATGCATTCTGTGCAAAGTAATCTGCATCATGAAAATGAATAATACCAGCATCATGGGCCTCTACTATATCTTCAGGAAGTAAAAATCTTCTTGTTATATCAGTACTAGTAATTCCTGCTAAATAATCTCTTTGAGTCGTAACGACCTTTGCATTCTTATTTGAATTTTCTGTATTCCAATATTCAGATTCACCATCAATAAGTTCTTTAATAGCTAAATCTGTTGTATTACTGCGTCTAACAAGTTCACGCGTATAACGATAAGTAATATATTTTTTAGCTAAATTATATTTACCAATCGACATTAATTTCATTTCAATAATGTCTTGTATATCTTCAACCAGGATTCTTTTTTTACCCATTCTTTCAATATATTTGATAATATTTTTTATTTGAATGGAAGACGCTGTATCTTCATCTTCAACTTCTAAATTAGCTTTATTTATTGCCTCTTCTATTTTTTCAGGACACCAATCAACCATATGTCCATCACGTTTAATTACCTTCATAAATCCTCCTACGTTTATTACAAAATCATAATAACATATTTTAAAAAATAACGATTGTTGCAATTGCAACATTTTAAAAAAAGTGCTAAAATTAAGAAGGTGATAAATATGAATCCCTTTTTTAATATTAGTGAAGAAGAAAAAAAAGAATTAATAAAACATTTAGAAACAAACTTTTATGAATTTAAAAAAAATAGTTCTTTGCTTGAAACAATAAAAAATACTAATTTTATTGGTATCATCATAAAAGGATGTATTCAAATCATTAAAAATGATTATAATGGAAACAGAATTATTATAGAAGAATTAAAAGAAAATCAAATGTTTGGTTCAAAAATTTCATCTATAAATAGTGAATGTAAAATAGTGGCAAAAGAAATAACTAAAGTATTAATAATTGATTATATAAAAATTATAAAAAATAATTATAATAATGAATACTATAATCAATTTATCAAAAATATATTGGAATTTACTGTTAATAGCATTAATGAAAAAAATAACAGAATAGAAATACTAACAAAAAAAACAATTAGAAATAGATTGTTGGAATATTTTAAAATCATGTCTTTAAAAAATAAATCAAAAATTATTTATTTACCATTTTCATTCACTGATTTAGCCGATTATCTTGCAATTGATAGATGTGCAATGTCTAGAGAATTAAAAAATTTAAAAAATGAAGGTTTTATAGAAATCAAAAACAGAAAAATTCATCTTCTATATTAAAAAAATACTATTTGCGATAACCACAAATAGTATTTTTTAAAAATTTTATTTTTTCAAAAGTAGCACTTGGATTTTTTCTTAATTTTCTTAAGGCTTTTTTTTCTTCATTTAAAATAATGCCAAGTTTAGTATGTAATATTTCTGATATTTGTCTATAGTTATAACAAATACCATCGTATAATCCAAATTTTCTCATAATTACCTGATATTCCAAATCAGTTAGTTCTTCTTTTAAAATTACTATTAACTCTTCCTTTAATACTCTTTCTTCAATTAAATCTTCCAAATTAAAGTTATCAGCTTTATCAACAGAAATTGTAGATAATAATTTAGTATTTTGTAAATTTCCTAAATTTTTAAGATAAATTATAGTATCTATGCTTGTATTAAGATCACGAGCTAACATTTCATCAGTTATTTTTATATTAAAGCTTTCATACCTAGTTATCAATTTATTAAGTTTGTTCTTTAAAGAAAACATATATTTAGGAATTTTGATAATTTTTTGATTATTATAAAAATATTTATAAATATTTGATTTAATATGATAAGATGCATAAGTTGATAACTTATAACCAAGATCATAGTCAAATGTATCAATAGCTTTTATCAAACCGATATTTCCTTCCTGTATAAGTGGAAGAAAGTATTGATTATCTATAGGGAAACTTCTTACTATAGATATAACAAGTCTCTGATTATGATTAATTAACATCTCTCTTGATTTAATATCTCCATTTTTATATTTATAAAATAACATTCTTTCTTCTTTATCAGTTAATAATCTGTATTTTCTTACATCCTTCATATACAAACTAATCGAATCGTTACTGTATGAACTATCATACTCCTCAAAAATAGTATCAAAATAGTCATCTTTATTATTTTTATCCATTGTATCCCTCTCTTTTCTAGATATGATATATTATATCATTTTAAGTTATTTGTCAATTTCAACATCAATATTGATAGAATTTGTTAAAAAAAATACTATTTACAAGTATTTTTTAAATTAAATCTTTTTATCTAAATATTGACCAATTAAATTCTTAGCATTTTCTAAATAAACAAGCAATGCTTCTAAATAATCATCTTCAGTATTACTTTTTTTGATATCTAATATTTCTTGACTTTTTAAATAACTCAAACTAATATTATCCATTTTTGCCATTTGCTCAAAAATAACTATCAACTCTTTTATAGAATTTAATATTTCTTCTCTTTTTTCTATCGTTGTTAATTTTTTAAATTCTAAAATATAATCATTAAATGTTTCATTAATATCAGACATTAATGTCTTCCTTTTGAATATAAACTTTCGATTTGATTATTTGTCATATTATCAAAATTTAAATATTCTGGGTTTAATTTTTTATTAAAGAATTTCCACAACGAACTTTTCTTATTATATCTTTTTTTTGCTTCTTCTATATTTTTATTTTTTGTTTCCACATAACTTTCTACTTCTTCAATTGGAGAATTTGCTTTTTCATTTTCTATATATGAAGATGGACTATATATATCCACACCTTGAATATCTTTTGCATATCTATCAAAAGGCATAGATACACCAGATTTTTTCCATAATACATATATATAACTAGCTAATTCATCTTTTAATCTTTCACATTCTATAATTTTGTCCATTTTATCACTTCCAGCATAAAAGGAAGTTAAAAATTTATAAAATGTTGCGCCGTAAGGAGGTAAATAGCCCTTATTTCTATCATATACTCTATTATAATGATCTTGTGCTTTTCCAAGGGAAACAAAATCTATTGTTTTTTCTAACAAGGCTATTTGTTGTTTATAAGAATCTATAATAGATACAACACTATTACTATTTTTTCTTTGTATATTTTCATCTATACCTTTTTTTAAATGAACATTTTCATCTGTTTTCTGTTTCTCTTTATTTGGTATTTCCCTTTTAATTTCATCTTCCTTTTTAGCAACACTAACATTACTATTTACAATTTCACTAAAAATATCAGATGAGCCTATTTTAATAATATATTTATTTAATTTATCATATATATTTATAATTTGCTTATGAGCCTTATTAACTTCTTGATCTATAATAGGATAATACTCACTTACTTGCGTATCTTTAAAAGCTTCTTTAGTAACTATAAGTAATTGAATATCTTGATATATTTTTATTATTTCTTTTATATTAGAAACAATTTCAATATATTCATTTTCTGATATTTTTAATCTTTGTTCACCATGCAAATAATTAATTTTCTCTAATTTTTGATATACTTCTTTAAAAATTCGATCACTGCTTATATTCTCTGTTTGAAGTGGATCTATATTAATCTTTTTAGGCATATCTCTATTATCTTTTTTTCTATTATTTAAAATAATGTCGCTTAAATTATCAATATTTAAAGAAAGACCATTAAATGATACAGAATTGTATTTTTCTAAACTTGATAATATATCTTCGTTGAATGAAGAAATTAAAGAATCTTTTATATCATTCAAATTATAACCATATTTTTCTACAAACATGCTAAGTGAAGTTATTTCAAAACCATCAATACTTTTTTCCACTTCAACTATAGTTCCAACATTTTTTTGAAAAAGATCATCTATTTGATTTATTATATTTCTAACAAATGATTGATTTTTATAAACTTGATTATATATTGTATGTTTTAATTTACTATCACCAAGTATAGAAATACATTGATAAAAAGCAGAATAAAGTATGCTAATATCACGTGCCTTATTATACTGATTAATTAATTGATTTAATTCCATTTTAAATGAAGAGGTTTTTGTTAATTTGTTTAATCTTACTTTTAAGGAATTAATACGATTATTATTTTTTTTAGGATCTAGTGCCTCTAAATTATATATTTCCTTTCTTATTTGATTAACTCCGTCTGTTATATTTATTTTATCTATTTGTTTGAATAATCTATCTACACCCATTTGCTCATTCATATTTATCTCCTCTACTTATCTTATTTTTAGTATACTAAAAAAAAGAAAAAATGTAAATACTAAAAATATTCTCTGTTAACCCTTTTTAAAAAAAATAGAAATTAATGATTAATATCAATAATTTCCACAGTCAAAACAAAACATTTAAATTTAATCAATTAATATTTTTTCTAATTCTTTCAATCTATCTTTATTCATCTCTTCAACATTACTTAAACGATATTTTATATTTAAACTTTCATATTTTTTAATACCCATAGTATGATATGGAAGAAGTTCTACTTTTTCAACATTTTTTATTTTAGAAATATATTTTTTCAACTTTTTTACATAATCCTGATTGTCATTTATAGTTGGCACAATTACTTGACGCAGCCACAATTTTTTTTGCATTTTCTCTACTCTTTTTAAAAAATAGTTAAAATCTTCCATATCTTTACCGGTTATCTTTTTATAATTATTTGGATCAATTGCCTTTATGTCTAATATTATTAAATCAGTATACTTTAAGATATCATCTAAATATTTTTTATCATAACCTACTCCAGATGTATCTAAACAAGTATGTATAAAGGCTTTTTTACATTTTTTTAAAATATCTAAAGTAAATTCAGATTGATAAAGAGGTTCCCCACCTGACAATGTTATTCCCCCATTATCCTCAATATAACTGCGATATTTTCTTACAGTATCTACTATTTCTTTTGATGTTGTTAGATAATTTTTTTCTTTTTCCCAAGTATCTGGATTATGACAAAACAAACACCTTAAAGGACATCCTTGCATAAATACAACTATTCTAATCCCTGGGCCATCTAAAAGACCCATTGTCTCTATTGAATGTATATAACCTTTCATAAACTTCCATGGAAAGTTCTCGAAATAACTTCTTCCTGTTGTTTTTTAGTTAATTTATTAAAATTAACCGCATATCCCGATACCCTAATTGTCAAATTTGGATATTTATTAGGATTATTCATAGCATCCACTAACATTTGTTTATCTAGTACATTAACATTTAAATGATGCCCACCTTGTTTAAAGTAACCATCTAATATTTGTACTAAATTGCTCTCTCGTGCCTCTTTAGGTCCTAATGTTTCTGGAGTAATACAAAATGTGTTAGAAATACCATCTAAGCATACTTTATATGGAATTTTAGCAACACTCGATAACGATGCTAAAGCGCCACTTTTATCAGCACCTTGTGTAGGATTAGCACCTGGTGCAAATGGAATTTTTTCGCTTCTTCCATCTGGTGTTGCACCAGTATTATTACCATAAACAACATTTGAAGTAATTGTTAAAATAGAAAGTGTATGTGATGCATTTCGATAAAGAGGATATCTTTTTAGTTCATGATAAAATTTTGTAACAATTTTTACTGCTATATCATCAACCCGATCATCATTATTTCCATAACGAGGATAATCGGTTTCATTATCAAATGATGTTGTTATGCCTCTTTCATCCCTTTTTACACGAACATTCCCATATTTTATAGCTGAAAGAGAATCCGCAACAATAGATAGCCCAGCAACACCAAAGGCCATTACTCTATTAACAATTGTATCATGTAATGCCATTTGTATTGATTCATAAGCATATTTATCATGCATATAATGAATAATATTTAATGCATCTACATATGTCTTAGCTAATTTTCGAAGTACTTTACTATATAATTTCAATACTTCATCATAATCTAAATATTCACCTTCAATTTGTTCTATATCATCAATAACTAAATCTCCACTTATTTCGTCTCTTCCGCCATTTAATGCATATAATAAGGCCTTAGCCAAATTAACACGAGCTCCGAAAAATTGCATTTGTTTACCAATTACCATTGCAGAAACACAACAAGCAATTGCATAATCAGAACCATATATAGAACGCATTAAATCGTCATTTTCAAATTGAATTGTGTGAGTTGTTATTGACATTTTGGAAGTGTACTTTTTAAAATTATCTGGTAACTTAGTACTCCATAAAATTGTTAAATTAGGCTCTGGTGCAGGTCCTATATTATTTAATGAATTTAAAATACGATAAGATGTTTTAGTAACTAATGATTTTTCATCATTAAGCATACCACCAATAGATTCTGTAACCCAAGTAGGATCCCCTGCAAACAAGGCATCATACTCAGGGGTTCTAAGATGACGAACTAATCTTAATTTTATTACAAATTGATCTATCAACTCTTGTGCTTCAATTTCTGTTAAAATACCCCTTTTAATATCTCTTTGTATATAAATATCTAAAAAAGCTGTATTTCTACCTATACTTGTTGCTGCACCATTATTTTGTTTAACACTAGCTAAATATGCAAAATATAACCACTGAACTGCTTCTTTTGCATTACTGGCAGGTTTTGTTATATCATAACCATAACGAGAGGCCATTTTAACGGTTTGTTTTAATGCCTTAATTTGTTCACTAACTTCTTCTCTTAATCTTATAGTGGTATTATTAATAGTATCAGACAGTTTATCTAGGTCAAATTCCTTTTTCTCTATTAAATAATTTGCCCCATAAAGAGCCATACGACGATAATCACCAATAATTCTACCACGACCATATGCATCAGGCAAACCAGTAATTAAGTGATTAGTTCTAGCCTTTCTTATATCTTTTGTATAAACATCAAAAACCCCATCATTATGTGTTTTTCTATATTCACTAAATTTTAAATAAATATCTTTATCCATTCTAAACCCATATGCTTCTAAAGATTTTTTTACCATTCTAAGGCCACCATAAGGATTTATAATTCTTTTTAACGGTTCATCAGTTTGCAAACCTACTATAACTTCATTTTTTCGATCTATATATCCTGTTGAAAAATTGTCAATACCGGCTATAATATCTGTTTCAACATCTAAAACACCACTTATAGCTTCTTTTTTAAGTAAATTTTCGCATTTTTTCCAAACCTTACTTGTTTTATTACTAATTCCAGTCAAAAATGAATCATCCCCCAAATATTCTTCATAATTCATTTCAATAAAATTCGCAACGTCTATATTTTTTTGCCACTTTACGCCTCTAAATCCTTCCCATTCTTTCATATATTACCTCCTATATTTTTTAAAAATTCATCTTCATTCCAAATTGGAACACCTAATTTTATTGCTTTTTCATATTTACTACCTGGAGATGTGCCAACAATTAAAGCATCAGTATTTTTACTAACACTGCTAGTAACATCTCCTCCATTTTCAATAATTAATCGTTTAGCTTCATCTCTTGAAATACTTAAAGTACCAGTCAAAACAAATGTCTTATTTTCTATTAATTCATTTGTTCTAATTTTTGATTTTATATATTTCATATTAACACCAAACTTTTTTAATTCACTTATTAAAAATTCATTTTCAGCAAAATACTCTTTAACACTTTTAGCAATAACCTTTCCTATATCAGGAATATTTGTTAACTCTGACAAAGATGCTTGTATTATATTATCTATATCATTATAGTAACTTGCTAAAATTAAAGCTGTCTTTTTACCAACGTGTCTAATTCCTAATCCAAATAATAATCGTTCTAATGAATTATTTTTACTATTCTCAATAGAGAATAGTAAATTATCAATACTTTTTTTACCAAAACCTTCCAGTTCTTGCAATTGTTCTTTATAATATTTTAAACGATAAAAATCAGAAATATTTTTTAAATAACCATAATTATAAAAATCTTCAACTATTGCTTCTCCAAATCCTTCTATATACATAGCATCACGACCAACAAAATGTATAAGTCCTTCTATTTTTCTAGCATCACAATTTTTATTTACACAAAAATAAGCCTTTTCCTTTTCTTTCTTTTCCAACTTGCTTCCACAGATTGGACAGTTACTAATCATTTGAAATGGCACTGTTTCCGTTCTTCTTTCCTTTATAACATCTACTACCTCAGGAATTATATCTCCAGCTTTTCGAATTGAAACTATATCATTAATTCTAATATCTTTTTCCCTAATATAATCTTCATTATTTAATGTTGCAGATCTAACTACACTTCCTTGAATACGTACCGGAGATAAATCTGCACGTGGAGTTATTTTACCAGTTCTCCCTACACAAAATTCAATATTCTCAATTCTCGTTAATACTTTTAAAGCAGGAAATTTATAAGCAATAGCCCATTTGGGAACCTTCACTGTAAAGCCAAGTTTTTCTTGATCAGAAAAATTATTAACTTTTATTACTATACCATCTATATCATAAGGAAGAGTATCTCTTTTAACCGTATACTCTTGAATATATTTTTCCAAATCAGAAATGGAATTGATTTTTCTGATATTATCATTTACAGTAAAACCTAAATCACTCATGAATTTTAAAGCATCTTCTTGACTTTTTATATTATATTTACTAGCGTTTGGTAAATGATAAATAAAAGTTGATAAATTTCTTTTACTAGCTATCTTACTATCAAGTTGTCTTACAGAACCAGCAGCCGCATTTCTTGGATTTGCAAACAATGCCTCTCCTGTTATTTTCCTTTGTTCATTCAATTTTTCAAAGGAAATTTTAGGCATGTATATTTCACCACGAACTTCAATATCAATATCTTTTAAAAGTGACAAAGGAACATTTTTTATAGTACGAACATTATGAGTAATATCCTCACCTACTACGCCATCTCCTCTTGTTGCTGCTCTTACTAATTTACCTTTTTCATAAATTAAAGAAACAGAAAGGCCATCTATTTTAAGTTCACATATATATGAAGGATTTAATATCTTTTTTTTTACTTTTAAATCAAATTCCTTAATTTCTTCTAAATTAAAAACATCAGCCAATGACATCATAGGAACTGAATGCTTGACCTTTTTAAAATTACTTATTACCTCACCACCAATTTTTAAAGTTGGGGAGTCATTTCTAACCAAATTAGGATATTTTGTTTCCAATTTAATTAATTCATCCATCATATCATCATATTCTTGGTCAGTAATTGATGGATTATCATTAGTATAATACTCATAACTAGCCTTAGATAATGCATCTACCAGCTCATCAATTCGCTTTTTCATACTATCACCAACTTAATTATAACACAACAAGTATTATTTTTATATCAAATTTTAGTGAAAATTTTAATATTTTAAACAATTTCTGAATAATAAAAAAAGGATATAATCCTTCTTATAATAATTTAAAAATGGCATGTTACTTTTATTTTAACAAAAAATAATATAATTAATTTATATGAAAATTTTATTCATAAATTCCCATATAATATTTTTTCTTTCCCCTCCTTATTACAACTACTTTGTCATAAAGAGCAATTTCTTTAGTTATTATAAAATTTTCATCAGTTACTTTCTTACCATTAATACTAATAGAATTACCTTTAATAAATTCACGAGCCTCACGTTTAGATTTAGCAATTTTATTATTTACTAAAACATCTACAATATTTAAATCTTCAAGCTTAAAACTATCAATATTTTTAAGAGCAATCATAAGTTCATCTAATGTTAACTTTTCTAAATCACCATTAAATAAATATTCACTTATCTCTAAAGCATGTTTGTAACTTTCCTCCCCGTGTAAATCCGTTATAATTTCTTTTGCTAATGCTTTGTGAGCTTTCCTTAAATGTGGATTTTCCCTATTACTTATTTCCAAACTTTCTATTTGTTCTTTCGTTAAAAAAGTAAATACTTTTAAATATTCGATAACCTTAGAATCATCTGTATTAATTAAATATTGATACAATTCATAAGATGATGTTTTCTTTTCATCTAACCACAAAGCATTGCCTTCACTTTTTCCAAACTTTTTACCATTAGCATCTAATATTAAAGGCATTGTAAAAGCGTATGCTTCCTTATTTAATTTCTTTTTAATAAGTTCTAATCCAGTTGTAATATTTCCCCATTGATCAGATCCTGCAGCTTGCATTACACAATTTTTTTCCTTATATAAATGTAGAAAATCATAACCCTGAATTAAAGTATAAGCAAATTCTGCAAACGTTATGCCAGTTGATAAACGTCTATTTATAATATCTTTATCAAGCATGTAATTTACATTAATATATTTACCAACTTCTCTTAAAAAATCCGTTATATTTAGTTTACTAATCCAATCATTATTATTAACAATTAAAACATTACCATCAAACAAATTACTTACTTGTTTGGTAATACCATCTAAATTTTTTTCCAATATATCTTTTTTTATTATTTCTCTTTCACTACTAGGTCTTGGATCCCCTATAAGTCCTGTTGCTCCTCCTACTAATAAAATAGGTTTATTTCCATATTTTGCCAATCTTTTAGCAGTTACTAATGAAGAATAATGCCCTAAATGTAAACTATCAGCAGTTGGATCAGTACCCCAATAAAAAGTAAAATGACCACTATTCATTTTTTCTTCTAAATTACCAGCGGTATCTTTTATAAGACCTCGCCACTTTAAATCCTCGTATAATTTCATTTTCCCTCCATTATTTCTACACCATGACTAGTTCCAATGTTACTTACTCCTTCTTCTATCAAACTAACCATAAATTCTTTATTATTAATACCACCACTAGCCTTAATTTCAAGTACATTATTTTTATATTTATTTATAATATCTACTTGTTCCATTTTAACACCACCATTAAATCCTGTACAAGTTTTTATATAATTAACATAAGTTTCATTGCATATTTGAGTCATTTTAATAATTTCTCTATCAGTAAGTAAATTAGTTTCAATAATTACTTTTAATACCTTACCATCTATTGCGTCTCTTATTTCTTCTATTTCTTCTTTGATATAATCATAATCTTTGTTTTTTAAAGCTGATATATTAATAACCATATCAATCATATCAGCACCCTTACTAACAGCGTCGATAGCTTCATAAACTTTACTTTCTTTAGTTTGACAACCATTTGGAAAACCAACTACTGTCCCAACCAAAATATTTGTATTTTTCAAATAATGAGACACCATTTTTACATAATATGGATAAACATAAACAGAATTAAAATGATATTTAATAGCTTCATTACATAACTTATCAATATCCTTAATTGTACATCCCACTTTTAAATTAGTATGATCAATATAACTATTTAATTCCATTACAATACCTCCTTTAAATCAGTTATCTTACTTATACTAGGATAATTATTATTTATATTCTTGTTTAAATAATAAACATTAATACCCATTTTATATGGAATTATAATATCTTTTCTTAAACTATCACCAATCATTAAACAAGAAGAAAAATTCAAACCGGAACAACAATTCAAATAAGCATTTTTGTCTGGTTTTACATAAAAATCTCCACCATAGACTTTTGTAAAATACTTTAGTATATTACATTTTTTTAATCTTGCTACTTGAGATGATGTAAACCAATTAGATAAAGCATATAATTCATATTTTTTATATAAAAATTCAAGAGTATCTATAACACCATCATTTAAAGTAATATCTAAATTATTATAAATTTTAATAAAATAATCAACAAAATCTATATCTAAACTAGTATTAAGTTCTTGATTTATAAAATCAACCAATGTTTTTTTATCAAATTTCTTACTAATACTTTCATATTTATCTATAGTATCATATAAATCTTTATAAGTAATATTCAAATTATACTTTTTTATAACTTCATTATATCCATCAATATAATTTTTAGGAAATAATATTAATGTATCATCTATATCAAATATTATTCTTTTAATCATAAAACCTCCATAAAATAAAAAAAGTATTAAGATATAGGGACGGAATATCCGTGGTACCACCCTATTTCATAATACTATTATGCACTTTTAGAATATATAGCTTCCACCCTTAAGCTTAAGTAATTCATTATTCCATCTAGTTTAGTTTTCACCAACCACTAAATCTCTTTTTCCCAACAAAATAACTACTAATAATAACTTACATTTATATTATATAAACATTTATAGTCTTTGTCAATAACTACATATTAACAATTAAATAAAATAAACATATTAAAGGTTATAATTAAAATAAAAATATATATATATAAATTGCATAATTCAATAATATAAGAAAAATAATAATAAAAAAAATTCATTTTATAAAAAAAGTGAAAGATTTTCACTTTCAAGTAAGAAATATGTATTATGTTTAATATTTATTATATATAAATAAATTAATTTTAATTATTTAAAAATCTTTAATAATTATTCATATTACTACTTATCTATCACCTCCATTCACAAGATTATTATATAATTAGATTATAAAAAAAATTTGAGGATTTTTTGAAAATAGTGTGAAAAAAAGAGGCTTTTATTTTTCCTCTTCTTTTTTGATTACTTCTTTACCCTTATATGTACCGCAAGATGCACATACTCTATGTGGTCTTACTGCTTCACCACACTTTTTACAAGTAGTAGTGGCATTGGCACTGATTTTATAATGTGTTCTTCTTTTTCTGCCTCTAGTATTACTTACTTTTCTAAATGGTACAGCCATTTATCTCACCTCACGATCCTTAATTAAATCTTCTAGTTCAGCTAATGGTGAACTAGTAATATCACTATCCGTTACAAGTGCCCAGCCATCTCCTGATAATTTAATATCTTTTGCCTCATCACTTACAACACGCATAGGAATTTCCATTAATATATTTTCCCATATTATTGGAAAAATATCAAGGGTATTTGTAAAATTTTTTTCATTTTTTTCCATTAATTCATCTAATGTTCCATTAACATCTATATTAAAAGGATATAAAGTAGGTTTTAACGTTACTGCACAAGGAATAGTCATATTACCAACTATATTTAAATCTAATAAAATATCTCCTAAACTATTTTTAGTGATTCTTCCTATAATATTTATTTTACATTTCAAAACATCCATTTGTTTTAATTGTTCTTCATTAAAAGTATAAGATATATTTACATCAATATATTTATCAATATTATTATTCAACCTAGTTAAATCAAATTTCATTTAAATCACCATGCTTATTATATATTATTTTTACCTTAATTGCAATTTACCAATATTTTTTATATAATTAACAAAGAGGTGGTTTTTTTGAAAATTGGTATTATCTGTGAATATAACCCATTTCATAATGGGCATATATACCATTTACAACAAATAAAAAGTTTATATCCTAATTGTTTAATTATTTTAATTTTATCAGGAAATATTACTCAAAGAGGAGATATCAGTATTATTAATAAGTGGGATAAAACATCTATCGCACTTGATAATGGCGTTGATTTAGTAATAGAATTACCATTTTCCTTTGCAAGTCAATCTGCAGATATTTTTGCAAATGGAGCTCTAAAAATACTTAATGAATTAAAAGTTGACATTATATGCTTTGGAAGTGAGCTTAATAATCCTGACATATTAATAAAAGCAGCTAGAACCCAACTAACTAATAACTACAGTAATACTTTAAAAAAATATGTAGATAAATACTCATATCCTAAAGCATGTAGTTTGGCATTAAAAGAATTATGTAAAATAAACATCAATAAACCAAATGATTTGCTTGGATTAAGTTATACAAGAGAAATAATAAAAAATAATTATAATATTAAAATTCAAACTATAAAAAGAACCAATGATTATCATAGTTTAAATCTTGATAATATTTCAAGTGCTACAAGTATTAGAAATGCTATTTGCAAAAACATTCCAATAAATAAATATGTACCAATAGAATCCTTAAATAAAATTAATAAAAATTTAAATTTAGATAATTATTTTGACTTGTTAAAATATAAAATAATATCAACAGATAATTTAACGTATATACATATGGTAGACGATAATATCGAAAAAAGAATAAAAAAAGGAATTTATAAATCTGAAAATATAGATGAATTAATAAAAAATATTAAAACTAAAAAATATTCATATAATCGCATAAAAAGAATACTTATATACATTTTATTTGATTTTAGAAAAAGTGATTATAATAGTAATACCTATATCAGAATATTAGGCTTTAATAAAAAAGGTCAAAATTATCTATCCAACATCAAAAAAAACATTAAAATGCCAATCATAACTAATTATTCTAATAGTAATGGACTTATTGACATAGATATTAAAATTGATAATATATTAAATCTTAAATTAAATAATCCAATGAATAGAGAAATTAAAAAAATAATAATAAGAAAATAATTCTTATTATTTTTATTTAATTTTATTTTTATATAAATTGATTACTGGGCGAACTTGTGCCAAAGAATTAAATACTCTTTCATATGCATATAAATTACCATTATAATTTACAACGACAAATGAATTTAATTTAGAATCTAATACCCAATAATCATCGATAAAACCTAACCAATAAGGTACATTGTTTCCTTCATAATAATTAGCAAAATTATTATGAAAACCAAGTTTTTTAAGCTCATCTATTGTAATTAATCTTATTTTATATCCATTAACTTCCTTTAAATCATTTTCTATATTTGATATATATGCGGTTAACATTTTTTTTATATTCGATTCATCATAGTTATTACAATTATCACAATAAGAAATATTATCATCACCACTAGAGCTTTTCAAATTATCTTGTTTTAACAGAGTAACATAATCCTCATGATCACTTATTACAAACCAATACGAATTATTATAAAAAACTCCATCTCCAACAGTAAATGAATTCTTCTTTAAGGCTATACTTTTTTTACTAAAATAGCATTTATTACCTACCAAAACATAATCATCAGGGCAAACATAGGAAATAACAGGGTTATTTATTAAGGCACTCAAACGTTTTATATCTAAAACATTTATAACACCATCTTTATTTATATCTGCTGCATTAAAATTAATATTAACAAATAATATTTTTTTATTTAGATATTCATTTATTACATCAATGTCTAAATTATTTACATCACCATCTAAATTTACATCTCCTAGCTTAGTAGCTTTAATAATATTAGTACAAGAATTATTTTCAAGTACATATCCAACTGGACATATATAATTACTAACCACAGAATTCCCCATTAAAGTAATTAAATTATTATCAAGTGATAATATTAAAACGACTGCAAAAAAGAAACAAGAAGCAATAATTGGTGAAATTACTTTTTTTACTTTTTGTTTTGTTTTTCCAAGTGCATTCATAATACTCTCCTATCTAATAATAGAATATCATTATTTTAAAAAAATTTCAATAAATATATGAAAAAACTAAGAATTTTACTTTTATATTCTTAGTTTTTAATTAAAGTTAGTCTTCTAATAATTCTTGTTCTAATGCCTCTAAAGGTTCTTCTTTAATATCATTAAATTGTAAATCATAATCTACCTTACGATACTTTTTAGCACCAGTTCCAGCTGGAATTAATTTACCAATAATAACATTTTCTTTTAAACCTTCTAACTTATCAACTTTGCCATGAATTGCAGCATCTGTCAAAATTCTTGTAGTTTCTTGGAACGATGCAGCCGATAAGAATGAGTCGGTTTCTAATGAAGCTTTCGTGATACCAAGTAATACAGGTTTTCCTGTTGCTGGTATTTTACCCTCTAAAATCAAAGATTTATTGATATCAGTAAATTTATTAATATTTACCATTGTTCCCGGCAAGAAATAAGAGTCACCAGAATTTACTATTTTAATTTTTGAAATCATACGTTTAGCAATTATTTCAACGTGTTTATCAGAAATATCAACACCCTGAGAACGGTAAACTTTTTGAATTTCTAATAATATATATTGTTGAACAGTAATTGGGTCAGTTACAACTAATAATTCTTTTGGATTAATAGCACCATAAGTTAGTTTTTGACCAGCTTTTACTTCTTCTTTTTCTTCAACTATTAACTTAACACTATAATTAGTTGTATGTTTTCTAGTTTCAACATCATTTGTAATATGAATAATATATTTACCATTGTCTTCTTCTATTTTAGATACAACCCCATTAATTTCAGCAATTGTTGCCTTTCCCTTAGGATTACGAGATTCAAATAATTCTTGTACACGAGGTAAACCTTGAGTAATATCTTCTCCAGCAACTCCTCCTGAGTTAATAGTACGCATAGTAAGTTGTGTACCAGGTTCACCTATTGATTGAGCAGCCATTATACCAACAGCCTCACCAACTTCTACTATTGAACCTGTTGCAAGATTACGACCATAACACTTACAACATACACCATGTTCTGTTTTACAAGTAAGAACTGTTCTAATAGGAACTTTTGTAATTCCTGCATTTACTATTTTTAAAGCTAATTGTTCTGTAATATATTCATTACGTTCACAAATAACTTCCTTAGTCTTTGGATTAACAACTTTCTTATTAGTGTACCTTCCTAAAATACGATCATAAAGTGATTCAACAACAGTACCATCATTTTCATTAATGAATGCCTCTACTGTAACACCTTGTTCAGTACCACAATCATCTTCTTTAACAATTATATCCTGAGAAACATCAACTAAACGTCTAGTTAAATATCCAGCATCGGCTGTTTTTAAAGCTGTATCAACAGCACCTTTTCTTGCACCGTGAGTTGCAAGAAAGAACTCGAATACATTAGCACCTTCAGTAAATGATGACTTAATTGGAATTTCAACAGCTTCACCACTTGGTTTCATCATTAATCCACGCATACCAGCCATCTGGTTATAGTTACTCATATTTCCACGAGCTTTTGAATCAATCATCATAGAAATAGGATTATCCTTATTATTTTTAATAACTAATGCCAATTCATCTGCAATTTTATCTTTAGCTTTATTCCAAGCACCAACCACATTTTGATATCTTTCATCATCGGTTATTAAACCACGTTTAAATTGTTTAGAAATTTTATCAACCGTTGTTTCTGCTTCTTTTAAATATTCTTCTTTATGTTCAGATAATATAATATCACCAATACCAATAGAAATACCTGATAATGTAGAATATTTAAATCCCAAATCTTTCAATTTATCAAGCATAATTGATGTTTCCGTCGTTTTATAACGTTTATAAATTTGGGCTATTAAATCTGTTAACACACCTTTGGCAAAAGGTTTTACAATTTCCATATTAGCAATAGCTTCTTTTATATTGACTCCACGATTTAAGAAATACTTACTAGGAGTCATAAGTTCAATATTATCTTTTGTACCATCGTTAATATATTGGAAAGTATCTGGAAAAATTTCATTAAATTTAATTTTACCAACTGTAGTTACTAAATATTTATCCAAATATTGATCTGGAAATAATTTATGTTTAAAAGAATTAACAGGAATAGCAATTCTAGTATGAAGAGTAATTTCACGTCTTTCATATGCCATCAAAGCCTCATTTGGATCTTTAAATACTCTTCCTTCTCCATTTTCATTTGCTTTTTCTATCGTAATATAATAATTACCAAGGACCATATCTTGTCCAGGGGTTACTATTGGTTCACCATCTTTTGGAGACAAAATATTATTAGCACCCAACATTAATATACGAGCTTCAGCTTGTGCCTCATCACTTATTGGAACGTGTACAGCCATTTGATCTCCATCAAAATCAGCGTTGAAAGCTGCACAAACAAGTGGATGAAGACGAATTGCACGGCCATCAATCAATTTTGGTTCAAATGCTTGAATACCAAGTCTATGTAAAGTCGGAGCACGATTTAACATAACTGGATGTTCTTTTATTTTTTCCTCTACTACATCCCATACTCTTGGATCTTGATTATCAATCATTCTTTTTGCTACTTTAATGTTACTAGCAATTTCTTTTTCCACAAGGCCATTTATAACATGTGGTTTAAATAATTCCAGAGCCATTTCCTTTGGAATACCACATTCATACATCTTTAAGCTAGGTCCAACAACTATAACAGAACGACCTGAATAATCAACACGTTTACCAAGTAAATTTTGACGGAAACGTCCTTGTTTTCCCTTCAACATACTAGATAAAGACTTCAAAGGTCTATTTCCTGCACCTGTTATATTACGACCACGGCGTCCATTATCTAAAAGTGCATCTACAGCTTCTTGTAACATACGTTTTTCATTTTGAATAATTATAGAAGGTGCTCCTAATTCCATCAATTTCTTTAAACGATTGTTACGATTAATAACACGTCTATATAAATCATTTAAGTCACTTGTAGCAAATCTTCCACCATCAAGTTGAATCATTGGACGAAGTTCAGGTGGAATTACTGGAAGAGCATCCATAATCATCCACTCAGGTCTATTACCACTTTCTAAAAATGCATCAAGAACATCTAAACGCTTTATTAATCTAATACGTTTTTGACTATTAGGGTCTTTTATTGCATCTATTTCTTCTTTAATAGTGTCAACTTCATTTTGTAAATCTACTTCTTTTAATAATTCTTTAATAGCTTCAGCACCCATGCCTACTCTAAAAGTATTACCATATTTTTCATAATAAGCACGATACTCTTTATCACTAATTGTTTGTTTTTTTAAAAGAGGAGCATCTCCTGGATCTAATACTACATAAGATACAAAATACAAAACTTCTTCCAAATCTCTTGGTGACATATCAAGTACAAGTCCCATACGAGAAGGTACTCCCTTAAAAAACCAAATGTGAGAAACAGGAGTAGCAAGTTCAATATGTCCCATACGCTCACGACGAACTTTAGCACGAGTAACTTCTACTCCACATCGATCACAAACAATATTTTTATATCTTAAACGTTTATATTTACCACAAGCACATTCAAAATCTTTAGTAGGTCCAAAAATTTTTTCACAAAACAAACCATCACGTTCAGGTCTTAATGTACGATAGTTAATAGTTTCCGCTTTTTTTACTTCACCATAAGACCAAGATCGTATTTTTTCAGGTGAGGCAATGCTTATTTTTAATCCTTCAAAATTATTTACATTCATTAATCCTCATCCCCCTCTTCAAATGCTTCTATATCAGATTCTTCTAATGTAATATCATTGTCAAGATCAAGTTCATCTTTAAAGTCTGATTCTATTTCATCTTCATATTCTTCTTCTAAATCATCATGATACTCTTCAAATACACCATCATTTTCATTATTTACTAAATTAGTATCAACTGATTCTTCTTTTTTTTCTTCTCTAGGTTCTTCATTTTCAGCTTCTTCTAAATCTTTCAGTTCTTCAAAATTACCATATTCATTTAAAACAGTAATATCAAGTCCCAAAGCTTGGAATTCTTTAATCAATACTTTAAACGATTCTGGAATTCCTGGTTTTGGAAGTGGCAATCCTTTTACAATAGACTCATAAACCTTAACACGACCAACAACATCATCTGATTTTGTAGTCATCATTTCCTGTAATACGTGAGCAGCACCATAAGCATAAAGTGCCCAAACTTCCATCTCACCAAATCTTTGACCACCAAATTGTGCCTTACCTCCAAGAGGTTGTTGTGTTACTAAGCTATATGGACCGGTTGACCTTGCATGCAATTTATCATCTACCATATGATGTAATTTTATCATATACATAACCCCAACACTTATACGATTATCAAATGGTTCACCAGTACGTCCATCATATAATATCATTTTACCGTCTTCAGCCAGATGAGCCTCTTTTAAAGCATCTATAATTTCTTCACGATTAGCACCACTAAATACTGGAGTTGCAACGTGTATATTAAGTTCTTTTGCTGCTGCTCCCAAATGCATTTCCAAAATCTGACCAATATTCATACGAGATGGGACTCCCAAAGGGTTCAATAAAATATCTATTGGTGTTCCATCAGCCATATAAGGCATATCTTCACTTGGCAATATAAGTGATATAACACCCTTATTACCATGACGACCTGCCATTTTATCTCCTACGGTAATTTTACGTTTTTGAGCTATATATACACGAATTATTTTTGAAACACCAGCAGGTAGTTCATCAGTATCCTCTTTAGTAAAAATCTTTATATCATGAACAATTCCTTCACCACCGTGTGGAACACGTAGAGAAGTATCCCTTACTTCACGAGTTTTTTCACCAAAAATAGCATGTAATAATTTTTCTTCGCTTGTTAATTCAGCCATTCCTTTAGGAGTAACTTTTCCAACCAAAATATCATCATCTTTTACTTCAGTACCTATACGTACAATACCAAATTCATCTAAATTTTTGCGACTTTCCTCACTAACATTAGGAATATCACGAGTAAATTCCTCAGGCCCTAATTTTGTATCACGACATTCTATTTGATAGTCTTGAATATGAATTGATGTATAAACATCATCCCTAACCAATCTTTCATTCAAAATAACGGCATCTTCATAGTTATAACCATTATAGTTCATAAATGCAACAGTAACATTCTTACCTATTGACATTTCCCCTTTATCAGTAGAAGGACCATCTGCAATAACCTGATTTTTTTTGATTATATCACCAGTTCTAACGATAGGAACTTGATGATAGCAAGTACCTGCATTACTTCTTTCATAACCATTTAAATAATATGTGTCCATACCACCTTTAGTTTTAACAAGTATCTTATTAGCATCTACATAATCAACAATTCCATCAGCTTTAGAAATAATAACTGCACCACTATCACGAGCCGAAATTGCTTCTATTCCAGTACCAACTAATGGAGCCTCAGCCTTAAGTAGAGGTATTGCTTGACGTTGCATATTTGATCCCATAAGTGCACGTTTACCATCATCGTGCTCTAAAAATGGAATACCTGCAGTTGTAATTGATACAACCTGTTGTGATGAGACATCTATATAATCAACATCACTAGATTTAACCATTATATTATCCCCACGATAACGAACAGGAACCATATTATCTTCAAATTCATTGTCAACATTTAAATTAACTGTAGCTTGAGAAATATGATAATCAAGTTCCTCATCAGCGGTCATATATTTTATTTCATCAGTTAATTTTCCGTTTTCCACCTTACGATATGGAGTCATAATAAAGCCATAATCATTTACTCTCGCATAGCTTGCAAGAGCTGTTATAAGTCCAATGTTTGGACCTTCTGGAGATTCTATTGGACATAATCTACCATAATGAGATGGGTTAACATCCCTAACATCCATACCGGCTCTATCACGCGACAAACCACCAGGTCCCAATGAAGATAGACGTCTTTTATTAGCAAGTTCAGCAACGGGATTAGTTTGATCCATAAATTGCGATAACTGGCTACTACCAAAAAATTCCTTGATTGCAGCTGTTAAAGGTCTTATATTAATCAAAGTTTTAGGAGTTACTTCTTCCATTTCTTGAGTACTCATACGATCACGAATAACTCTTTCAATACGCGAAACACCTATTCTAAATTGATTTTGTAAAAGTTCACCAACTTGTCTTACACGACGATTAGATAAATGATCAATTTCATCATAGTTACCTATTCCCTCATGTAAATTTAAATAATATGAAACAGATGCATAAACATCAGAAATAGTAAGTCTTTTCAAGTCAACACTTTGATCATTACCAATTATTTTAACTACTTTTTTAGGATCTTTATTAGAATATACACGAACTATTTGAACCTTATTGTAAGTATCTAAATCTTCATTAATCAAAACTTCCTTAACACCATATCCATTTTTCAATATTGGTTTTAATATTTCTAAAGTATCTTTCAATACCTTAGTACCCTTAGCAACTTTTACCTCACCATCAACAATTATATCCTCAGCAAGAACACAACCATAAAGTCTATCTATTACATTTAATTTCAAATTGAATTTATAACGACCAACTTTGGCCAAATCATATCTAAATGAATCAAAAAAACGGGAAATCAATTGATTTTTTGCACTATCTAGTGTAGAAGGTTCACCAGGTCTTAATTTAGAATGAATATCTATTAATGCTTCATCAGTATTTTTATTTGCATCTTTTTCTAACGTACGCATAATATAATCATCTTCATCAAATAAATCGACTATATCTGCATCACTTGACAATCCTAAAGCACGTAAAAGCGTAGTAATAGGAACTTTACGAGTACGATCAATACGACAATAAATTACATCACGTGCGTCTGTTTCATATTCAAGCCATGTTCCCCTTGTTGGTATTAGTTGTGAAGTAATCGTTAATTTACCATTTTTCTTATCAATTTCTTTTCCATAATAAGCACTTGGAGAACGAACTAGTTGTGATACAATAACACGTTCAGCACCATTAATAACAAACGTGCCACTATCTGTCATAATAGGCATATCACCAAGATAAATTTCTTGTTCTTTTATCTCTCCTGTTTCCTGATTAAAAAGGCGTGCTAAAACCTTTAAAGGAGCAGCATAAGTTGCATATCTATCCTTGCATCCTTTGATAGAATATCTTGGTTCTTCAAAAGAATAATCTCCAAATTCAAGTGTTAAATTTCCAGTAAAGCTCTCAACTGGAAAAATATCATCAAATACCTCTTTTATTCCTTCAGTCATAAACCAATTATATGACTTTTTTTGAATTTCCAATAAATTGGAAAGTTCTATTGCATTTTTAGTTTTTGCATAACTTCTTCTTTCACGGTAATCACCGAATTTTTTTACTGTATAAGCCACTTTTTCACCCCATATACTATATTTTTTAGTAATCATATATTGGAAAGAACAATATATATCGCCAATTTATAATTTTAGCAGAAAATATTCAATAAGTCAACGTATTTGACACCTAAATACATAAAATCCTTTGTTTTTATTTAATAATTCTACTTTATATACTTTTTGCAATTCTTTGTATAAACTTTTAGCCCCTTGATTCTTATTTATCACTAAATATAAAAATCCAGTTTTCTTTAAATAGTCTTGAGCTTTAAATAAAATATTATATAAAATTTTCTTTCCCACCCTAACTGGAGGATTAGTAATTATAAAATCATATTTTTTTGAAACATTTGAATAAACATCACTTGTAAAAATATTTACACAAACATTGTTTAATAAAGCATTTTTTTGTGCTAACTTTAAAGCTCTTTGATTAACATCTATCATATCAACGCAGGATGAAGAAACGCTTTTTATATATATTCCAATAGGCCCATAACCGCATCCAACATCAAGAATATCTCCCTGTAAAATTTTAATATCTAAAGAATTAAGTAATGTTCGAGTACCAAAATCAAGACCATTTTTACTAAACACATTATTATCTGTTTTAAAAGTATATAAATTGTTGTTTATCTTTACCATTATTGTTTTTTCGTCACTTTTTACACTTTCATCATTATCAAAATAATAAGCCATTTTACTCCTTCATTTTCCCTAAACAAACACTTAAAGCCCATACTAAAAAGTATAGGCTTAAAATTTTAAATATTAATTATTTTAATTCGATAGTAGCGCCAGCTTCTTCAAATTTAGCTTTTAATTCTTTAGCTTCATCTGCTGAAGCTTTTTCTTTAATTACACCACCGTTATCAGCGATACCTTTAGCATCCCCTAAACCTAATCCAGTAACTTCCTTGATTAATTTAATAACGGCAATTTTATTAGCTCCGCAACTTGCAAGAACAACATCTTGAGTACTTGGGCCTTCAGCTTGTGCTTCTGCTACTGGAGCAGCAACTGCTACTGCTGATGGATCAACACCAAATTCCTCCTTCATTAAATCTACTACTTCTTTGATTTCTAAAAGTGTCATTTCTTTTAAAGAATCAATAATCTCTTGTGCACTTAATTTTGCCATATTTTATTCTCCTTCCATTTATTATTTTTCTTCTAAATTTTTACTATGTAAATCTAAGCAAATTGCAAAATCCCTTGCAATTCCCATAAGCCCAGATGCAAACATTGTAAGTAATCCTTCCCTTGATGGAATTGTTGCTAGTTTATTTAACTCATCAATATCAGTAATGCAACCATCAACAATACCTATTTTCATTTCTAAGTTTGGATGTTTCTTAATAAAGTTGCTAGCAGTTTTAATTGGCTCTATAATATCAGGGCCGAATACAAAAACTTTTGGACCATTTAATTCTTTTTCTAGATCAATATTTAAAGATTTTAAACTACGAGCAACTAACGTATTTTTATAAATCTTTAACTCAGAATTAGATTCTTTTAACATTCTTCTTAATTCCATTGTTTCAGCAACAGTTAGGCCATTATTTTCAAGAAGAATAAAAGAAGCTGCATTCTTAACATTATTAGTAATTTCATCAATTACCATTTGTTTTTTCTCTAGTATTTTTGGATTTGCCATATTACACCTCCTCATCATGTGTAATACCGTGAAAAAAGTCTCTATAACCATAGAGACTGAGTTTCTTAAATAGATATTTAAAATCCTCGGTAGGACTTACTATGCCTACTGTCTACGGTATTTCCCAACTGCGTTATATTATAACACATAATTACTTTATTGTAAATATTAAATTTCAAATTCTGTTTCGTCTAATCTAATACCAGGCCCCATTGTTGATGAAATAGTAATACTTTTTACATATCTACCTTTAACAACACTTGGTTTAGTTTTAATAATTAATGAAACAAAAGAATTTAAATTTTCCTTCAATTTATCACAATCAAAAGATGCTTTACCAATAGAAACAGCTACATTACCATAACTATCAGCACGATACTCTACACGACCTTTTTTAACATCTTCAACAGCTTTCTTAACATCCATTGTTACAGTTCCAGTTTTAGGATTTGGCATTAAACCTTTTGGACCTAAAATACGTCCAATTTTACCTAAAGCAGGCATCATATCTGGAGTTGCTATTAAAGTGTCAAAATCAAACCAATTTTCCTTAGCAATCTTGTCAATCATATCAGTATCACCAACATAATCAGCATTTGCCTCACGAGCTTCAGTAGCCTTAGCTCCCTTAGCAATAACTAACACTTTCTTTGTTTTACCAATACCATTAGGTAAAACTGTTGCTCCTCTTAATTGTTGATCTGCTTTTTTAGTATCTAGATTTAAATGCATAGAAATCTCTATTGTTTCATCAAATTTAGCACTTGATAATTCTTTTACTAACTTAACAGCTTCATCTTTAGAATATTTTTTGCTTCTATCTATTTTACTAGATGCTTCTAAATATTTTTTTGATCTTTTCATATATCCTCCTTTATGGTTTTATGCGGATAATAATTAACATTAGTCTACTTTAACACCCATGTTAAGTGCAGTACCTGCAACTATTTTCATGGCTTCTTCAACTGTATAGCAATTCAAATCTGGTAATTTAGTTTCTGCTATTTCTCTTAATTGATCTTGAGTTATAGTTGCAACGCTTTCATTTTTACCTTTAGTAGAACCTTTTTTTATTTTTGCAACTTTTTTAATTAAGAATGCAGTTGGTGGAGTTTTAATTACAAATGTAAAACTTCTATCATCCATTACAGATATTTCAACTGGTAAAATATCACCCATTTTATCCCTTGTTGCATCATTATACTTTGTACAAAACTCTTGTAAATTAATTCCTGCTGGACCTAATACCGTACCAACTGGTGGAGCTGGTGTTGCTTTACCTGCAGGAATTTGTAATTTTATTTTTTTAACTAATTCTGCCACGAAAAACACCTCCTAATTTCTGTTTTTCATTAATTTATTCAAATTTTAACGTGGTAAAAACGCTCCGCATAATAGAATCTTCCACAGATAAAATTCAAACAAGCGTAATAATAATACCATAATTTGGTTCATTTGTAAAGCATTTTAACAAAAAAACTCTCTTTTAGAGAGTTACATTTTTTCTATTTCATCAAAACCTACTTCAACCATTGTTTCCTGGCCAAATAAATCAAGAGCGACTTCAATTAACTGCTTTTGAACATCAATGCTTTTTACAGTACCAAACATATTAGCAAAAGCCCCAGATTTAACCTTAACAGAATCACCTTCTGCAAGTTCACTTTCAATATCAATGCGGCTCATATTCATGCTTCCTAAAATTTTATCTACTTCCTTTTTAGTAAGTGGAAAAGGTTTGGCACCTTTACCAGAAGAACCAATAAATCCCGTCACACCAGGTGTATTACGAACAATAAACCAAGCTTCATCCGTCATTATCATTTCAACAAGAATATATCCAGGAAACATTTTTACTTTTTTCTCTTTTTCAGAACCATCTTTTAAAACTTCTTTAACAGTTTCCTCTGGAACTACTACTCTAAAGATATAATCTTCCATACCCATACTACTAGCACGCATTAAAAGTTTCTCTTTTACTTTATTTTCATGCCCTGAGTAAGTATTAACAACATACCATTCTTTTTCCATTATAACACCTTCACTAAACCTAATATTGAATCAATAATTGTAAAAAAAACCATAAAAAAGATTATTGATGAAACAGTTGCTGTAGAATATATTATCATATCTTTCTTTTTAGGCCATCTTACCCTTTTTAATTCTTTCTTTACATTCACAAAAAAACGAGCTATTTTTTTCATTTTCCACCTCTAAATTAAATAAAATAAAAACACTCTCCTGTGCTTATTTAAATAGTAACACACATTTTTATATTTGTCAATTACATTATGGCAATCCCTTAAAAAATAATAAAATTAACTGATATTGAGAATTACTTCAAATTTCAGTTTTTCTATGTTTTTAAAATCTAACATATATCATGTAAGTTTTCTTGGCATCGAAATTTTTCCAAAGCTGTTATCTAAACTAGCTAGATTAAATACAATTTTTCTTACAATTGATAAATTTGCTATTAGATTTTTAACTCTATTTCTTGAATGGTCTTCGGCTAAAATAGCTTCAAGTCTCCAGCGCAAACCACACTCTATACAAATGTTCTTTTATTGATTCTACTAATTTATCCATACCTATTTTGTAATCGCTTATATAATAATTTTGTGTTACCACAGTTTCTTCTTAATCAGTTCTTGATACTTTTGTATATGCTATCGCATTTAATGTTTTTCATTTTCTTTATCTTTTATGCACGAAAATCAGATCAAAGAAAACATTCTCTTTCTTCTGTTCTTCCGTTGTTTATTTCTAGAGTTTTTGTATGAATTACATTATCGTTTCCAAGTAGGTTATTGTAACTTTCAAATTGCGATTTTATTTTTCTTAATTCTCTTTTATTATCTTTAACTGACAATACATAATATCACCATTTTCAACTATTTTTTAAACGAGAACCATACAATTACATTTATTCGTCTTATTAATAATCGTTAATAATTTTATGATAATATTTATCATCGCTTTTTTTGATATATAGCAACTCCGTCTTTTATATTATTATTTAAATAAATACCCCTAACGCCAGATATGATTTTAATATTATAATCATTTATTACTTTACTATTAGAAAAATCAATTAAAGAATTGGTATCATTTATTCCATATAAATAAGCTACCATAAGTTTTCCATCACAATTTAGCATATGCTTTAAATATTGAAGAGAATATTTAAAATCATTTATCCTTTCCTTTTGATAATCAAATATATTAGAAAGAAAGATATTATCATATCTATTAATATGTGTATATTTATCTATATTTAATATATTATCTATTATAAATTTTGGATTTACATTACTTATTTTTGTTTTTGTAATTTTATAATTTAAATCACTATTTAAATAAGTATTAAATTTCTTTATACAATTTTGTTCCTTTATTTTATTATTAAACAAATTATATCTAATAGTCTTTAACTCATAAGATTTATGCAACGTATCCCAAAAGAAAAAACTTTCTGTATTTAATACGAATAATTTTTTCATAATAATTTGGTATAATTTTTCTAAAAATAAATTGAAATTAGATTCATAGTCTTGAAAAAAATTATAATAATCTTCATAATTCAAAGTTAAAATCGCAGCCTTTTTTAAATAAAAATAATATTTAACAAAAGGATTAATATCCATAACAGTAACGTCACTACACCCCATTAAAATCGCATTAATACATTGATCAAGAGATGAACCAACGGTTAATAATGACTTATTAAATAAATCAAAATCATTTATATAACCATTAATATTTTCCGTTGTGAAACTATATAACTTGCTAAAAGTATGACAAAAATTATTATTTATAATATCTTGAGCCTTAAAAATATCCTCATTCAATTTATACTTATCCATAAAAAACACCAATGTGTATTTTAACAAATTTTTTTAAAATGTCAAATCAATTAATAAAATTTGTCTTAATTTTTTCTTCAAGTATTGGTTTTTGAATTTTATTTTTACTGTATTCAATAATTTTTAATATATAAGACATATTAGAAGCTAAAATTCTTACCGTCTGTAACCCCTCTAAATCTTTATTAATATCATCTTTATTTTTTCCATAAACAATATTAAAATAATTACTACCTACTAAAAACATATTAGCAAAAAGTGGATATTTATTTAAACTATCTAAAGCAGAAGTCGCTCCACCCCTTCTAGCACAACAAATACACGATGCAACTTTTAATCTAAAAACTTTATTCTTTTTTCCATAAAAAACACGATCTAAAAAAGGCTTTATAAATCCACTCATTGATGCAAAATGTACCGGTGTTGCAAAAACAAAGCCTGATGTTTCTTCTGCTTTTTTCAAAAATTCATTTACTTTATCATTTATAAAACATTTTCCTGTAATATTACATCTATTACATCCAATACATCCACTAATAGGTTTGAATCCTAAATTAAATATTTCTGCATCAATACCATTTTTTTTAAATTCTAATACCATCTCATCTAAAACACATTTAGTTGAATTTTCCTCATAACTACCATTTATCAATATAACTTTCATAATCAATTCCTTTCTATTTCATATTTTTAATTTAATATTCTTTTAGAAACAAAATACTTTATCTCATAAATTTTTATATTTCTATAATTACAATAAAAAACATTAGAAAATTAATTAAAATACAACGTCTTTATATTATATGCCCTATTTTAAACAATAAGAAAAAGAAATATTTAATTTCTTTTTATATAATCAAGTGGACCCATCTGTGATGTTGGTACAAAACCAGGTTTTGAATCTAATAAATCTGGTATTCTATTTACGATAGATGCACAGGTAAGTTCTACTGTATTTGGTTCTGTTATAACAACTCTTGTATCTGGTTGTCCATAAATAGTCCAATCGTTTTTATCAACTTCTCCTTTTGCATACACTTTACCAATACATTCAGCTTCAATTACTACGCCCTGTTTAGTATGAGCAGTTACTATGGCACTCATGCCAGTCGCATTTCCTTTTTTTATATCCATATTTAGTGTTGATGAATGTATATCTTCACTATGAGTAATTGGTATACATTTCTGACTCATATCTGTTATTGTAAATCCAAATTTATCTGCAAGCCAAGGAACAACGTTCCACATGTATGATGGCGTATAATTTCCACTATCAATCAATTTTTGTCTTTCTTCTTTAGTCATTCTATCAATACTAGCTATTTTTTCATCAAAAACATCCAAAGACATTCCAGCACCGTGTACCTGTGCTAAGGCAATACCATAATCTTCAACATTATAAGAAGAACTGCCTTTTATTTTTTTTATTTCAGCTGTTGCACCAGCTAAAGTATAAATCAAATTCCCCCAAAATACATCTTGATAACCACTTCCTGTTATTGTGCAATTGTTTTGCTTAGCCAATAAATCAATTTTCTTTGTAAGTTCTGGATTAGAGGCCATTGGATAAAAAGCTTCTTCACAGGTAGTAATAGCATTTATTCCAAGCTCTGCACATATCATAAGAATATCTTTTAAATCTTTTAAAAGACTCATTGTTGTTATAATACAAACATCAGGTTTCGTTTCGATAAGCATCTTTTTAGCATCAAAAGCAGATGTTATTTTTATTCCAACATCATCTCCACCTAAAATTAATGATATATCTTTTCCAATAATATTTTCATTTATATCAACTGCGCCAACTAATTCATATCCTTTTTTAAGCGCATAACTCACCGTATACTTACTCATTTTACCGCATCCATATTGAACAAATTTTATTTTTTCCATTTTATCATCCTTTCTATATTTAACAATTATATTATAACATGTATACCTTGATATGTAAATTAAGAATAAAATAATTTTCTTAAAAAAAAGAACAATAATTGTTCTTTTAATATTTCTAACTATACTTATAATAAATTAAGGATGAAATAAAACCACCAACAAATGCTGCAATCATATCCCACATAGTATCAGCTACTCCTGTATCTAAATTATGTTGCAAATTACTCCCTGTTATACTATCCATACCAAATTCAAACATTTCCCACAGTAAAGCAATTATACAAACAACTCCTAAACAAAATATAATATTAACAATTTTTTTACTATTGCCATTTAGTTGTTTCAATAAAATAAAACCTAGAGTAAATGTAGCTATTCCAGATAAAAAATGAGTAAATAAATCATACCAAGAAATTAAATTGTAAAAATTTAAAACGCAACCTAAAAAATCAGCCAAAAATATAAAAGAATAATATAAAAATATTTCAAAATTTGTTAATTTTAACTTTGTTTTTTTTAAAAAAAACGGTAGCATTAAAACTGGAAAAATAGCTATAAAAGTTGCAATCCTAGAAAAATCATTATTACAAAAAGAAAATATTGTCATAACAACAGTTCCAATATTCATTATAATTAAAAGTATTTTAGTTAATAATTTATACATTAATATCACCTTAATAATTATTATATTTTTTTAATTTATGATTTTTATCTAAATATAAAACAATCATATATAAAACAAAGCCGTATATAACATTTGCCAAAACACTGGAATATAAAATTGTGAAAAATGTTCCTTCATTAAATATTGTATAAGAAAACAAACATAATATAATATATGATACAGTTTGATGAAATAAAATTGTAATTACATTTATAATTGTTACATTAAATTTACTAACAGTAATATACTCATATATCAAATAAATCATAAGTGCAGTTATGAAAAAAGAAAACGTATTTACAAAAGGACAATTAGTATAAACAATATCATATAATAAACCTAAACTAGCAGCATATACAAAAAATTTATTTTTGTTATCTTTAAAATAAGGATAAACTATTACTAAAGAAATAATGCTAAAAAGGGGTAAAAAAATAGTGGTAGAAAGTAAATTTGAACAGATACCTTCCAACAGAAAAGAAATTAATAATATTGCTATCATTTGCTATCCCTATCTAAAACTGTAACTATACTTAAATCATCAAAATCAACTGAAGGTCTTACTTCTACTGCTCTTGATAAAGAATATTTATCCTTCGTAACACCAACTACTTTTCCAACTAATATTCCACTTGGAAATATTTCAGAAAGACCCGTTGTAACTACATCTGAATTAAGTTTAATTTCTGCACTATCACTTATTCCTTCTATTAAATAAACATTTTTCTTTCTATCATAACTTGTCAAAAGTCCATAAATGTTCTTATCATCATATACTATTTTTACAGATATTTTATTACTTAGTTCATCTGTTGTAAGAAGTTTAACTGTACTTGTAAAATTTGAAACATTTATAACCTTACCAATTAAGCCAGAATTTACAACAACTGCCATCCCAGTTTTTATACCACTTTTAGATCCCTTATTTAAAGTTGCAGTATTATACCAAGTACCAACATTACGATTAATTAAAGAAACATTAATTTTTTTATAATCTGTAGTAGTTTTATTTAATTCTAAAGTATCTTTTAATTTATCGTTTTCTTGTTCCAATTCTTTGATACGTGATTTATATAAATCACTCTTTTCAGCTTTTGTTTTTAAACTTTTATACCTTTTATACATTTCATTTTTTTCATTATTTTCTTTTATTTTTTTCTTAACAAAAGAAATTGGTTTGTATGCAGTATTCATCACAAATGTTGTAGAATCTTTTATAGCTTTTTCAAAAAAATTTAAATTTCTATTTTCTTTAACTGATTTTGTAGTAATTACAATCAAAAATGCAATTACTATTAAAATAGCTAAAACAATATAGCGTTTATTATTTTTAAAAGACATTATATCACCTTGTATAATTATAATACATTAAATTATTTTTTTAAAGAGGTATTTGATTATTTTCTAAAAAACTATAATAATTACTATTGCTAATAATAACATGATCTAAAATTTTTATGCCATGAAATTCACCTAAAGAAACTAAATTACTAGTAAGTTCCATATCTTGCTTACTTGGTTTAACATTACCAGATGGATGATTATGGACACAAATTATTCCTGACGCACTTAATAAATATGCCTCTTTAAAAATTTCCCTTGGATGGACTAAACTGTAATTAATGGTTCCCTTGAAAAGCATTTTATCACTTATCACTTTTTTATTATTATCAAGATATAAACAGTAAAAACATTCTTGCTTAATAGAACCTAATTTATTTTTATAATAATCAAATACTAATTTAGAATTGTTTATTTTAATACCATTTAAATCAGCTACTTTAATATTGCTTCTATTTATTATTTCTATAGTAGCTAACAAAACACATGCCTTACTTTGTTTTATACCGTTTATTTTTATAAGATCTGTATAATTTAATTTAAATAAATTTTTAATTCCACCACACTTTTTTAACACAATTGCAGCTAAATCTTTAGCTGAATATTTATGATTACCACTACTAATTAAAATTGATAAAAGTTCACTATCACTTAAGCTTTTACTTCCATATTTAACAAGTCGTTCTCTTGGTCTGTCTAATATAGATAAATCTTTAATTTTTACTGCCATTTAAAATAATTTCCTCATATTTATTTAATCCTTGATTGATAATTTCATTAACTACAACTTCATCACTACTATTAACTAATATATTATCAAGATTAACAATACTTGCTTTAAATTTATTATTATTTATATAGAATAATTGTTCTGAAACCTCAATATTTTTTCTCTTATAATAATTCTCCATTTTTGTAACATTTTCCTTACTTTTAGTAATACCAACATACATGTAAAATTTATTATCCTCCTTTTTATATATATAATTTTCTAAATTTATCGCATTTTTTTCCATTTCTTCTTTGGAATTATAAACACCTGCATTTAAAAAAATATATTCTTCTTTTTCATTATATACAGCCATTCCTGTATAATTTTTATATTGGTTTAAGAGGAAAAAGGAAAGAAAAAAACCAATTATTAAAGATATTAATATTGTAAAAAAATATTTTTTCATATTATCACCAGTAATATCATATCTTAATAATTAGTCATTTTGTGTCGAATTATTTTCTTTTTTCACCAAAACTTCTCTAGGTTTAGAACCATTACTAGGGCCTATTATCCCTCTATCTTCAAGAAGATCGATACATCTAGCCGCCCTATTATAACCAAGGCGAAATCTTCTTTGCAAAAGTGAAGCACTTGCTTTACCTTGTGTTACTACAAAATCTACAATTTCATTATAAAGTGGTTCTTCATAATCTTCTGTTTCAACCATCGTGGTAGTTCCCTCTTCCACTGTAAGAGTATTATCATATTTGGCTTTTTGTTGTTGACAAACAAAATCAACAATGGATTTAGTTTCTTCTTCTGATATAAAAGTTCCCTGAATACGTATTGGTACATTTTCACCTTGAGGTAGATATAACATATCACCCTTTCCAAGTAATTTTTCTGCACCTGTCATATCTAAAATAGTACGAGAGTCAATACCACTTGAAACAGCAAATGATATACGAGAAGGAATATTAGCTTTAACTACACCTGTAATAACATCGGTAGAAGGGCGTTGAGTTGCTACTATTAAATGAATTCCAGCTGCACGTGCCATTTGTGTAATTCTCATAATTGAATCTTCTACTTCTTTTGCTGCTACCAACATTAAATCAGCAAGTTCATCTATAATAACTACAATATAAGGCATATGCTTAATTTTTTCATCATTAGATAAAGATTCATTTTTCTTATCAATATATTTATTATAGCTTGTGATATTTTTTGTTTTACTTTCTTCAAAAACATCATAGCGTCTTTCCATTTCAGATACTATTTTCTTCAAAGCTATATTTGCTTTTTTAGCATCCGTTACAACTGGAGCCAATAAATGTGGAACACCATTATATATTGACAATTCTACTTTTTTAGGATCAACTAATACAAGCTTTACTTCATCTGGTTTAGTCCTCATTAATATACTTGCTAAAATACTATTAATACAAACTGATTTACCACTACCTGTTGAACCAGCTACTAAAAGATGGGGCGTTTTATTTATTTCCATCCACCTAGGTTCACCCATTATATCTCTTCCCAATACGGCTAAAAGTTTACTATTACTCATACTTGTTGGTACTAAACTTAATACCTCTCTTACATTAACCATAGAAATATTTTTATTTGGAAGTTCTATTCCAATTGTACTCTTACCAGGTATTGGTGCCTGAATACGAACATCTTTAGCTGCAAGAGCTAAGGCAATTTCTCTATTCAAACTAAGAATTTTATTTACCTTAGTACCAGCCTTAATTTCTAGTTCATACTGAGTTACAGCTGGACCTACGTGTGCTGCTTTGACTATGCCTTCTATTCCAAAATCTTTTAATACTTGTATTAAAATAGGAATATTGTGCTTAATAGCATCTTGATTTTCACGGTTATTTCCTTTTGATGGTTTACTAAGCAAATTAATAGGAGGATATTTATAATTTTTGTTATCAACACTACTGATAACTGGTTTTACAATCGCCACATCATCAATAGTATTTTCTATATTCTTTTTATCATCTATACTTGATATAATAATATCCTTATTCTCACCAACAGGCTTATTTATAATTTCTTCTTTAGAATCTTTTTTATTATGATGTACTCTAGAAGCAGCCTTTTTGGCTCCTTCGCGTGTTTTTCTATATAAGTCATAAATAGATACCCCAGTAAACATAATAAATCCACATACTATTAAGGTAATAGCTACAACCATAGTTCCATTCAAAGTAAGTAAACCACAGAATATAGAGGCAAAAAAAGCACCAATTATTCCACCACCGGATAATTTTACCCCATTATTTACAAAATCTAACATATTAGAAACTGTTGCTTGAATTACCTCAACCCCATTATCTATTATCTTAAAATGATTAACATCAATATTATCACTATTTAAATTATTAATATAACCTACGTGTGATAAAATACAAATAGAAATTATTATAATATAAAGTCCTACTAACTTTGCTGTAAAAAATTCTGGTTTATGTCTTTTTATTATCATAAAAACGCCACAAATGCCAACCAGAATCAAAGCTTCAGCCCACCAAACACCTACTAAAAAAGAAGCAAAACCTTTTATAATATCCGCTACAAGTCCAAAAGGACAACACCCAATAATACATATTAATAAAAGAAGTATTCCTTGTAATTCTATAACATAATCTTTACTTTTTTTTACTTCTTTCCTCTTTTTTTTCTTAGCCATGTTACCACCTATAATAATTATAACACAAAATATTTTAATTGAATACTTTTCCCTCGTTATTATTATATATTATTTTTTTGCACTTTTCCTTTATGTATTACTAATAATTTCATTTTCTATTCTTAATAATTGATTATATTTACTAATCCTTTCCCCACGACAAATAGATCCACATTTTATTTGCCCTATGGATAAAGCAACACATAAATCAGCAATAAAATTATCCTCAACTTCTCCACTTCTATGCGATATGATAATAGCATAATTATGTTTTCTTGCCAAATTGATTGTTTCTATTGCCTCGCTAACAGTACCAATTTGATTAAATTTAATTATTATGGCATTAGCAATATGTTTTTGAATACCCAAAGATAAATTTTTTTTATTAGTAGTAAACAAATCATCTCCAACTATTTGAATTTTTAACTCATTAGTTAATTTCTGATATCCTAAAATATCATCTTCATATAATGGATCTTCAATAGATATAATAGGGTATTTAGAAATTAAATATTTATAATAATCAATAAGCCCATCCGTATTATATCTTTTACCATCCAAGTAATAAAAACCATTATTATAAAAAGAATTGGCTGCTATATCTAAAGCTATATAAACATCAGAACCAGGTTTTAATGAAGACATTAAAATCGCACTATTAATTAATTTTATTGCATCTTCATTACTACAATTAGGTACAAACCCCCCCTCATCACCAACACCAGTACAAAGATTATGATTTTTTAATATTTTTTTTAAATTATTAAATATCAGATGAGCCTTTTGCATCATCATATGAAAATTATTTTCCCTTATAACTATCATAAATTCTTGAAAAGAAAGACTATTATCCGAATGTTTTCCACCATTTATAATATTTATTAATGCAGTAGGCATTTTTAAAGTTTTAGTAAAACATTTATAAAGAGGAATATTTTTGTTTTGAACATTTGCCTTTAAACAGGATAATGATACCCCTAAAATAGCGTTTGCTCCAAGATTACTCTTATTTACAGTACCATCTAATTTAATTAAAAAATCATCTATTGCTTTTTGATTTTCTACATTCATACCCTTTATATTATTTTTAATAGTAACATTAACATTATAAAGGGCTTTCAATAATCCTTTACCATTATATCTATTTATATCATTATCTCTAAGTTCTAAAGCTTCCTTTGTTCCTTTTGATGCTCCAGATGGAATCATACTACGCCCAATAACACCATTTTCAAGTATAACGTCTACCTCTAAAGCTGGGTCCCCTCTTGAATCTAAAAGTTCGCGTGCAATTACATTCTTTATTTTCATAATTATCCTTTCTACTATAAAAAACTTCCAATAATATTGTTCGTAATTTTTCAAATTTTATAATAAAAAAAACTATTTTATTTTTAAATAGTTCAAAACATCATATACAGTTTTAGAAAAATTATTAAAATCTACTGTAAACCATTTTACATTTAATTGATTACGAAAAAATGTATATTGTCTTTTAGCATAATGTCTACTGCTTTTTTTTATTTTCAAAATACATTCCGATAAAGATGAATCACCACTAAAATAGGGAAATAATTCCTTATAACCAATTGGTGTCATAACAGCTTTAGTACGTATTTTCATTTTATACATTCTATATGCCTCATTTAAAAGACCATTATTTATCATATCATCTACACGTTTATTAATCCTATCATAAAGAATATTTCTATCAGTTGTAAGCCCTATAAAATATGTGTCATATAATATTTTATCTGTTTTTTCTTTTTTACTATATGGTTTATTGGTCTCCCTCATATAATTAAGGGCATTTTGTAATCTTCTACGATTATTAGCATTGATCGTATTATTTGGATCGAGTTCTAGAACCTTTTTATATAATTCTTCTCCATCAACAACATTATAATTTTTTTTCACATTAACAAACTTATAGTCATACAAAGCAGCTTTAATATAAAGTCCAGTACCTCCAACCAAAATTGGAACTTTTCCCCTTCTTATAATATCATTTATAACAATTCTAGCATCATGTTGATAATCATAAACTGTATAATCCTCATCTAAATTTTTTATATCAAAAAGATGATGAACAACAAATTCTTTTTCTTCTTCTTTTACTTTTGCTGTTGCAATATCATTGTTTTTATATATTTGGGTACTATCAGCATTTACTATTTCTCCATCAATTTTTTTTGCAAGTTCTATACTTAATTTAGTTTTACCAACACAAGTTGGTCCTGTTATTACTACTACCATATTTTTTTCTCTTTTCTTTTTTCTACAAAATTTACATAATTATTAACACTATTAGTAACATCGTATACAAAATTATTATCTTGAATATTTATTTTTAACATACTAAGCAACTCAATTAAACTATAATTATCAAGTCGCTCATTTTTTAAGTTATCATTTAAAAGAATAATATCTTTTATATCACAATTATAAAGTGCGTAAAAGGCACATATACTACCTATTATATATCGATAATTAGAGTTAAAACAATCACTTAATATTAAATAGATATTATCAGAATAAAAAGAGTTAAATTTGGTATTTTTTTTATATTGTTCATATTTTTTATCTAAAAAAGAAAGTATTTTTTTTGTCTTTATTAAAAATTCCTTCTGACTCATTTCATAAAAATATTTATTAATTAATTTATAAGAATCATCATCGACACAGCCGAACTCCCTAAACGATAATAAAATAGGACTATAATCTAAAAAATGTTTCATATGAAAATATGTATTTTCTAATCTACTACTATAGTCAACTTCATCCACAAATCCCTCTAAAATAAGCTGTTTTATTGCAATAAGCTCAAAATATATAGATATAAATTCGGTTAATAAATAATTATTTTTCAAATTTTTGTTAGTATTAGAATTAAGTAAATGAAAAAATTCATGAATTAATAAAACAACATCAGTATAATTAAATGTCCTGTTTATATTAATTTGTTCAATTTTAGTTTTAAAGTCATATTCATAATAAGAATCTTCATAAAAATTATTATAAGAAAAATCTAATGTTCCATTATCTAATATTTTTTCATATCTATTTAAATATGCAGGATTTATTTTTTTTATTATAGAAAATGCTTTTTCATATACATCCAAAAAAGTTAAATTATTAACTATTTTAGTAGATTTTATATTAATATTTTGATTAAAATAAAGAATATCACTAAATAAAATATCTAAATTTTCTATATTATCTAATAAAAAGCGATCATTGATCTCTAAAATTTGAAACGCTTTATTTAAATATATATTTAATCTTTTATATTCTTCCTTGTTCATTTAATAAACATACTATCACCAAAAGAGAAAAAGCGATATTTTCTTTCTATTGCCTCTTGATATGATTTCATTATTAAATCTTTACCAGCAAAGGCACTGACTAGCATAAGTAGCGTAGATTTAGGAAGATGAAAATTAGTAATTAAAGCATCTATAGCCCTAAATTTATAGCCTGGATATATAAATATATCCGTAAATCCGTTACACTGTTTAAACTCACCATAAAGATTAATTACCGTTTCTAATGTTCTTGTAGTTGTTGTACCAACGCTAATAATCCTTTTTTTATCCTTCTTAGCTTGATTTAATATATCAGCAGTAGACTTAGAAATTGAATAAAATTCACTATGCATTTTATGTTTACTTACATCATCTACATTAACCGGTCTAAATGTACCAAGTCCAACATGAAGAGTGATAAAAACCATTTTGACACCTTTTTCTTTTATTTTATCCATTAATTCCTTTGTAAAATGTAAACCTGCTGTCGGAGCAGCAGCACTACCAGCATTTTTGGCATATACTGTTTGATAACGATTTTTATCATTTAATTTTTCATGAATATATGGAGGAAGTGGCATTTCACCTAACTCATCTAATATCTCATATAAAATACCTTCATACTTTAATTTAAAAATTCTAATTCCATCATCTTTTAAGCCAATACATTCAGCCTTTAATTTATTTGCAAAATTTATAACTGTTCCTTTTTTTACTCTTTTAGCTGGTCGTGCTAAACACTCATAAACATCGCGTTCATTTTCTTTTAACATTAATATTTCAATCAAAGCGTGAGTATCCTCTTTAACCCCATATAAACGAGCGGGAATAACTTTTGTATCGTTCAAAACAAGAATATCATTTTCATCAAGTTCATCAATAATATGGTCAAAATGAGTATGAGTAATACTTTTTTTCTTTCTATCTAATATCAATAATTTGGATTGATCTCGCTTCTCTAGTGGAGATTGTGCAATCAAATTATCTGGTAGATTATAATTAAAATCATCCGTCTTCATAAAATCACCACAGCTATTTTAACATAAAAGAAAAAAAAAAGAAACCATTACAGTTTCTTTAATTAACAAATCTTACGAGTTTTAACTGAAACTCTTTTAGTTATAAAAGTTGATTTTTTTCTTATTTTTGTTGTTTTAAAGTTTGATTTTTTACAAGCTGATTTACAACTTGGTAAATTAGAATAACGTTTACTTTTTAAAGAACATTTATAGTCATGCGTTCGCCCTGAATATTTACAAGTTCCTTTCGTTGCACCCGTTTTTTTCTGACAATATGCAGTTGGTCCTCCACCTACTTTAGTATATCCTGATGGACAAGTATAAGAATAACCATTTTTTTTCTGACAATATGATGTAGATCCATCCCCTACTTTAGTCCAACCACTAGGGCATGAATATATCTTTTGAACAAAACATTTATTATTTTTCTTGCTACTATTATTACTTCTATGGTTATTATTTGAATAATTATTATTATATGAATAATTATTATTATTTGAATAATTATTGTTATTTTGAGAAGTACTCTTTTTTACACAATTTGCGCAAGTAAATTTTTGCGTTTTATATGTTTTTATAGCTTCACTATCTTTACATTTATAATTAGGATATATAGTAATAGATCCTTGTCTAATACCGTTAATAGTTAATTTCACTTCTGCATATTTTGGAACTTTCATACATGTTGGATTATTATATACAGTCAATTTTGTATCCTTTAATGCACGCCATTTATAGTAATATGTTTTACTCGTATCATTTGTTTTAAAATATATACCAGTTGTTATAACTGTACCTTTATTATATTTTGTTTGATTATTATTTGTTTTTGTTATAGTTACATCAACCTGATTTGTACAGTTTATACATTTATAAGTTTTTGTAGTAGTAGTATTGATTAAATTTTTACAAGTAGAATCCCCATATACTTTAATTACACCATTTCTATCACCATTAATATCCAAAGTTTTTTTTGCATTTTTACTTGATATTTTAGTACAATTTGAAATATAATGTTGTTTTTTATATAAATAGGTAGTCCAAGTATAATAATAAGACTTTGTAGTATCAACAATATCAAAATTAACATTCAAGTTTACTACATTCTTTGATTTTTGATTAACACTATTTTTTGAAGTAATTATTGTTTTTACTTTATTAGTACAATTTGTACATTTATACTCTTTTGTTTTTACATTTTTTATTACATTTTTACAAGCAGAATCACTATAAACTATAAAATATCCATAACGATTTCCCTCGCCCATATTTAATATGACATTTCTATTATAACCATCTGTTACTTTTACACACTTACTATCATCTTTGTATTTTTTACCATATCTATATGTTATCCATTTAGTATAATAATTCTTACTCATATCATTTAATTTAAATGTAGCAGATAATTTTACGATTTTGTCTTTTGTTAAATTAGTTGCATTATTTTGATTATCAGTTATATTTATAGTTACTGGATTATTATAATTAGTAACATTTTGATTTGTGCTGTTACTTGCCTTATGTGGCAATTTTTCATAACCCTTTCGTTTAGCTAAATATCTACGAATAATTAAAACATCTTCTTCATTGACAACACCATCTAGATTTACATCAGCATTTATCTTTCCTACATTCGTTAAAGTATAACTACTATTATTAGTTACATATTTAGCAAGAATATTAGCATCATTACCATCTACTTTACCATCTAAGTTAATATCTCCATATAAAACTTTATTATTATTTGTAGATTTTACTTTTGCCTTTACTATTATTGTTTTTTTACAAACTTTATTTTCTAACAGAAAATCCTGTTTACAAACTAATTCTTCACCTATACCCTCAAAGTGACTGGCTACAGTTGAATTTGAAGTAGATGTTATGAAATTCCTTATTGCCTCTACATCAGCCTCATTTACTAAATTATCTTTATTTACATCAGCTACTTGTTTTATTTGCTCTGTTGTTTTATTACTTATTGCACTAGAAATTAATGTTGCATCATTAATTGTAATTTTACCATCCGAGTTTACATCTCCAAGCAAATTTGGTTGCATTGTAATTGTTTTTTCACAATTGGTTCCCTTTAATGTATATGAAGAATCACAATAATATTCTGTAACAGAATTTCCCATTAATGCATTAAAATTTCCTGTTACTACTAATGTTATTACTCCACCAATTAAAACGACAGGCAATAAATATAAAATTACTTTTTTCATTTTTTTTGCCTTTATTTCTTTATTACTAGGTCTTCCTACATGATTTTTCATCTCTACACTCCTTTACTATAAAAAGTATACACCAAATAAATTAAAAAGGCAAGGACAATTTCACATTGTTATAATATTTTCTTGGATATTACCTTTTAAAAATTTCTTTATTTTTTTATTTATAATATAGACTTTCTTGCTATGAAATATATCATGATTTACATCTTTTAAATATAATAATACCTTTTTACCCTTTACAGAATTATATACATACAAAGAACTATCTTTTGGAACTAAATTATCTGATAATCCTTGTATAATTAAAACTGGAACAGTTATTTTTTTGGGCGTATAATAATACTTCCTTACTAATTTCATAAATTCTTTAGCAGAAGATATTGAAGATTTCAGTGCTCTTTTTAATACTTCTTCATAGCCATAATCATTTATTAATAATTTACCCTTTTTGATAGTAGTAAGAAACTTATCATCTTTATTATATATATATTTGAAAGCAGGGGCAGCCAAAACCACTTTTTTTATTTCCTTATATTTACTTGCCAAATAACAAGCAATTACCCCACCCATACTATGGCCTATTACATATATCACTTTATATCCATTCTTTTTTAAATACTCAACTTGCGATACAGAGCAATCTATCCAGTCTTGATATTTTTTATTCATAAATAAATTATTTTCATGGCCTTTTAATGTATATGTAAAAACATCAAAATTCCATTCTAGCTCTAAATCTTGGGCTAAAATTTCTTCATCATAAGTTGAACCAGCAAATCCATGTATTATCAAAATAGCTTTTCTAATTTTCATTATCTCACTCTCACACTTTCATTATTATCTAAAGAAAATAATTGTTCTATAAGTTGTTTTCTTTATCTTTTCAATTCATCTATTTTTCTAAGCTTCTGGCATAATTATCATCATTTAAAATTCATTTTACATCTTTTTTAAAACAATTTTTTCTATCATTTTTTTCTAAAAATAACCTTTGCTTTTATTTTATTTTTTATTTCATTATAAATATTTTCATATAAGACAGCGTCAGAAGATTCAGAAACCTTTTTTATATTCATTAATTGTGATATCAAATAATCTACATTTTTCATAACACTTCATTATTAAATTTACAGTCTCAGTTACACGATTCATTCCTTCTTCTAACGCAATATATATCATCAAGACTAATAATATTATCCCAAATTTCATTTACAATAAAAACAGTTAGAAATAAATTACTATCATTATGATAAATACTAAATAATGCATATTTTTTATTTCATAGATTCTATTATTCATAATAATAACACACATAATATATTTTTGCAATAAAAAATCTTACTATAAATTAGTAAGATATTTGGCTGTTCTAACCATTTGAGAAGTATAACTATTTTCATTATCATACCAAGCAACTACTTGCACTTGATATAAATCATCTTTTATATGATTTACCATGGTTTGAGTAGCATCAAATAATGATCCTACCGTTATCCCTATAATATCAGTTGATACAAGTTCTTCTTCCGTATACCCAAAAGAAGCATTTACATTTTGTTTCATATATTCATTAATTTTATCAACTGTAACATCTTGTCCTTTTACAACAGCCACTAAAATAGTTGTAGAACCAGTTGGTACAGGAACTCTTTGTGCAGATCCAATCAATTTTCCTTTAAGTTCTGGAATAACAAGACCTATAGCTTTAGCCGCTCCTGTTGAATTTGGAACTATATTAATTGCACCAGCACGTGCTCTTCTAAGATCACCCTTACGATGTGGCCCATCTAATATCATTTGATCTGCTGTATACGCATGTACTGTTGTCATAATACCACTTTCAATAGAATAAAGATTATTCAAATTATAAGCCATTGGTGCTAAACAATTAGTAGTACAAGATGCTGCACTTATAATTTTATCATCTTTATTTAAAATAGATTCATTTACTCCATAAACTATAGTTTTTAAATCACTTCCTGCTGGAGCAGATATAATAACTTTCTTTGCCCCTGCTTTTATATGTGCCATTGCCTTTTCTTTACTAGTGAAAAAACCAGTACACTCAAAAACTATATCAATATCTAATTCTTTCCAAGGCAAATTTTGAGGATCTGATTCTTTATATATATTAACTTTTTTTCCATCAATAATAATTTTATCATCTACTACTTGAATATTTTTATCATATTTTTTTTGAGCTGAATCATATTTTAATAAATGAGCAAGCATTATAGGATCTGTTAAATCGTTAATCGCCACAATATCCGCACTATCAAACATTTGTCTAAATGCAAGCCTACCTATTCTTCCAAAACCATTAATTGCTACTTTCATAAATACCTTCTTTCTATTTAAAACAACTACCACCAATAAATTCTCTTAAAACAGAATTATTGGGAATATCATCAGAGGGAATTGGTAAAAAATTCCTTAAAAAGTTTATAAGCCTTATAGCTTCTGGATACTCATCATCTTCATTTTCTATTTTATAAAGAAGAGGTTCAACATATGTTTTCAAAACACCTATTTCATACATTAATGATGAATTAACAATATAGTCCGCATCATTTTGAAATGGAAAAATATTTTCCATTTCACCTTTTTGAATACTTGGCCACATTTTTAATGTTGTTTTAGCATTCATTCCCCTAGTTTTACTATCTCTAACGATTCTTCTTAATTTTCTTGTGTCACTAGTATGAATATGATTGTGCATATCAACATTTAAACTAACAAGTGGACTAATATAAACTTTATATTGATATTTTTTATCAATACACTCAGTAAGTTTACTATTTAAAGCATGTAAACCTTCCACTATTATTATATCATTTTTATTCAATTTTACAGCATCTTTTGTAAACTTACTTTCACCTTTTTCAAAATCAAATTGTGCTAAATGGACTTCTTGTAAATTTAGTAACTTATTTATTTGATCATTAAAAAGGTCAACATCAACAGCATTTATTGATTCAAAATCATAACTTCCATCTTTTAATCTAACTCTTTTATCTAATGATGTAAAATAATCGTCTATTGATATTGTAATGGTATTATACCCCTTGCTTTTTAAATAAATACATAATTTTTTAGCAGTTGTTGTTTTTCCACTTGAAGATGGACCTGCTAAAAGTATCAATTTAGAATTATTGTTAATAATTTGTTCAGATAATTTTAACAATTGATTATCATAATAAGCTTCACACATCATTATAATATCTTTAATATTACCCATAGATACCTGATAATTTAAATCAGATACATTATTTAAATTTATACTCTTACCAAATAAAATAGCATCATTAAATTTATTATATATTTTATCATTACTTTCGTATTCTAAAATTTTATCTGGTGAAAAAACAGTGGGCAAATTTAAAACAAAACCTTTTTTTAATTTATTAATTTTAAATATATTGATTTGTTTTGTACTGTAAGCCATTTTTCCATAAAAATAATCATAAATATTATCTATTCTATACAAATTTATATATGTGTTTGGTATATATTTAAGAAGCATTTCCTTGTCAAACATTTTCTTTTTGTGAAAATAAGAAATAGCTTCTAACCTAGACACTGTTAAATGAGTAAATATATAATCACTTTTTATAACATCTAAAAAAGCATTAGTAATTAACTCATCTGTATTAGAAGCAAGTCTTACACCTTCTATTTCAAAATAAACTCCTTTATCTTGTGAATGTTCTATTACAACTTTTGCCTTTTTTCCATACACCTTTTCTACAGCCAAAATCAACATAAACCTAGCACTTCTAGCGTAAACTTTATTTCCATATTCATCTTTTACTGTAAAGAATTTTAAAACACAATCTTTTCTAATTTTATTACCCAAATCAACAAAATCATCATTTGCCTTTGCACCTATTATTTCATAATCGTAATATTTTTGAAAATAATCTGCGATTTGTTTATATGTAGTTGATTCTTTGAAATCATTCTCCATATCCATACATTTAACGTGATAATATTTTTCCACTCTTAATCCCTCTATTCTTATATATATTTTATCAAAATACTATTTATTTGTCATCTTTTTTAATGAATAATTTAAAATATTTTTTACTATTATAATATAGGAGATGATTTAATGATTATACCAACTGTTATTGAAAAAGAAAAAACAGAAAAGGCTTATGATATTTATTCAAGATTATTAAAGGATAGAATTATATTATTAAATGGGGAAATCAATGATGATAGTGCAAATATAATTGTTGCTCAATTATTATATTTAGATTCCTTAAATAATGATGATATTAATCTGTATATTAATTCACCAGGTGGAAGTATTACATCAGGATTTGCTATTTATGATACTATGAACTTTGTAAAAAGTAACGTTAGTACAATTTGCATAGGTATGTGTGCCAGTATGGCAGCATTCTTATTAAGTAGTGGCCAAAAAGGTAAAAGATTTTGCCTACCAAACAGTGAAGTTATGATACACCAACCATTAGGTGGTGCTAGTGGGCAGGCTACAGAAATAAAAATTGCTGCTGAACGAATATTAAAATTAAAAGAAAAATTAAACTTTATTTTAGCTAATAACACAAATCAAGATTTAAAAAAAATTGAGTCTGACACTGAAAGAGATTATTTTTTAAGTGCTAAAGAAGCTCTTGATTATGGAATTATAGATAAAATAATTGAAACTAATTCATAAAAAAACTTTAAAAATGATGAATAATCTTATTAAGATAAAATCATTTTTAAAGTTTTTTATGCTGTTATGGCAACAATTTTTACATCATACTTACCATTAGGACTATCCACAGATACAACTTCACCCGTTTTTCTTCCTAATATGGCACGTGCTATTGGAGATTCATTAGATATTTTATTATTAAATGGATCCGCCTCTTTTACTCCTACTATGGAATATTCTTCTTTAGAAGAATCGTCAATATACTCTATAGTAACTTTCGTACCTATAGACACTTCCTCAGTGTTTACATTTTCAATAACCACAGCATGTTCAATCATCGATTCTAATTCTTTAATTCTAGCTTCCACTTGTGCTTGCTCTTGACGAGCAGCGTCATATTCAGCATTTTCTGATAAATCACCTAAAGCTCGCGCCTCTTTTAAAGAAGCAATAACTTCTTTTCTTTTAACTTGTATTAAATTGTCTAACTCCTCTTTCATCTGCTGCATTCCAGAAGATGTTACGTATATTTCCTTTGTGTTTGACATAATATCACCTCTTATATTTTTTACAAACTTACAAAATAATACTACAATTTATATTATTTGTCAATCCTTTTTTTACGCATCATATAATCTTTTTTTAGGATCTCTTTTGTCTTTATTCTAACAATTTGTTTTGGATGTCTTACGACATCAATTAAATTACCATTATCATCATATATTTCATCTATTTTTAATGTTATTATATCCCCTTTTGGAGAAAATATTTCAACTGTATCCCCTTTTTTAAAATAATTTCTCTGTTCTAAAATAGCAAAATGATTATTTATATCATAATCAAGCACTATACCTAAAAAATCTTGATTAGAAATTTCAATACGCCCATTATAATAACTGCAAGACTGGTCATAAACACCATTGTAAAATTGACAAATAGAATCACGATTAGCACAATTGTCTAGTACTTTTTTATCTTCTATATTATATTCATTTTCTATATTTTTGTAACAATTATCTATTATTTTTCTATAAATGGATAACACAGTTGCTAAATAGTAACTAGAACGCATTCTTCCTTCTATTTTAAATGATTTAATGCCTATACTAATCATATCTTTAATATATTCAATCATAGATAAATCTTTACTACAAAAAGTAAATGGTCTATCCCCTTTTATTTCTTCTTTATTTTCATCTAAAAGTTTAAAATCCCATCTACATATTTGACTACATCCACCACGATTAGCATCCCTATTTGTAAATATATTAGAAAGAACACATCTACCACTAATTCCAGCACACATAGCACCATGAATAAATGTTTCTATTTCCATATTAGTTTTATTAATTATATCCCTTATATCCTCTTTACTACACTCACGTGCTAAAACGACTCTACTAACGCCTTGTTTTTGTAAAAATTCTACGGCTTTATAATTCATAATTGAAGCCTGCGTTGACATATGTATTTCCATATTATACTTTTTTGCATATTTAAATATTGCCGGATCACTAATAATGAGTGCATCTACTGAAAGATTACTTAATGCTTTTATACTCTCGTCTATTTCCTCTAATTCTTTATTGTGAAGAACAATATTAACAGTTACATATACCTTTTTGAGATGCTTATGAGCAAAAGCAACACCTTCTTTAATTTCATCATATGTGAAATTTTTAGCATTAGCACGCAAACTTAATTTTTCATAGCCAATATAAACAGCATCTGCTCCATATTTTATAGCTATTTTTAACCTTTCTAAATCTCCTGCTGGAGCAAGTAATTCGACTTTCATTTTTTCACCTTGCTTATTGTTTCTTTATATAAAAAGGAAGTATCTACATTATCAAACATATCATTTATTTTTAAATAACTTTCTAACACATTTTCTTTATTCATATTATTAATAATCTTTAAAACTTCACTAAATTTATCATTTTCAATTAACATACCATTAAATACATAATAATCAAGTTCAAGATTATAAAATTCCTTCAAACCATTTAATATATTATTGGAAAAGACACAAGTATAATCATTTTCTATAATAGGATATATCTTATCTTCTTTTTCAATATAATTTATATGTGATTCATCCTTTAAATGAAAATAATTTAAATAATTTGATATTATATGTCTTTTTGATACAAAAATTGGTAAATATCCAAACATATTCATCATTAATTTATTCTTAGTATGATTTTTTATCGTAACAATTTCATTCTTAGTTATATCACTAGAAAGATATGTATATAAAACACCAAAATTTCTATAATAATTAATTGTTTCATAATTTGTTGTTAAATGTTCTTGTGCCCATACTAAATCATAATTAAGTTCATCTTTAAAAGTTAGAAAAGATAAATCACTATAAAGTACACCTTTTATATTATAATTATTAAGTTCAAGAAGTATACAATGTAAATCATCAATATATTTATTTTCAATATTTTTATTCATTGAAATAAATACTTCCTTTTCTTTTAGTAAAGGAAGTAAATCTTTTATTTCATCTATTGATAAATTATATATAGTATTTACACTATACTTATCTAAACTGAGTATTATACCATCATACAAATTAAGATTATCCTTAATTTGATTTATATTATCTGGCATTATTAAAATCATAAAATCACCTACAAAAAAAGCGTTCGAAAACGCTTAAATAATATCACAATAAAATATAATTGTCAATATTTACTAGTTGGGCAAGATATTTTTTGTTTTGGATTTAACACACTATAACATTTGCCATAACCATCTGTATAGTATAAAGCATTTTTACAATTATTATTTATAAAACAATCAAAACAAGCCTCAGCACTAGATTGCTCTGAATCATCAGCAACTTGTTTTATAGCAAACTGTACTATTGAAACTATAAAAAATATCATTGTTGCTGCTATTAATTTTTTCACTAAAGATCCTCTTGCCTTTTTCATTTCATCTTCATTTTGAGCAACTATTGCTTTGATTAGTTGAAACATGCCAATAAAAATCAAAATAACAGGAGTTATAGTCTTTAATAAAATTATTGCATATGATGTTAAACGTGGTACTATTACTGGAATGTCATATGCATTTGTATCACCTTTCCCGCAAGATAGATAAGCAAGACCATTTGGACTACAAAAACTATATTTTTCATTCCAAGCACAACCGAAATTTCCATTAAACCTTGTTTCTCCTAAATTACAGGATGATGCAGTATGAAAACCAGCACAATTAGAAACATCTGGAGCATGTTGATTTTCTTCAACACCATCATCAACAGAATTTGTAACTAAAGAATTAGTAGTATAAAACGTTAAACTAAGTTTAAAATAATCATTAGAAGATTGATTGGACGAATCATTTGTTGAAGTAACATAATACTTCCCATTAGAACTTATTAAGTATGCAGGACACTTTCCTGTTTTTTCATAATTACTTTTAAAATCTGGATATCCATCAGCACTTTTTCCATAATTTGTAACTCCTATATGTGAATCATCATTTTTACTAACCGTCATATCAGCCCCATTTTTTTTTATATTTATATAATATGTATCATTACCATTTTTATAGTTGCACTGCATTTCTACACTATGACAATCAAAATGATATTTTTGACCAGTATTACAAAAATTTTTTTCTGCATTACCTACAGCATTTATTTTAATAATCAAGCCAAAGAAAACTAAAAAAATTAAAAATACTTTTTTTTTCACTTTTTCTCCTCCAATATTTCTACTATATCTCCTGTTTTCAATAAATGACTATTAGCATCATCCGTATCTAAATGTAATTCAAAGAAAGAATTATCTGCAATTTTCAAATAAACATTGGAAATAATTCCCCCCTTTATACCACTAACTAATACATCTACTTTTTCTAAACCTTCAAGTCCATAAGCTTTCATTTGTTCTTTTAATATATGAATGTGTCTTTGAGCAATTATACAACCATCAACTTTTATGCTACCATTAGGTCCTACAATAGTTATTTTTTCACTATTTTTTATATCCCCAGAACTACGCACAGGAGGATTTAATCCCAATTTATAAGCATCTGTTTTAGATATTTCTACTTGTGTATAATTTCTAGCTGGTCCTAAAACACGTACATTTTTAATTTCTGCTTTGTCTGTTTTTATTGTAACCGTCTCTAAAGCTTTGAACTGTCCAGGTTGATTTAGATTAGATACTTTAGTAAGAGAGTAATCAGTCCCAAATAAGATTTCTAAATCTTCTTTTTTTAAATGAACGTGTCTATTGGAAATGCCAACACTAACTTTCATAATCATCACCTAAGTTTATTTTATCATATTTTTTTTGCTTTGACCATATAATTTATTGAAAGGATGAGTTTATGAACAATAATTATTATAAAAATTTCCCAGGTAACTCTATATACGTAGGAAATCAACAAGTGCCAAATCAATCATTAGCTCCTACATACTCAGATTATCAACAAACTGAAGAATCATACATTGAAAATATTTTAAGATTAAATAAAGGAAAAAAAGTATCAGTTTATCAATCATTTGCTGATGCTGGGGAGTGGAAAGATAGAATTTTTACAGGTATTATTGAACAGTCTGGAAAAGATCATATAATATTAAGTGATCCTTCTACCGGTAACTGGTATTTATTACTAATGATTTACGTTGACTTTATTAAATTTGAAGAAAAAATCAATATCAGTCCAGAATTTTATCCACAAAGCAATGAAAATAATTAAATTTTATTTGCTTTTTTTTTATTTACTGGTATAATACTTATAGGGTGATAGTATGATTACTTTAATCATTGTACTTTTATTATTAATTACTGTTTCTGTTTGTTTAGTTGTATTTGTAACAACATACAATCACTTTCAGGACTTTGTTATTAGAATCAATGAGGCTGAAGAAAGCATTGATGCAGTACTTAGAAAAAGATTTGACTTATTAAATAAATCTATCGGTATTATCAAAGCTAATACTGAAGAAGAAAATGTTTTAGAAATGATAAGCAAATTAAAAAGTAAAAAGATAACAAACTTTGAATTAGATAGACAACTTTATGATGCCATAAATGAGTTTAACGATTATAAAGAACATTATGAAAATTTAAAAACAAATGAAGCATATTTAAAAATAGATATAAAACTATTTGAATCAGAATCTGAAATAGTCGCTTTGAGAAAGTATTATAATGATATAATTACCGATTATAATAAACTTGTAAAGAATTGTCCTTCTAATTTTGTTGCCTTATTTAAAGGTTATAAGGTAAAACCATATTTTGATGGTAACGAAGTTGGTGTTGATCATACTGATTTTAACTTTTAAAAATAGTTATACTAATTGTAACTATTTTTTCTTATTTTAATTAATTTTGCATGCAACACTACCTTATATGTGTTATCATAACAACTAGATAAAGTTAGTATTTTATCAAACTTAGTAACACCAACATTAAAATTATATACACTTCTTTTTTTATTAAATGTAGCACTTATATAAATATCATAATTAGTACTACTTTAAATGGAAATGGTAAAATTGAACCATTTGATCTATCACGATAGAATATGGTGATGACAAAACATATCTAATAACAGCAAATAAAGGATACAAAGTTAAAAGTGTTTTAGTTAATGGTGTTTTATATAATCTTGTTGATAATAAACTATTTTTAAAAAATATTAAGGAAAATACTACAATCGTAGTAAATTTTGAAATTAATTCATATAAAATTACTATTGATGGTACTTCATACAATCTTACATACAAAAGTAAATTAACTGATCTTAAAAATTATGAAAATATTATAAAGAAAGCCTGATATACTTTCAAAGGATTTAAAAATAAAGATAATAATCAAGAATATGATATTAATCATGAAATTGATAGTGACATTAATTTAATTACTATATTTGATAAAATTGATAAAAATAATAATTTAATTGTTAATACTGGTGATAAAATTATATATAGTTTCATAGGTATAGCAATAGCTATTATTGGTACTACATTATTAGTATTATTTAGAAAAAAACTTTGCATAATAAAAAGAACTACATTCATTAGTTTATGAACGTAGTTCTTTATTTTTTCTTTTTTATTCTTACAATAATATAAATAAAAATTACTAATATAAAAATACTAAAGCCTATAAAAATATAATCTATATTTATTTCTTTATCAACCTTATTTATTTTTTTACTTTTTTCATTTAATTTTATTATATACTCGCCATCTTTTGAATATGAATAATTTTCACGTGCATATTTGGCTAAATATTCTGGATCATTTAATTCATCTATTTCAATTTCTAATTGTTCTGCTTCTTTTTGTAATTCTTTATATTCTTCTTTTAGATTATGCATTTCTATTTTTAACTTTTGAACCTTATAAAGTGCAAAAGCTAAACAGAAAATAAAATACAGTATACAAAACAACGATAAAACGCCAAAAACACGCAATCTTCGCTTTGTTGACTTAGACACCTTCCTTGTTTTTGCCATACAATCACCATTCTAATTTTATCATTTTTTCAATCTTTTTGCAATTACATTAATTATAATATCGTATGAAATAAAACCAATTATTATAGCAAATATAGAATATAAATGAAAAATAACATATCCTATTTTATCGATTGCTATAAAATATATAATAGCCATTATTAAAATTAAAAAGAAAGAAATTATTATTTGATAAATTTTATTAGTTTTTTTTATTAAAGGATATAATATATCTAGAATTATTGAAAACAAAAAACCATATATCAAAGAAAATATTAATAGTTTTAGTTGAATAGAAATTTCAATCATTTAAATAATTTTGAAAAAATACTTTCTTCTTTATTTTTTTTATTAGATATTTCTGTATAAATTATACTATCAATTTTTCCTTTTATTGACACATCCCCTTGATAAGTATCTAACTTAATAATCTCTAAATTTGAACCCTTAATATTCATAAATCCCATTACTGTCTCTAATAAAAACTCATTATCATTAAAATTTTCAATTTTTTTAACACCACTAATATTTATACTATTTCTTTTTACAATATTTACTGTATGATTTCCTGATATTATTTCTTTGTCCATATATGCCTCCCATACAATATATGCACATATTATCTTTATATTAAAAAAACAAACTATTTTGTTTGTTTTTCATATTCTGTTAAGATTACATCATTAAATATTTTTCTAGTTTCAGAATTTATAGGATATACTATATCTCTTTTGGTACCATCCTTAGAAGTATATTTTGGCATTGACAAAAACAATCCATTTTTACCATCTATAATTTTAATACCAGTTATTTTAATACAATCTTCTACTAAAACAGAAGCACTACCCTTAAATTTACCATCACTTTGAATTATGTTTAATTTATCTAATGTAATTTTCATATATTTCCTCCTATTTATACATACTAAGTATATAATATTTAATATTAAAAATCAATATTATATACTTAATTGTTTTTTTATTTCTTTATTAATGGTTTTTTCCTTCATAGATTCTCTCTTATCATAATTTTTTTTACCCTTACCAATACCAAGTAATATTTTTGCATAATTTTTACTAAAATATAATTTTATAGGAACTAAGGTAAAGCCTTTAATCGAAATCTTATCTTTTATTTTTAATATCTCTTTTTTATGAAGCAATAATTTTCTTGTTCTTATTTCATCATGATTAAATATATTTCCTTTATCATAATGACTAATATGCATATTTAAAAGATAAACTTCATTATTTTTTATAACTGCATAACTATCTTTTAAATTAGCTTTTCCTTCTCTTATAGATTTTATTTCTGTACCTGTTAAAACAATTCCAGCTTCATATGTATCAAAAATAGTGTAATCAAATAAAGCTTTTTTATTTTTTATTTCAATCATATATAACCTCTTTATCAACTATATTCATATATTCTTTCTCTAATGATTCATAATCATTTAATATTGAATTGTCTAAATCTTTAAATGGATAAACCTTGTAATTAGTATCATATGTTGTAGAATAAGTATATAAAAGACTTTTATTAATATTTTCAAATGTAACTTTATTATTTTTTACAACTATATCCATGCCAATCATAAGTCCTATTGTTTTATCTATCCCCATTGATCTTTGACCAGATAAAAAATTACCCAAAGAATATATAACTAATGTATCATTTACATAACCAACTGGTTGAATAACGTGTGGATGAGATCCTATAATTAAATTAACACCTAATTTTGATAAATACAAGGCAATTTCCTTTTGACTATTCGTTGGATCAAACACATATTCTTCTCCCCAATGCATAGAAACAATTATAACATCAACCTTATTCTTTATACTATCTATATCTTTTTTAGCTTGATCTTGTGAATATACATTCACAAGATATTCTTTTCCATTAGGAACAGAAAGACCATTCGTTGTAGTTGTATATGCCAAAAAAGCATATTTTATTCCATTTTTTTCATATATCTTTACATTGTCTCTTTCTTCTTGCGAAGAATATGTCCCAGCTGTTATTACATTTTTTCCTTTCCAATAATTATTAGAATAAAGTATTCCTTCTTCACCTTTGTCAAGAGTATGATTATTAGCAAGACTAACCATATTAAATCCTAAATCAACCATATTATCCCCAATTTCATCTGGAGAATTAAATCTAGGATAATGGGATACTTTTAAATTTTTACCACCTATTATAGTCTCTTGATTATAATATTTTAAATCATAATTTTGAATCATAGGTTTTACTAATTCAATCATTTTACTAAAATCGTATGTATCAACGCCAGTTTTCGCATCCATGTAAACTGCTCCATGAATTAAACAGTCCCCAACAGCTACCAAAGACATTTTTTTTGCTTTCACATTTTTTACACTTTTTGACATGTCATTTTTTTCTACATTATTTTCTGTATTTTTACCTTGTAATAAATTTAAAACAATAAATACTGCAAAAAAACCTATACAAAAGAAGATTATTGCAAGAATTACCTTTCTTTTATTCACATTACATCACCTACAATCCCCATATATTTACTCTCAATATTTTGATAATCATTCAATATATCATTATTTAATTTACTAAATGGTATAACCTTAAAATCAGTACTATTATTAGAGTATGAGTATAATAACTCTTTTTGTTTTATGCTAAATTTAACACTATCATTATCTACCATAATATCAATACCAACCATAAGTCCTATTGCTGGATTTAAACCTAATACTAATTGATTAGAAATAAAATTACCAAGTGAATATATAACAAGAGTATTTCCAACATATTGTATTGGTTGAACAACGTGTGGATGAGTTCCTATAATTAAATTTACACCTAAACTTGATAAATATGAAGCTATTTCTTTTTGACTATTTGTAGGAACATTTGTATACTCATCACCCCAGTGCATAGCAACTATAATAACATCAACTTGATTTTTTATCTTTTCTATGTCAAATCGAGCCTGTTCATTAGAATAAATATTTACTAAATATTCATTATCAGTTGGCAAATTATTTCCATTTAAAGAAGTTGTGTATGCCAAGAAAGCGTATTTTATTCCATTTTTTTCATATATTTTTATACTATCTCTTTCTTCTTGTGAAGAATATGTCCCAGCTGTTATCACATTTTTTTCTTTCCAATACTGATTTGAATATAAAATAGCTTTCATTCCCTTATCATAAGCATGATTATTTGCAAGACCTACAATATTAAAACCAGTATCTATTAAATCATCTCCCACAGAATCTGGGGCATTAAAAGTAGGATACCCAGATATTTTATAACTAGGGCCCCCAATAATTGATTCTTCATTAACATATTTTAAATCATAAGACTGAATCATTGGCTTAATATATGAAAACATTTGTTTGAAACTATAACCATCCGTTGTTTTAGCATCCTTTAATACAGCATCATGTGTTAACACATCTCCAACAGCTACTAAAGACATTTTACGAACACTTGTTTTGTTTTCTAAATTAACATTTTTATTAGAATTTAAATTTTTAGAACTATTTTTTTTATAGAAAAAACAAATAATTAAAAACAAGGTAAGCATAACCAAAATTACTAATAAACATTTAAATGGCTTTTTAACTTTTCTTTTTAACTTCACAATACCACCTATAATAATTATAGACTAAACAAAAAGTAAAGTCTAGAACTTTACTTATTTTTGTGAAAACAAATTTCCTATATCACATTCTGAATTATATAAACCAAATGTTTTTAACATAAAATTAATTATTAATGGTAGTAAAAACAATAAAGCAGCTACTATTAATCTTTTTACAAATTTACCTTGTGCCTTTTTCATTTCATCATCGTTTTGAGCAGCTATGGCTTTAATAAAATCTAAAATAGATAAAATAATAACAATTACTGGTGCGATATACTTAGCCCATTTTAAAATATTAGTTATAAAGACAATAATATTATCAGTAAGAGAACATTTATCTTTAGAATCACTTTTATTCATCAAATATTTTTCTAAATCAGATGCCAGGTTTAAACAACTTGTCATACATACATCGCCAGAATTTTGATTTGCTATTACACTATGACAATATGATTTTATTTCATCTATCGCAATTGAATGTTCTTTTGCAATTAATGTTGGTGTTTTTTGCACTTCTTTTCCATTTTCATCTTGAAAAGTGTATTTCCCTGTTCCACGTTTTTCAGCTTCATAATATTTTTTATAACGATTTTTAACTTTTGCTAATAATTTATCATATTTTGTACAAACATAGCTAATATCTATAGTTCCATTTTCATTTCCATCTTTATATTCAAACTTTTTGCACCCCCTAGGATCAATTTCAGCAGAACCGTACAAAAATCCCGTGCTTTTCACATTAGCTTTTGTAGTTGGAAGAATTGAATTGTCAAAAACAGCAGTAGTACCGGTGTTGCCATTACCACTACCAAAAGTAACAGGACATATATATATTTTTTTTTGACATTTTGATTCAAATTTTTTTATTAATGTTTTTTCTTTATCTTCATCTGCTGAAATTAGAGAATCTTTTCCTATTCCATATGCATATAAATCAAAAATAAATTGACCTGTTGTGACATCTGTATTTGGTTCCGTAAATTTTAATTTTTCATCATCATACTTAATTGTATAATCACTAACACCATATAGAACATCTACTGCATCTTCCAGAGTATGATAATTACAAGTTATTTCTTTCGCATTACAATAGCACATATTTATAAATAATATTAATAAAATAAATAGTATCTTTTTTTTCACTATATCACTTTCCTTAATATAATTATAATAAAATATTTATAAAAAGGCAATGATTAGTTCTCATTATCCATAATAAAATCTATTGTATGTTTTTCCTTACTAGCAGATTTCACTATTACTTTAATCTTATCACCTAATCTATAACCTCTTTTATTTTTTTTACCAATTAAAGCAAATGATGTTTCATCATATGTATAATAATCACCCTTAATATCTTCAACCCTGACAAGTCCTTCTATTAAATTAGGAAGTTCTACAAATATTCCAAAGCTAACAACACCAGAAATAATTCCTTCAAATCTTTCACCAATGTGTTTTTCCATATACTCAGCTTTTTTCATATCATCAACTTCACGTTCACATTCAATACTATTTCTTTCTTTAATAGATGATTGTTCCGCAATAAATGGTAATTTGTTTTCCCAATACTTAATTGTTTCTATATTTAAATTTTTATTAAATAAATAAGTGTGTAGTAATCTATGAACAATCGTATCTGGATATCTTCTGATTGGGGATGTAAAATGTGTATAACATTTACTTGCTAAGCCAAAGTGTCCTATATTTTTAGTATCATATATAGCTTTTTGCATACTTCTTAAAAGTTGACTTGATAACATAGAATATTCTTTAGCATCTTTTAATTGATTTAATAAATTTTGCATAGATTTAGGAGTTATTTTATTTATTTTTCCATTTATTGTATATCCCAATATACTAACATAATTTAAAAATTTTTTTATTTTTTCTTCATTTGGTTCCCCATGTACTCTATATATAAAAGGATAATCCATATAAAATATATGTCTAGCAACTGTTTCATTTGCAGCAATCATAAAATCTTCTATTAATTTTTCACCAGTACCACGATTTCTCAAAATGACATCTATTGCCTCTCCTTTTTCATTAACAATTATTTTAGACTCATCTAAATCAAAATCTATATATCCTTTTTCTGTTTTATTTTTTCTTAATATATCAGCTAATATTTTCATTTTCTTTAAAGTTGATACATAATTTTCATATCCTTCTGGAATAATATCTTCCTCCAATATTTTATTTACTTTTTTATATGTCATTTGAATATTAGATTTTATAACACTCTCAAAGATATCATAATTAACAACTTCTCCTTGATTATTTATCTCCATCACGCAACTTATAGTAAGTCTATCAACATTTGGATTTAAGGAACATATACCATTTGATAATTTATGTGGTAACATTGGTATTACCCTATCAGCCAAATATACACTAGTTCCCCTTTCATATGCCTCTTTATCTAGAGGACTATCATTTTTAACATAATGAGATACATCTGCAATATGTACTCCTAAAGAATAATTTCCATTTTCTAGTATATCCAAAGATATTGCATCATCTATATCTTTAGTATCATCACCATCTATTGTAAATATCATTTTTTCTCTTAAATCAATTCTATTTATATATTCTTCTTTTAAAACTTCATTAGGAAGATTTAAGACCTCATCTATTACGTCATCAGGAAATACATCTTCTATATCATGCTTTGCTGCTATTGATAAAATATCAATTCCTGGATCATTAATATGCCCTATTATTTTAATAATATCTCCCTTATAATTGTGATTATCTATTTTATTTAATACACTAGCAACTACCTTATGTCCCTCAACAACGTTTTTTAAATTTTCTTTGCTTAAGATAATATTAATATTAATTTTATCATCATCTATTTTTAATCTCAGTCCATTTTTATTCTTAACAATTGTTCCAACAACAGTCTTTATTTCCCTTTTAACTATTTTTAAAATTCTTCCTTCCAATTCTAATCCTTTTTTAGATGTTACTTCAACAACTACTATATCGCCATGAAGTGCTCCATTCATATTTTTAGATGATATATATATATCATCATTAGTGTTAATATCAACAAAGCCATATCCTTTTTTATTTACAATTAATTTTCCTACATATAAATGACTATTTTCAAAAAGAATATATTTGTCTTTTTTAGTATGATATACTTTATTTTCATCTATTAACTCTTTTATAATATCCATTAAATTTTTAAATTCTTCACTGGAAGATAAATTTAACAAATCATTTATTTCATAAATACTAAGTGCTTTATTCTCTTTTTTTAATATATCTAATATGCAACTTTTCATACTGTCTCCTTACTATCAATTTCTACTTGATTTATACTATTAAATCTCTTTGTAATTTTATCTGTTGTTGTATGAATATCTTTAACATCACGACTAACAGTCTCTATACTTCTATATAATTTATCCCATCTATCTTTATATCTTTTAAATTCATTATCAAGGAGTAATAATTCATTATGGATTACTTTAGCATACTTATCTCTTTCCATATTTTTTATAATAACCTCAATGGTTGTTAATGTACTGATTAAAGTAGTAGGAGATGTTATCCAAACTCTTTTTTTATAAGCATAATTCAAAATATCATTATGATAAGCATTAACCTCTGCAAAAAGTGCTTCAGCTGGTAGAAACATAATTGCCTGATCTGATGTTTCACCTTTAATAATGTATTTACTACTAATAGCATCAATATGTTTTTTCATATCTATTTTAAACATTTTCTCAGCCTGAGTGCGAGTAGAAGCACTATTGTTTTTATCAACCATTAATTGATAATTTTCTAAAGGAAATTTTGAATCTATAGCTATTTTCCCTAAAGGAGATGGTGCAAATAACATACAATCAGCAATAGTACCATTTGATAGACTATATTGCATTTGATAAATTGTTTTATTATTATCGCCAAATACATTTGCTAATATGTGTTCCAAATTTACCTCCCCAAATATACCTCTTGTTTTTTTATCTGTTAATACTCCTTGAAGTGAAACAATGTCACTCGATAAACTATCAATTTTTTTCTGAGCTTCATCTATTTTAGATAATCTTTCAAGTACATTTTGAAAAGTTTTATTAGTTCTATCAAAATTTTCATCTAAACGAGAATTTACTTTATCATTCATCATATTAAGTCTAGTTTCCATTTTATCATTCAATTTTGAAAAATCCTCATTAATACTTTTTGAAAAATCTGATTTAAAATCACTTAACTCTTTTACTACTGCTAATTCTAATTTACCTACTTTTTCTAAAACATCATTATTATTATTTTTTTTCATTAATAATATAACTATTAACAATAATACTATTATTAGTAAAAAAATCATTACATACTCCATATTATCACCATTTTAATTATAGTATAAATATAACATTTAAGCAAGAAAAAACAGAATAATTTATTCTGTTAATATCCATGCTTCATAGCCACCAATTATATTAATTAAATTATACCCTTTTTTATTTAAAATATTACATAATTGCTTAGTTTGAAGACCTTTTTGACAATAAATATAATATTCCTGGTCTTTTTCTAAATAATTTTCTGGTTTTATTAAAAGTTTATCGAAAGGTATGTTATGCGCATTAAGTATATGGTTATCATTATATTTTTCTTTGCTTCTTATGTCAATTATATTAATGCCACTTAGCATTCTTAATTCATCAACAGTAATACTTTTCAAATATAATCACCATTATATTATATGATTAAAAACAAATAAGTTTAATCATCAGAAAAGAAATCATCAAAAAATTGATCATCTGTTATATTATTCTTTTTATCTTCTGGAACTTTTGGATTATAATCTTTTTTATTTATATCATCTACATCAGCAGAATTATTATTATTTAAATCTACTGCAACATCAACATTATCTTTATTTGCTTTTGCTTGCTTTTCTTCTTCCTCTAATTCTGCTATTTTAGCATCTATTCTTTTTACCATTTCATCCATATCAAAAGATTCCTTATTAGATGCGAATGGATTAATTTGGTTCAGTGGATTCATACTAGGCATATTTAAAGGCATACCACCACCTTTAAATCCTGGGAACCCTCCAGGTAAATTCCCACCTTCCAACATATTATTTATTTTATCTTCACGTTTTTTTTCAACAAATGCTTTTAAATCAAATATTTTAACTGGCAATTTATCGTGTAATGGATATTTAGCCCTTGGATATTTAACTCCCCAATCCATTTTAAAATTAGGAGTTAATTTAGTTTTAAATGGCATCATTCTAATTCTAATAACAATTGTTTCCCATTGCTTTAATCTTTGCAAATCACTTACTGTAACAAGTGGGGTTGATGAAGTTTTTTCTTTTTCTTTTGATTTAACCTCACCACACATTTTACTAATTTCCTCTAAAGCACTAAGTTCAGTACTAATAAGATATATAATATTTCCACAGTTACCCTTAATGGTTTCACCATTTTCTTTACCATAAACCTCATAAAGTTGAGCAAAGTTCTGAATAATAAATGTAAATCTAATGTTTCTTGATCTAGCTGCTGTAACCATTGTAGTAACATCCTTTAATGGAGGCATATTAGCAAACTCATCAAGTATAAAATTGGTTCTATGTGGCAATTTGCCGCCACTTTCCTGAGCTACAGAAATTAAAGTTTCATAACATTGTTTTAAGAAAATAGTAACTAAAGAATGGTATGTCTTTTTTTCATCTTGTATTACAATAAATACTGCTGTTTTTTTTCTACCAACATCACGCATATCGAAGTCATTGTGAGAAAGCATTTCTGATAAATTTTCACGTGACGCGAATAATTTTATTTTTTGTTTAAAAACAGATAAAATGCTTCCTCTTGTTTCATTTGGGGCCATAATAGTACTTGAAGCATTAACATAAGCAGGACTGGCTGGATCTTTATAACTAAAGTATTCATTTACATACTTAGTATTACCTATTTTTTCTTCTCCTACTGTAGTCATTAAATTTATACTATTTAAATTTATTTCATCTTCACTAGCATCTTCAAAAAGTCCAAGAGAAAGACCTGCAAAATAATCTGCACTTGTATTTTCCCAAAAAGGGTCTTGACCTTTTGATGATTCATCATAAAGTATATTTTTAGCAAGATCATCTAATAATTCATTAGCTTTATCTTGGTTTCCATTTTTATAAAAAGAATATGGTAAACTCATAGGATTCCAAGAATTACCCTGTTGCGGATCACGAAAATTCAACAAGACAATATTATATCCCAAATCTTTTAACATCTCACTAGTATCTTCAAAAATTTCTCCCTTAGGATCAGTTATAATCATTGATTCATCATGTTTACATAATAGCTGTACCATTGGAAGAACAGTAGTTTGAGTCTTACCTGCACCAGTAGAACCTATTACAAGATTATGATATCCACCATCATCTACCCAAGCTTCCTTTTCATTCATAATTATCGGTATACCAGCTGCATCATTATGTTTAGCCTTTGGATCAACTTTTTTTAATTCTGCCTTCATCTCTTTTTCTTTGCACCATCTAGAATAATTCTTTTCCTTTTTTGCACCTATCTCAATACCAACACCGGCACTGCGTTCAAAAAAGTAAGATTTAACACTAACAAATCCTACAATTATACCAAGCATAAATCCAACAAATGCTATAGTGAACATAACCCAGTCAGTATACACTTCAAAAATATTAAAAGTAAATGATTCTTCTTGAACAAAAGCATTAATATTAACAACCAATAACTGAACAACAATTAGCCATAAAAAGGCAAAAACACAAAAAGTAATCATATCTTTAGGTTCAGCTTTAATTTTTAATTTCATAAGTACCTCCTAAACTCTACCGGCTTTTTTTACTTTTTTTATTATTATAAAAATTACTAATAATAAAACAACTACAATAGAAGATAAAATTAACATTTTAATTGTAAATTCATTATTATAATTAAAAACATACTTATCTTGGTAAAACTTTAAATATATCTCTTTTGTATCATAATTTTTTTGATCAATATTCCAAATATATGTATATTTATCGATTTTATCTGCATTGCTTTTTATAACTTTATGATTAGTTTTAATCACTATTTTTAAGTTATTCAATAAAACACTATTTTCTTCCTTAACACATTTTAATCCAGTTGAAGTAGATAATACGTAGTAATCTTTTTCTTTTATAATACTGTAAGCATTAAAACAAGAATTTAACACTGTTGCATTTTTATATTCATCAAAATTATAGTTATATGAAAGATGTGCCTTTAAGGAATTTTCTATTTTCTTATTATATTTATGAAAATTATTATAATTACTCATAATAGAGTACAAATCATTATTTTTAAAATAATTTAATTCACTTTCTTTACTTGCCTCTATTTCTATTTTTTCATTAAATTTAGAATTCTTAATTTCCAAATTATAGGTTGCACTACAACCAGACAGAAAAAGAACAAACAATAAAAATAACATTTTTTTCATTTTGACACCTAACCTTTATAACTAAATAAATATGTATAACCAATAAAACTTCCTGTTCCCTTGTAACTTCTGATTTCGTCTATAGTATATTTTGTTGTTATAATTTTTATAGATGAAACATTATCATTTGATTCAGCACCAAATCTATTCCAACCTTCAGAAATCATAACTGTACCATCATCATTTACTTTTTCAACAATACCAACATGCCCATAATTATGGGTATTTCTTTCCCAAGAGACAATAGCACCTGCCTTAGGCTTTGTTACATCTTTGCTATATTTAAAATAAGATAAAGTAGAATTTTTTCCGGCATACCAATCATTACCATTTCCACTAGTCGCAAGTAACACAGCTTTAGCTTTTTCTTTTTGCTTTTTATCTAAATTAGAAGTCATTATAATTTCGATTGCTCTATACTTAGCGTACCAAGGACACTGTGACACATTACCAGCGGTTAAATCAAAATATTTTCCAAGCCCCTTTGCTGAACCTTCAATATTATAATTTTTAACTGGAAAGCTTACTCCATTTACAGATACATATTCACCATTTTCCATAGAACCTATAATACAAGAATTATCTGAATCCTTTTCTACACTAATTTTTGTTTTTTTATTCTGTGATGAATCACTTTGATTATTGTCATTGTTTTGATTATCACTTTTATCTTTATTTTTATCCTCCTTGTTAGTATCAGAACTATCTGACGAGCCAGAAAGTGTAGAAATTTTTATATTATTACCATAATATTCTTTTAAAATTTTATCATATGTATATCCAAGTTTTTCAGCCTGATAAACAGCAGCCCACACTGCCAATCCAGAATCATGACTTCCAAGGGTACCTTGAGGTAATTCAGCAGTTGGTACCGATATTGTATGTGTTCCTCCAGATTGATATCGATAAAATAATTTTTTTTGGCAATTATTTCCTACAAATTTATCACAATTTCCTTGTGTCATTGCAAAATATACAGCTAGAATTATTCCATCATCATCAGTAATAACTTGACCAGCTGTTTCTGTTGCATACTTTTTATAAGTATTTAAATCAACAACGCCTGTATTAGCTTGAACAAAATTTTGTTCATATGATGACGATCCAATTGTTTGTGAACAATTATTAGTATGTTTTAACGTATATGATCTTACAATGATAGCTGCTGCTTTGCCCATTTCTTCATTATCTATTGCCGTTGCAAATTCTGCATATAAAACACCAGCTACATAATCTTCAAGAGGATACGTTTTTCCATTTACAGTAACCCCACTACACTCAGCATACACTATACCAGTTGTAGAAAGTGAACAATTATCATCATTAGTCTCATTTGGATATAATTCTTCAAAAAAAGCTTTATAATCATATATATCTTGTCTTTCTAATTCATACTGAGCATAAATCGTTGGAATAAATAGAAAAGTAATTATGAATATTAAAAACAATCTGCATTTTTTCACATCTTCACCTCAAAACTTAAACCTTATTATTTCGTTTTATTTTTTTTAAAATAACAACAACTAATATAATAACTATTGTTACTATAAAAGCAAAAATAATATATGGTATATAATTTACAATACTAAAGTTATGGCTATCTTTCTGTATTTTTATTTTAAGATTAAAATTATTCTTATTATTCGGATCAATATGCCAAGTATATTTATTTCCATTTCTTTTATCAGCGTTATTAAAAATAACTTTATTCTCAGTAATTATATTAATATCCAAATTGTAATTAGTAATGCAATTAGTAACACCACTTAATTCAAAATAATAATATTCTTTATTATTTAAAATCATTTTTTTATTAGTAAAACATTCGTTAAAAGAATTAGCACTAGAAAAATCTGTTGGAGAATAATTATAACTAAGGTTTACATTTATAAACTGACTATCTTCTGTTATCTTTTTTTGATAAATTTTATTTATATCTGCATGCATAGGATAAAAATTTTGTAAAACTAACGATTTATTTTCATCAGTATTTTCCAATTTAACATTTATGTTTTCTTTAATCATTTCATCAGTAATAATCAAATTATATTGCTGAGTGCATCCTGTAAAGAAAAAAAGACAAATAATTGGCAATATTAACTTATAATATTTCATCAATATCAACACTTCCTTATATTATATAAATTAATAATTTGGTCTAAAATATCCATTAATTCCTTGTATTCCTGTTTTACCACAATGATTTTTCCTTGAATATTCTCTTTTAGAGACTTTATTACCACTGTTACCCTCTACAGTATATACTTTATCATCATCAACCTTATATACATACCCAACATGACTACTATAGTATTTATCATTGCCATTTTGTGGATATGGAATAAAAGTTCCATTTACATATGGATCAAAAACAATAATATCTCCTGCCTGTGGAACTGTTTTTGAATCCGTACATTCATCTTCATACCAAGTTCCTAACTTTGCAGACACAGAATCTCTTGGAATAGCTCCTGCTATTGCAGATTGTTTTATATATTTATTAAGTCCATTCACTTGATTAAATAGCCAAGAAACAAAAACTGCACACCATTCTACACCATTATCATATGAATAATACCAAGTGCGATACTTAGAACCACCATTACCTACCTCTTTTAAAGCAATCTGAGTCATTTTATCAACTGCAGCTTTACCGGTTGCTGATATACTTACATTTGTATTATTTGAACTACTTGAGGAGGATGAATTGCATTTTTTTGTGCTGTCACCTTTCGTATGATATTTTAATTTAATATATTCAAGTAAAAATTTATCATATTTATCAGTATCTAATTCATAACTAACTTTAATAGAATCTTCTTTATATTTGCCACTCTCACATTTCAAAGTTTGCTCTGAATAATTTGATGTTTCTATGTCTTTTGCTTCACCCGTTTTACCACTAGAACAGTCATATGTAATCTTCTTAGTCACCATATTTTTAGCAAGAATCTGCATATCATAACTATTATCCTCTGAATTTAGATATAAATAGCAAGAATCTTTTTTATAATCATATTCCCAATCCAAATTAGTAATTTGGTTAGTATCTTTAACAGCATTTCTATCATAATTATTTAAATTATTAGAAAACACAGTTGGCAACTGTTCATTATTATAGTATAAAGTAGCCATAATAAGTGGTAGGTCAAGTTTAACATTATATTTATTTTGATATAAATAATAAATATCATACATTTTTAAATAAAACTTGTATTCATCACCATTTCTACAATCATCTAAACTACTATCATCACTACAGGCTTGTTTAGTACCAAAATAACCACTTAAATCTTTTGGGTCATAACCATTTTTGGCATTAACCTTTGTACATAAACAAAACAAGATTAATAATAAAAATATATAATTATTTTTATCTCTCATAATAATCCTTTCTATTGTTGTATATAATATTTAACTATATGCAATAATTTCATTACTATTTTTATTAATCATTATCATTCGAATCTGAACTATCTGAATCAATTTTAGTATTAGCATCATAAGCTTTTTCAAATTCATCCTCAGTTGGATTATCAGCAGAAGCTAAATAAGCTTCTTTGCCTGTTTCTGTTATGGAGGAAATAAAAATTACAGCTAAAAACATGATAGTAAATATTGCCCCCCCAGATAATCCTATAACAAATAGCTTTAATTGCCTGTTTGTTATTGCAGTATATTTTAATTCTGTATCCTCCGGTTTATATTCTTCGCCTTTTTTATTTGCAGCATTTGCCTCTTCCAATTCACTTTTTGTTGTTTTTTCATTATCATTAAAAAATGATAGTAATGGATTTCTTCTCTTATTTTTAGCCATACTCACTTGCTCTTTTAATTTAGCAAATTTAGCATACTTACTAGCGACTGGAATTTTTTCTGCCATTTTTATGGCTTGATTTTGCATTTGTTGTCTTTTTTGTAATCGACTTTTTGCCTCTTGATTTTTTTCTGTTTGATTTGAAATATTATTAATTAAAGATTGATTTTTTTGATTAACGGACAAAGAAGGTGAATTTTTTAAAGAACCACCACTACTAATACTAGAACCATTATCTCTTTTGCCAACACCTTTTTTATTTCTTTCTGCAACATTTGCATCATTTTCAAGGGTATTTTTTCTTTTTGCATCTGATAGTCCTTGTACAGCTTTATCTTTCATAAATTCACCTTTCTTTATTATAATCCGCCACCACTACCGAATGATTCTAATTCAGCATCAGAAGCTATTATATTAATTCTCATACGTCTACTACCACAAACAAACAATGCTTCACCCTGACCATATTGTTTTATAGATTCTGCCTCACTATCATTAAGATCTATTAAACGTGCAAGATCAGATACTGCTTGTTTCTTTAATCCCATAACTAAATAATATGAAGCGTTATCAAATATAGCTTTACCCTGAGTAATTACAGAAGGGTCACTAAAATCTGTTGGTTGCTGCGTAATTAACATAGTACCAGTATTATACTTACGTGCTCGTCTTTGCATTTGTGCTAAAAAATCAGCACCTAAAGTATTACCACCACTTAATAAAACGTGTGCTTCATCTACCATCATTACTGTATTAATACGAGGATTTAAAGTAAGACCCCATGCATATTTCAAAATATTAAAGAACAAAGCATTTTTGATATTTGTATCTGCATTCATTAATTCTTTAATATTAAATACTATAAAATTACTATTAGGAGATATAGTAGTATGACCATCAAAATAATATCTCAACTCTTTTACAATAGGTCTAATTTTTAGTTCAAGTCTTTCTAAAACATCTTTTTCTTGTGTCTTTTCAGGCATTGCTAATATTCTTCCCTTAATAGTTGCATAAACATCTTTAAAAGTAGGATAATCCTCAGACTTAAAATTAACAAAATTACTATTATAATCAATTCCAAAACGTTTATATGTTTCCTGTACAATTTCACTAAACATATTAACTAAATCCTCAGTAATAGAAGGATCATAATACTTTAAAAATGCTTTTATAGTTTGTAAAGTACGAGTTAAAACAGTATATCCAAGACCTTGTTTAATTTCATCTTCATCAGCATCCAAAACGACCTCTAAAGGGTTAATCATACCAAATTCTCCACCCTTACCAAGATCAATGAAATCACCACCATATAGATTAACCATATCCTCAAGTTCCCCTTCAGGATCTATAATAACTAGTTGATGACCATTACGAATATGACTTCTTAACATTATTTTAGCAGCTGTAGACTTACCACTTCCAGAAGTACCAAGAATAATCATATTAGCATTATTTCTATTGCTTTCTTTTCGAATTTGATATAAAAATTGATTAAATAAAACAACTCCTCCAGAAAAATCAACCCCGAGCAAAGTACCTAATCCAGGATCTTTTATACTATCAAAAATAAACGGATACATAGCAGCCATCGTTGGTGCCGGAATAGGTGTTCCAATTCTATCTTCTATATCCTGTTTTTCATAAATTGGTAAAATAGACTTTAATACTTTATCTTGTTCAAATCTTAATGGAATTGCCTTAAGTTCCATAGACTCTAAATAATTTCTAACTTGTAATTTTTTAAGTTCTAAATCTTCTTTTGAATTAGCAGTAATCATAATATGCATTTGAAAATCATATATTTTAGCTTGACTAGCAGCAAGTTCACTAATGAATTGTTCTAATGACTCATAATCCTGCCTTATTCTTTCCTGAATTGTCCTATCATTTTCATCTTGATATCTTTGCTTTAAATCAGCTAATTCCTTGTTAAGCATTTTACTCATACTGCTAAATGGTAATGGAATATGCTTAATAACTAACTTTATACCAGACATACTAGTTAAAGAAGACAGATATCCTGGATATATAAACTTTGGATATGAAATAACTGATAATATAGTTGCATATTTATCACTTACAATAAATTCACTTGGTTTAAATTCAAGCCCCTTTGGAGCTATTTCAGCCTTTATATTACTCATGCAAACACCGTCCCAAAATTAGTAGTAGCACCACCATTTAAAAAATTATCTAAAATCATTCTTAAATCATCATTGCTTGTTTGAAAAGCCGTAAGACCAGCTGCTGCAAAATTATTAATAAGATTTCTAATTCTTTTTTGAATGATATCATCATCTTTATGTTTAAATAAAAGATAGTACTCAGTATCAACAACACTATTTTTTATAAACATATTTGCTTTATCCATATCCTCTGAAATTAATTTTCTCTGTACAGGAGAAACAGAAGAATTATATAAAACCTGCAATTCTGATAAATAAACATTAATATCAACAGGTCTATCTGCAGCAATAATCCAAAATTCATAATCAATTACGTTATAGACTGTTTTCAAATTTGTAATAATTGCATTTTGAGTTGCAGGATCAAGAATAAATATATTTCTAGGCATAATCTTTATTCCTGATACTTTAAGTTTATTATCAAGTATAATCATTCCGTTTGCAATGTTCTTTACGGGAATATCAGTATACTTACTTTTTATTTGTTTCTTCGCCATTATAACACCAACCTCTCCATATATATTTTTGTCTAGTTGTATAAAACTCCCAAGCCAGTTTAATTACTGTTCTTATATTATGATAATTAGGAACAGGAAAAACCAAAAAAGCACATGTTACACCTGGCGCTAAAGCTAAGATTGCAAATAATAACTGATCAATTGGAAGAATCATTAAAAGTAAAAGTGAAACACTAATACCAATTAAAAACAACGCCAAATCAAACTTATTAAACAAGCCAAAAAGTAACATAGACTTTTTTGAATTAGCTGGTATTAAATACATATTATCCATCTAGTATCACATCCTTTTTTATTAAACAAAATTTAAACAAATCATTTATATAATTTAGAAAAGCAATTAAAAATGTTTCTCATATTCGCTGATTTTTCATTATTATTTATCATTTATAAGTTTATCTCATTGTCTATCATTTCCACGTTTGTTATCTTTAAATTGGTAATTTCTTTGACGATGTATTGAAGTTGCATCATGTGCTGTATTATCATTTTCAACAGTAAGTTCTCCTTTTTTTGTTTCAGTTTGTTTAATTCTTTGCGTAGATTTAGTATATGATAAAGCATCTTCAGTCTCTGCATCATCTATATATCTCTTTCTCATTATATCATGATCTTTTTGAGCACTTTCTTTTGCTTTTGATAAGTCATGATAAGCCTTATAAAATTGTTGTTTCTGTTCACCTTCTGATGTTTCATATTGTTTTTGTACATCTTTTAATTTGTTATCAACATATTCTAATCTTTGCTTAGAGGCTATAAAGCCCTTGTTGTTATATACACTATTATAATTATCATTTGTACGTTGTGCAAAATCTGTAAAAGAAGAATCTTTTTTATCTACAGAGAATGCACTTGTATCTCCTTTGACCTTTTCCCAAGCATTTCTTCCTTTTGCCCACAATTTATGCTTTTGATCAAACTCATTTCTTCCCTCTATTTGTTGTTTTCTTTTCTCTGCACTATATGGCATCAATTCAGCTTTTTTCTTTCTAACTGCTTCAGATAAATTACCATGTTTACTACTCCAACCAGCTCTAAATCCTCGACCTGTTCTCATAGAATCGATTGCAGCAAATCCTTTTTTTCCAAATGTCCCTACCGCACTAACAGGAGCCTTAGCAATACCTTTAACGCCTTTTGAAATCATTTCATTTGGTTTATGCAATAATTTACCACCCAACGCACCTTCTTCTACTTTTTTTAAAGGATTTAATGTGAATTTACCATCACCATCTAATTTTATACCCATATTTTCTAAGATTTTAGGTAATTGTTTAATAAACATTAATACTCCAACAATAATAAATACTTGTATCCAAAAATTATTTTTTTGAGCCCCAGTAACAACGTCATATATGCCAAACTTACCAACTCTATAAATAATATACATACCAAAATATAAAGCCAACAATCTGACAAATAAGCTTATAAATGTAGATGTACACATTTTTAACCACTTGTTAAAAAGACCATCTTTGCCACTTTTTGGATCCATATAACTTATAACAGGAATTGGATATATTAATTGTAAAAAGGCTAATTTTACACTTCTTACACCAATATCAATACAGAATGTAATTAAAAGCAAACATACCACGACAGCAACAGCAGTTGAAATGAATGTTTTATAGTCAATTATAAATTCATCTTTAGTATTACCAGTAGCCACTGCCATTGATGATCTAAATGTCAACCCTAAGCTATGTTCATTAATACCCGTTTCATAATTATCTAATATTACGTCATTTACACCACTTTCTTCTAGTGCCTTTTTACACTCACCATTAAATTTACCATCACTATTATATATAGTAATACAGGAACTTAAATCATAAGCTTTCATACCTGTATTTGGTAGAAAAAATGGCATCATTACATTAAAGGCCATATCATCGCCAGCAGAATTTAAATAGCCATCACTACCAGCATCTTCACCCATTATTAACTTTCCTAAAATGTTCCCCTCAAGCACTTTACTTTGCAAATTAAAAGCCATTTGAAAAGCATACGGTACTAATACTAACATCAAAAGAGAAATTACTGCCCCTTGAATAAGTTTACCAAATCCTTTTTGTTTATCAGAAAAATCATCTGGATTAACTATATAGGTTATTAAAGAAAATGACATTTTAAACAGCATAAAAATACCAAGTAATAATTCAACTCTTTGTGCAAGTCTAGCAATCTCACCCTGGCTTAATATAGAACTACGAGCAATTTCTATTAATAAATTATAAAGTGTACTAATAAAATTAAACAAAACGGAATCAAGTCCCATAAAAAATCTACGAAAAATTTTTTCAAAAAATAAATTATCCATTTTATCACCATCACTACAAGAAAAATATTTTTAATATTCATCAATTCTAGATAAATTATATCAAAATTATGTTAAATAATCAATAGAAGGAAAAATAAATAATTTCATCAAAATAAAAAAATCAAGTATAAACTTGATTATCCATGCAAACTACAAGATGATGAATTACTTTCTGTTACATTACCATTTACAAAACAATTAAAACATCCCATAACGCTATCCTCATCTCCACCAGCTACAAAACGAATTACAATTTGTACAAGCGATACAACAAAGAAAACAATAACAGCTGCAATTAATCTTTTTACAAAAGTCATTTGTGCTTTTTTTATTTCATCTTCTTTACTGGCAATTACGGCTTTCGCTAAATCCAACATACCAAATATAATCAATAAAATTGGTACAACTATTTTAATAATCATAACCACTGTTGAAACAACATATGGGAACATTCCACTAAATACAAAATTATCAATACCACCACAAGTATACTCTGATGAAGTTGCTACTTTTGCTAAAATTTCAAACATAAATATTTCCTCCTAAACTATGTTCATTATATATCTTAATACTCTTTTTGTCAAGATATTCTATTTTATAATATATGGATCTTTCAATGTGCCACTTCCACCTTGATATAATTGTTCACTATCTATATAAAAAACCCAATTATATTTTTTAAACTTATTAGCTATCTCTAAATCAGCTCCTAGTGAATCTAGATAATAAACTAAGGAATTATCTTCCCTAACAGTATCTAAAGTCCAAGTATAATTAATAAACTCAGCCATATAATTATAATTAGTACAAGATAAATCTCCTATTTTTTTACAATTTGAATCATAACTAGCTTGTAAAAAATCAGTAATGCTAGGTAGAGTTAAAACTTGATCTTCCAATTTATCAGCACACTCAGTTGTAACATTAATACTTAAATTATTGGTAGATCTTTTTCCAATACAAACATCATGCGGTATTATTTTTTCTTTAGCTAAATCAGTTAAGTTTTTATTATTTTTATAATCCTCTATAAGTCTATCTAAAATAACACTATCACGATAATTACTAATCCCTGAATAATCATTTTTATCAATATTATATTTATTATCCCAATTTATTGAAACTTCTTGACTATCTTGTTTAATTAATTTTAAATTACCTTCTGCATCTATCTTAATAATTCTATAAATAATTCCGTAAAATGACAAATAATTATCAACTTTGTTGCCTTTAAATACATATTCATCTTCACTTTTGTATAATCCAGAATTTTCACTAGTCACATCTTTCATTAAATGATCCTTTATGTAATCTGTTTTATATTTACTACATTCTAAATATGGTATGTATGAATAATATTTCTCATTTACATTACTATTTGAATTATTCTTAATAACTACACTACCACTACATGTTGTATCTTTTAAAGCTTTATCAGGATTTTTAAGTCCATCACTCACTAAGTCATCTACCTTAACAATAACTTGTTTCCCCTTTGAAGGGAACATTTTATGTTTTTTAGCATATGATTTTGCTGATTGAACCATCATATTTTCATAAGATTTATAACTTTTTTTGCCACTACATCCCCTAATTGCAAATAAAAATATCATTATGATAACAGGAATTAAAATAATAGCACCACACGTAATAAAAAACTTTGGTTCTAATTTTTTCATAAATATCTCCTTTTATTATCTATTTACATATACCTGTTTTTTCATTTGCACCATTTAAAAAGCAATTAGCACAATTCATAATTCCATCATCATCAGCAACAAAACTTACCAACATTTTCACTATTACAAAAACAAAGAATACCAAGGCACCAGCTATTAATCTTTTTACAAAAATCATTTGTGCTTTTTTTATTTCATCTTCTTTTCCCGCAATAACAGCTTTAGTAAGATCCATCATTCCAAATACCACTAAAAGTACAGGAACAGCAATTTGAATTATCAATACAACTAAGTGTACCGTGTTTGCAATTTTGACATCAATTTGCACTTTACTTCCAATAACTGAACAACCCTTTACATTAGCTGCATAAACAGGCATAGCAAGGGCTAATGTTAACAAAAACATTCCTACATAACTTATTTTTTTCATATTAAATACCTCCTACTTACATTTACTTGCATTTGAAACAAAGCATTCAACACAATGCCATATACTTTCATTTCCATTTCCTATTACACTTATTAACAGCTTAACAATAACCACTACAAAATATACTAAAGCTCCCATTATTAATCTTTTTACAAATTTTGTCTGTGCTTTTTTTATCTCATCATCCTTTTGAGAAGCAACGGCTTTTACTAAATCAACAGTTCCTAATATAACAAGAATTACTGGAACTAGTATTTGTAAAATATTAATACCTGTATTCGAAAGTTGCAATATTTTATATGGTAATTGCTGTATATTACCACATTTTACATAAGTCGTTTTAGCGTAAACAGGAGAAATAAATATCAATGGCAAAAATAATATTATATAACCAATTCTATTTTTCATATTTCACCTACTTTTTACTGATTTTACAATTTTTAGTGCCATTTAAAAAGCAATTAGCGCAATCCATTATATTAGCTGTTTTAGATGCATCAGCACTTACACTAATTAATAGCTTTACAATCACAAAAACAAAAAATACTAATGCACCTGCAATAAGCTTTTTAAAAAAACTTATCTGTGCTTTTTTTATTTCATCTTCTTTACTAGATGTAATTGCCTTAATTAAAGTAATCATCCCCATAATAACCAATATAACAGGAACTACAATTTGTAATGATGTATAAGCTATATTTACAACTCTTGGAATAGATATAGAAAGTCCTTTCACCATACCATTACCACAGCTAACAGTTGTTGTATCTAAATTATTATAAATCTTTTTATCTAAATCAGCATTTGTAGCAGCTTTAATGCAAGTTAATTGTAGCATAAAAAAACCCAATATTGCAAATAAAATAACCCTTTTTTTCATATTTCCCCCTACAACTTTAATTTTTCAATCAATAATTTAATATCTTCGCTAGTTTTTCTCTCATTAATAAAAGATAAATTATAAAATAATTTTAAATGTGATTCATTTTCAAACTCTTTAATTTCATTATTATCAAGCATACTTTTGTTTAAAATAACCTTATTATTTTTTAATTTTGTAAATGATGTTGGATCAACTAACATCAGTTGATTAATCTTAATCATAGTTGGTTCTATTAAATAAATAATTTCATCACAATACAAATAAGCATTTTTACTTTGATTAATATCAATAAAAATAATATCATAATTATTGTATTTATCAATAGTTAATTTTAAACTATTATCTAAAGTAGAAATCATATCTTTACAATGAAAATAATTAAAATCCATTTTATCTATTTCAATAGCAAGAACTTTTCTCACTTTTTCCAAATGTCTTTTTAACATATAGATAAGAGTAGTTGATCCTGCCGATTTAGTCACATTTTTAAATCCAATAATTCTTTCCTTTTTTGAATCTTTATTTACAAGTACCATAGCATCCTCATAACTATTAGGACTTTGATAAAGTTCAACAATATGATTACAATTATAAGCAATATTATATATACCTATTTCAATAATTTTAGCTAAATAATTAGACGGTATTTTAATTTTACCAACTACTAAAATTAAGTTATTTGGTTTTATAAAACTAACTATGCTTTTAAGAACATCTATATTATTATAATTATTTAATGAAGTTATATCTAAAATTACTTTTTCATATTCTAATGAACTTATTTTAGAAAAGAGAAAAGTAACATCAAATATTCCTTTTAATTTTTCGATTGCAACAACATTTACTTTTTCAATTATTTCATAATTTTCATTTTCTATTACAACATTCATATCAATACTTCAGCAACAAGACTGAATCCTTTCTATTAATATTTATAATTTAATTTGCATAATCATAAAAAATTCTAGTTTCTCCATAAACTGGATTTTTATATAATGTTCCTATACCTAAAACATTTAAATTCAAATAACTAAAAGTTACAACAGAATAATAATACTCGCGATCATTTACTATATTTTTATAAATACAAAATCCTTTCATATCAGATGATGCTTTAGGATAAATTAAAGAAGATGTTTCACCTGCTTTTTCAATTTTGTTTAAAATATTTTTACTACTACAAACATCTTTATTAATTTTTGGCCTATATGCTAAATTATTTAATGCATCTATTATTTTATTAATACAACTTTCATTGCTGAAACATTCTTGAAATTTATAATCTTCATTTAAAGATGATGTATCTACATTTAACAAATAGTAATTATTAATTGCCGATGTAATATTATTCTTGGCTTTATAAGCTTTACTATACGAATTAGAAGCTACTACTGATATACCAATTATTCCAACTACAATAATAACAACATACAATAATAAAGAGCTACCAACAGCATCTTTCATTTAAGCATCCTCCTCACAATTCAAACCATAACAAGAATACATTGTTGATGTTTTTGATGAAATTTGGTAAGGAAATCTCAAATCAAATAATCCAAAGTCTAATGTTAAATATGTAGTTATTTTATAACTATAATATTTATAATCATCTCTTTCATTTAATAGATAAACACAATATCCTTTATACCCTAAATCACCAGATGAATCGGCATAAGATACTTTATTATCCTTAAAAGAAACCAATTTTTCATTATTATTAGACTTTTTACATTTTAGATTTACATCTCTTTGATACCCATAAGAATCAAGCCTATTTTCTATTTCTTTTTTGGATTTAGAATTAAATCCCCCATAATCATCAATGGCTGCTGAAAGTGAGTTGTTTATCTTGTATGATTTATAATAACTTAAAGTTGAAATTATAAATCCAAAAACAATTATTACAAAAAATATCACAATATATATTGCTGCCACTGATCCTGTGCTTTCTTTCATATCATATCACCCACAAATATAAACGCCGTCAGTATCATAGTTACATAAATTACCATCTGTATCTTTACATTGGCCATTAGAATATATATATCCAGCATTTTCACAATCAGCGCGATGTTTTTGATTTGATAATAAATTACCTATAATAAAGGCAATAGCTCCTAATGCACCTGCTATTAAAACGATTGTAATTATAGTCATCGCAGACTCTCCAACTGCCTCTTTCACTTTATCATCTCCCTATTTACATTAGAAATAAATTAAACAACATTTAATTTATTTCTAACATAAATATAAATTTATATTTATATTATTTTGTTATTTGATTTTTTATATCAACACTATTAGTATCCATGGTATTAGCAGTAGTATTGGCCTTATTCATCATCATTCCTACTACTACTGCTGCTGCCGCTGCTAATGCTACTATAATAATTATAGTAACAATTGTCATACTTCCTTCACCTGTTGCTTCCTTCATAATTCACCTCCATATTTTTCTAAATTATATCATAAATGTCACAAATTGTCTATTATTTATATTATTTTACATCATTAATGTCATAGACATAAATAATAAAGCCATTACTCCTCCGCCTGTTGCAAAAAGCATAACCATAGTTTTTTTCTCCATTGTATCAAGTCTCTCTTGATACTTAATTTCTCTTGCTTTATTTTGTAAAGTAGAAACCATTTTTGAAAAGGCCATTACCTGTTCTTGTTTATTTTCCTGCGAGCCTAAACTTAAACGATATAATAGTCTCATCATACGCATAGAATCTCTAACAGGGTATTCATTTGCAAAATCTATATAGGGTTTTATACTAGAATCCCCTGCATCAATTTTTGCAACTAATTTAATTAATCCTGATTGAAAAACCTTTGGAGCAGTATGAATACTTTTACTTAATGCAACTGGAACAGTATAATGTTGTACTAAGATTTCTAGCCCTTTTAAATAATATGGTAAAAGTAAATCAACAGAATGTAGATATTTTTTATACATATTTTTTAGTTTTATATATGGTAGTTTAAAAAATAAATATCCTAAAACTAATGCTATTACAATAGCAAGAAAAGCAAACTTACCAAGTAATAAAGCAAGAAAACAAGAAATTATAAAAGCCATTATGCCATTTCTAACTCTTTTTTCAAAAATTTCTTGAATATCTATATCTTCACCTTCATATCTTAATTTTAATAAAAACTCATAATCATCTTCAATTATAGTTCTAAAAAGTGGACTTATTTCCTTAATAAATTTATTGCCATCAAAGACCTTATTATATACAAAAAGAAATACAACAATTAAAGAAATCATTAAAAATACTATCACCATTATTCAGCACCTACATTCTCATTATAATATTTTTCCCCTCTTAACAAGAAATATGAGTTCATTACTACTAATAAATGAATTAATAATTTTAAATACCATAAATTTAAAAGCTGTGAATAGGTATCTCCAAGTAGTAACTGAACTAAAGCAATCATACCATAAAGCATTACACCAAATCTTATAAATTTTTTATGAAAATTAGCTCTTTCAATTCTATCTCTATAAACAGCCTCAACTAACATATCTATATCAAGTGACATATTTTCTAATGACTCAGATGAATCTTTGGCACCTTCATTTGTAATTTGCAAAAACAATTGATGCATATTTTTTACCATATAAAAATCATACTTATTTTGAAAAAATTCTAATGATTCATTTATAGTTCCATTTTTATATGCCATATCTATCATTACTTTAACATCTTGTTTGATTGGATTTTCCAAAACACCTGATTCATAAACACCCTCAAGTGATTTTACAAATGACTGTGAGGTTTGAAAATCTAAAATAATATTAGTTGTATAAGTTTGCAATTGTTCAAAAATAAATTCACTGTATAACCTTTTACATCTTAAATACTCCAAATATGGTATAAAACAAATTGCAACTAATGCATATATAATAGATACAGAAATATCATAAAAATATAAATATCCCATACCAAATGAAAGTCCACCAAATATTACAACCTGCGATATATAATCTTTTAATTTATAATTTTGACCTAAATCTTTAATTTTTTTTCTTATTTCTTTATATGTATAAGGAGCAATTTTATCATAAACAGGACCCAAGCTATATGTTAAATATTTGTACACATTTTTACCACTACTATTTCTATAAACAACTATAAATATTAAAATAACAGCAATTAATATAAATATTATATTTATCATAAATACCTCCTTATTCAAATAAAATGTTTTGAATTTTATTTTCTTCTGTTGGCACTATTATATCTTTGCTTAAAATAACGCCTTGTGCTTCTAAATAATCATATAAATATTTGCTGGGATTTTTTTTAACTACCTTCCCATCTGGCATTTTTTTGTAAATTGTATTATATTTTGCCTCATTATCATCAGTTACATAAAATTCTGTTACCTCAGCTATTTCTCTTATCATTTTTCTAGTACGAGGATCCTGATAAGCCCTTATATAAACACCAAGCTGAATATACCTATATATAGATTTTAAAAATTGATCTATATCTTGATTTGTTTCAAGCAAAGAATACATTCTGTTCGGTATCGAGGAAGCTTTATCAGCATGAATAGTTGATAAAATATAGTGCCCAGATGAAATCGAATTTCTAACGGCCATAACAGCTTCGGCACTACGTACTTCTGATAATAAAATCCATTTAGGATTCTGTCTCATACAAGTTACTAAAACATCCGAATAACTAGCTACATTGTTAGTTTTCATAGCAACAATATCTCTTTCAGGAAATATTTTATCTAGATGAAGTTCCAGTGTATCTTCAATTGTAATTATTTTTTCATCAACTCTAGTATTAGCAGCTAAATATTTAATAAATTCTGTTTTACCACTACCTGTTTCTCCACATACAATAATATTACAATGTCCATGCACACATTGAATTAAAAAATTATGAATGTCTTCAGTAATATACTTTTCTTTAATTATTTTATCCTTAACAAGTCTTATTTTAGCTGGTGTTTTTCTAATAACACAGGCTATACCATTCTTAGCTATTGAATTGTGCACAAAATTAATACGTAACTCTTCACTTTCACTATCTAAAAATGGATGAGCTGAATTAAAGCTTCTTCCAACTACATTTGCACATTGAAATGCAAGTTTATCCATAAAATTATCATCAATGCCTGGGTTTTGAACTCTAAATATACCATGGGATAACGTTTTTAACCATAACTGACCACCATTACTATATGAAATATCAGTAACGTCATCATTATCTAAATATTGTTGTAATGGGCCAAAATCCATCTCATCAAAAACATTATCCATATATTCACTTCCTTTTTATCCTAATAACCCACTTATAGCACTTTTGTTTTGACTTTTATTTTTGTTATCTTCCTTTTTTTCATTTACAGACTGTTCAACTTGATCATCAGTAACACTAGATGTATGATTGTTAACATAATCCCTTAATGTTGCACTACTAACTAAAGCACCTTCTTCTTGACTACTATTCTCACCTTGTGGTGCTATTATTAAATCTACTCCCTGCCCTTTTAAATACTCAGCTCTCATAAGTAAATTGTAATTATCATGAGAAAGAGCAAATACTAAATTTGATGGCGTTCCAATATTTTCAGGATCACTAAAGACATTTTTACCATTATTATCATGTACAGCAAGAATTTTTATACTTCTAAATAGTTTGCCATAAATTACATTACCATTATCATCTGTAGTTTTCATATAAATATCAATATATGAATTAGGTAAAATAGAATTACCAAATGTTGATTCAACATCTACATTAAAATAATAAGCTTCTTCTCCTTTTGAAAAATCAACTTGTTTTAGCCAATTGCCTGGCAAATCATTACTTTCAACCAACCACTCTTTATAAAACATACTTCCAGATGGTATTGTTACATTTACATTTGTATATTTGCCAATAATATTATTAAGTTGTGTTACTACATTATCTGTTAAAACCATTTTTGAAACATTAGCATACATTACTTTATCTTGTGTAATTTCTGTTTCAGGCAATATTTTTTCTTTTGCCACCGGAACCTTAATTGGGTTTACTGTGGATTTTATTGTCGCATTAAATGCAAAAAATAGTAAAAATAGTATTAAAATAATCCCTAATATTGTTACTGTATTTTTATTTCTTAAAAATTTATTTAATTTCTTCATTCTTATTCTCCTCTCATTTTGTTTCTAGTATTGCATCTACCTTATTTACTAAATTAAATTCAACTGTTTGTGTTGATGATTCTTTTGATGAAACTTTAATACTAACTTTAGGTGGGTCTTCATTAATATCATATATATCTATTTGATAAGATCTTGCCAATGATGCATTTTCTGCAAATCTTCTTAAAAAATTTTCAACAAATTTTTCTTGATCAATTCTTACTTTACCACTAGTATTATAAGTTGCAATATCAATAGCATCATACATAGCAGCCTCACTAGTTTCCCTTAAAATTGTATAATTATGTTGATCAGTATTAGTAGTCCTTTGAATAAAAAAGACAAAAACTATTGCTATAATTCCAAACATAATTATAAAATATGCCCAAATTGAATCTTTCATCTTTTAATCACCTAAACTTTCAACATTACAAAATTTATCATTAATACTACTATTTTTACATTTACCAGATGATTTTAAAGCATACGAAGTATCACTAAATACTTGTTTTACAAATGAACTTACACAATTATAACCATTTTTACAATTTAAGTTAAAATCATCATATTTTTTATCTTTATTATATTTTCTTATTTTCTTAATATTATCTGCTGTTAATGTAAAGCTATATAAAGGTTCCTTTTTAGAGTTAGAATTTTCTTTTTTTGTTATATATTTATCAACAGTATTATTAATAATGCTACTATCATTTGTGTTTTTAGAAGTGTATGCAGTACAGAACGAGTCATTATAGCTTTTTGAGTCTATTTCAAAACCGATGGTATCATTTTCCGTTGTATCAATTTTATTAAAATTAAATTCACTAGAAATCATATAATCTCTAAATCTTATTAAATCATATATATTTACCCTACCATTGTCATCAATATCTGCATTTTTTAAAGATAAATTATTACTATCAATATCTTTAACAGATTCAAATATATATTGATTTAAAAGATTAAAATCTTCAATGTCAACCTTACCATCTAAATTTACATCTCCCTTTTTTATTGCTGAACTATTGGATATATTTCCAACATTATAAGCGTTTTGCTCATAATTTTGATAATTCAAAATTATTTTATTTTCGTTCATAGTTGTATATGTTAAAATAATATAATTCATTATGTCATAGACATATTTATTAGTCTTTTCATTCTTAAAAGTACAAATATGAGTGCAATTAGTAGAACTATCAATATTTTGAATATAATTTTGACCTGTTCCATTATAATCAGAAAGAAATTCACTAAGTATATATTGTGCATTAATTACACCATTTTTCCACCATACTTTTCCACTTGGATCTATACCATATTCACCAGCAAGATATTTATTAAGTATACTATCAGCATTAGAACTACCACCAAGTCTAGCGTCTGATGTAATAAAATAATTAGTAAGGCCATTAAAAATTATGTCAGCATCTTCCTGAGTAATTTTTCCATCATTATTTATATCACCATTTTTTATAACATTCACTTTATCTTCAGATGTTAAAATATCTTTATTATATAAATAATACTCAATTAGTAAAACATCATAATATGTAATTGCAGGATTAGTATCTCTTATAGCACTACCGTTAATATCTCCTAAAAATGTCCCATTATTAGAAAATATATCAACTGACTCTGTTATGTCTTTTGTTTCAGTAGAAGATACATCATCATCACTATTTGTTGAAAAATTACACCAATTTGTTCCAGTATAACGCAAATGCCCATCTTTCGTTAAAAATGGATTTTCAGTATCTATTGTTCTAAATAAAGCAGATTCTGTTCTATTTATTTTTTTCAAATCATAAGGGCAAGACACTGTTGATGTTGTATGTCCATTTACTATAAATGATATATCACTATTTCCCTGTTTTGATTTATTAATATTAACAGGAACTCCTTTTCCTAAAGAAATACAATTACCACCACATTCAGAAATTTTTTTCATTTTTTGATCTTTTTTAGATATACCATAAATATCGTCATAATCGTAAATAATCGTGCCAGAAACTGAAAATTGCTGATTTCCACTGCCATTATAATTTATTTTCCCATTGCTAATCTTAACATTAGTAGACGTTGCTAATGTACTAGCATCTAATTTTGGTTTTATTCTATAATTATTATTCAAAAAATTTATATTAATAATAGGTAACACATCAGATAAACTAATTTTTGCTGATGAGATGTTTATTGCATTACAAGTTATTGATAAACTAACATTTAAATCATCTGGATTATTTATAGCATAAAGTAATGATATATCATTTGCACTATTATTATTAACAAACAAATTGCTATTTACAGTATAAGAATAATCACAATACAAATAACCATTTTCAATTGGTGTTATAACCTTATTATTTATACTAGAACTATCGCAATTTAATAAAGATGTAGAAGTTTCATTTTTGCAAGATGGCGAACTAAGATTAAGTAGGCCATTTTGTTTATATTTATTATACAAAGCAGACAAATTTTTTTTGGCTTTTAATTCACTTTCACAACTATCTGGAGATTTTTGAGATATCGTAACCTTTGTTCCCTTTTTTGCACTTTTGGTTATAGATACTTTTTTAGTATAATTAGGAGTCATTTTTTGCACAGATGAGTATGCAGTTGCACGACAATAATATCTTTGAGCTTGCGAAAAATTTTTAGTTGCTGTAACTATTAAAGTAATATTGTGTTCACCAGTAGATAACGCATTTATTGTTGCACTCGCTTTTATATTCGTTTTTCCATTTTTTTCTATTTTTCCAGAATATGTTTTTGTATCTACCTTTACACTAACAGAAAATTCACTAAGAGATGGACAAGTAATATTTTTATTGTTTTTATCCTTGCAAGTAATTGTAGCGCTTACATTACCGCTTTTCCCTTTTTTAACATTATCCGAAATACTTAAACTACCAACTTCAAGTTTTAAATAGTTATATTTTTCATAATTGTTATATGCATTTATACCAGCATTATATAATTTTTTATAAATACTATTGTTCGATATTGAAGAATATGGTATTTTATTCACATTAGAACCCAAATTTTTCTTATATAAGAAATCATTTATAGCATATTCTGCATAGTAGTAATTTTGCCAAGTTGTAGTTTGATTACTACTTTTTGCACTTTGAATTATAGAACCAATAGCTGCTGCTATACGTCCATTATTATAGCTATTACTACTCCAATTTTCCTTGCTACAAGTATCTGCATTATGAACACGCCCTGGTGCATACGCTTTAAAAGAAACGCAATAAGCCTTTCCATCCCAATTTGCACTACCTTTATTTTTTTTATAATGTTTTTTATAAATATTTCCATATCCATAATTTATTAAGCCATTACTATAAGCACTAACGTGATCAACATATATTTTACTAGAAAAGCCATCTAATGCTTTTACAAATCGATTATTATTAAATAAAAAAGAAAAAAATACAAATAATAATGTAAAAATAAACAAATTTAGCTTTTTCATCTACCCACCTACCTAATCACCTATTCTTACACAATTTTAACATAATTATTATTTTTTGTATATAGTATTTTTATAATTTTCATGAATTTTAAATATGATTATTGAAAAATTAAATGAAAAAGATTATAATGTTTAAAGTATTGGAGAAAATTATGGAATATGAGGTAAAAACAGAACAATTTGAAGGCCCATTAGACTTATTATTACACTTAATAAAAAAAGATAATATTGATATATTCGAAATAAGTATTTCTAAAATAACAGAACAATACTTAAATTATATTAATTTAATGAAAGAAAAAAATTTAGATATCAAAAGTGAATACCTTGTCTTAGCCGCAGAATTAATTGAATTAAAATCAAAACTATTACTTCCTAACAAAAGTGAAGAAATTGAAGAAGAAATTGAAGAAGAAAAGGGAAATTTAATTAATAGAATATTAGAATATGAAAAATATAAGGAAATTTCTAAAAATTTTAAGCAACTAGAAAGCATTAGAAAAACAGTCCACACAAGAATATCCAAAGAAATTTTTAAATATAAAAATGATCAAATTAATAACTTAGATTTTGACTTAAATGATTTAATGTTAGCTTTTAAAAATTTTTTGAGAAATAAAGAATTAGAGAAACCATTAAAAACAAAAATTGAAAAAAAAGAATATTCTATAGAAAAAAGATGTTTAGAAATTAAAGTTAGATTAAAAAAGCAAAAATGCATTAATTTTGATGAACTATTTGAAATTAAAACTAAAGATTTTGTTGTTGTAACTTTTCTAGCAATGCTCTCTTTAGTAAAAAAGAAAGAAATTGCAATAGAACAAGAAAATAATTTTAATAAAATTATTATAAAAAGAAGGGAGATTTTATGAAAGCAGCTTTAGAAGGTTTACTTTTCATAAGTGGTGATGAAGGACTTGATATAAATCAGATTACAAATATTTTAGATATTGATATCATAGAAGCAAAAAATATCATTAAACAGTTATATAATGATTTACTAAGTTCTGAAAGAGGAATAAAGCTTGAATTTCTTGGGGAAAAATTTAAATTAACCACTAAAACACAACATGCTAAATATTATGAAAAATTAGTAAATAGTGAACAAGAAAGCAAACTATCACAATCAGGATTAGAAGTTTTATCAATTATAGCTTATAATCAGCCCATATCACGCGTTGAAATAGACCAAATTAGAGGTGTTAATAGTTCATATATAGTTAGGAAATTAGTTTTAAAAAACTTGATTGTTGAATGTGGTAAATCAAATGAACCTGGTAGACCTTTATTATATAAAGTAACAGATCAATTTTTAAACTATTTTGGATTAGGCACGATTAAGGATCTTCCTAATGTTGATAAAAAAGAAATAATTACAAATAATAACACCGACATATTTGATACCAAATACAAAGAAATCGAATAATTTATAATAAACTATTTTAAAATGAATAATTATATGATATAATTATTACATTGCTCGTGTGATGAAATCGGTAGACGTGCCAGACTCAAAATCTGGTGGTGGTAACACCGTATCGGTTCGAGTCCGATCACGAGCACCAGATTAATAGGAAACTCGAACTTTTCGAGTAGTAATAAATATTAACTAGAAGTACCGTCTAGTTTTTTTGTTATTATAAGGAAAGTGAGGAGTTTTAATGGATGTTGTAAAAATATTAGAAGTTGAAAAGGGAGTTTCAAAAAGAATTGATATGATATGTAGATTTGCTTGCTGTAAATATACTATTAAACAAGGAATAAACAAGGAAGTATTATCAATATTAAAGGAAGTAATATTGCTTATGTAAGTCCACATATTATAACAATCAAGGGGAATAATTATTTAATATTTAATAGAAGTGATAAAATTTTTGTAAATGATTATTCTAAATGTATTAAATTAAAAGATATGGAAGTTCATATTAAAAACAATTAAATATTTTAAAACTAGGCGTACAAAAAGGAAGTGAAATACTTGAGGTTAAAAGTATGGACTTTTTGTGCTTTTAATCTCTTTCAAAAAAATAATAGAAAGAGAGATGAAACTATGAACGATGAAAAGAAAATTGCAGATATTTATATTAGAGTTAGTACACTTGGTCAAGCAAGAGAAGGTTTTAGTTTACCTGAGCAAAAAGAAAAACTAATTGAATTTTGTAAATCTAAAGGATATGAAATTCACAAAATATATGCTGATGAAGGAATAAGTGCTAAAGATGATAAAAGGCCAGCATATCAACAAATGATAAATGATATTAAAAATGGTATAATTAATGTCATAGTAGCTTTAAAATTAGATAGATTAACTAGAAGTGTTTTTGACGTAGAAAAACTAATGAAAATATTAGAAAAATATGGTTGTGATTTAGATTGTAAAGATGATGATTCTAATACATTAACCTCTAATGGAAGAATGTATATAAGACTAACGACTGCGTTTAGTCAAAATGAAATTGAGAGATGTTCAGAAAGAACAAAGTTTGGTATGGTTGGTGCTATCAAAGCAGGACACATTCCAAATAGAACTCCAATAGGATTTAAAAGAATTGATAAAAAATTAGTACCAGATGAATTAACAAAAAATATCATAATTAGAATGTATGATTTATATTTTGAAGGAAAAAGTTATCACGGTATTGCTAATATTTATAATAAAGAAGAAATATTAGGTAGAATAAATTAGTTAGATTCTACCATTCAAAGGATAATGACTAATGAACTTTATAAAGGAGATTTTGTTCATGGAAAAAGAACTAAACATCCCATATATTATGAAGATGTTGTTGAACCAATAGTAGCAAAAGAAAAATGGAATGCTTGTCAGTATCAAACTAAGAGAAATGCTAGACACTATGAAAGAACTGCAACTTACCTTTTTACTAATAAATTAAAATGTTCAGTATGTGTTAATTTCTTAGGTGATAAAACTACTACTAAAAGAAAAAGTGGTAAGAAATATTATTACTATAAATGCGAAAAATGTAGAACTAACTACAAAGAAGATACTATAAGAGATGGATTACTACTTCAATTATATGACCTAATAAGAAAAGATAATTTAATCAATAAATATTACATACCATTTATAAAACACAAACAAGAAGATAATACTAAAGATTATAAAAATGAATTGAAGGAATTAGAAAAACAAGAAGAAAGAATTAAATGTGCTTATCTAAATGGTGTTGTTAAAATAAATGAGTTTGATAACGAATTAAAAAGTATTAGATATAAAATTGATAACATTAATAAAAAGATTAAAGAAATAAAACAATGTGAAAACTTTAATTTTACTACTAATGATTTATTAATTTTAGAAAATACAGAAACGATTGATACTTTTGTTAATCCTGATATATTTTTAACTAATATTCTAAAATTAACTAATGCTTCAAGAGAAGAAATGAAAAGAATAATTGGTACTTATATTGATAATATTGAAGTTAAAAAAGTTGGAAATAAAATAGAATTATTAAATATTGAATATAGAAAAAGTTTTCTAACTGATTTAGTAAATTATCATAATAAGTATGGTGTTCCATATAATTTTAATATTTTTAGTGATGAAAAAGGCTTTAAAATACCTATGAATCACGAAGGTAAAACAAGTTTACAAGCAAAAGAATACTTTAATAAACTACAAGAAATTGTTTCAGAAAACAGTTTAAAACTAAATTATTATGAAACTGAAACAGATAGTAAATTAGAAGATATTAGTTTTGAACCTACTGAAGATTATGAACAAATATTAAGATTAATAGTTTTAACAGATACTAAAAATTATAATGATAAAACTTTAAGATTAGGAGTTATTACTTTAGATTTAGAAAGTGCATTATATTCTCGTTTAAATAGAAAAGAGTCACTAAATGAGTTATGCAATATTTAGATGTCAAAGTATTAACACATTAAACGATTTATCACATATTGGTAGTCGTAATAAACGAGAAAAAGAATCTTATAAATCTAATCCTGATATAAGAAAAGAAGATAGTAAAAACAATATACAATTAGTTAAGTGTGATAAGAAGTATAGAGAAAAATTTTATGAAATTACTAAAGAATATCGAAAAGAACACGAAGAAAAGATGAAAACTATTAGACAAGATAAATATAAAACTTTTGATCAGATGGTAGATGATTCTAAAAGTTGTGTAGCAGATGAAATGATATTTACAAGTGACCCAGAATTCTTTAAAGATATGTCAAAAGAAAAAATATTAAAATGGGCTAATGGATGTATGGAGTTTGTTTATAATGATTTGGGTTATACTAAAGAACAAGTAATACATTCGGTATTACATTTAGATGAAAGAACACCACACATTCATTGTGTAGTAGTTCCTCTTATTAAAAAGTTTGATAAAAGAGTTAATAAAGAAAGATATTCTATTTCTAAAAGAGATTATATTAAAGACCAAAATTATTTAAGTATATTACAAGATAAATATTGCTTTAGATTAAATAATTTGGGTTTTAAATTGGAACGTGGAGAAAAAGGAACTAAAATAAAAAATCTTTCTTTAGGAGAGTTAAAAGGTATAACTAGACAATATGAAAGACTTGCTAATAAAAGTAAAAAGAATATTGAAAATGAATATTTAAAAATTATTAATATGTTAAAATTTTCTAAAAAGAAAGCTTTTTCAGATTCAATTATTCTTAATGGTGAATCATATCACATCTTACTAAAATATTTAGATTTATATACAAAAGAAATTCAAAATCAAGTAATATATCAAAACTTTTTTAATGATTTAGATGACTATATTTTTAATTATAAAGAGTTAGAAAAAAAATATAATCACTCAGAAAAAGTAATAGATAATTTAGAAGAAGAATGTGAAAAGTTAGACCAAAATAATAATAACTTAATTGACTTTATCAAGCATATATTAGAAATATTAAAAGACTTTTTTAGAAGAATACTACTTTCTAAAAATGAAAGTGATAAGAATAAAACTATAGACATTTTAAAAAAATGTTATGAAAAAGATTTATATAATTCTTATGATTTAATATATATTTCTAAAGATACCGATAAAGAAATAGAAGTAAACGAATTAATAAAAGAAGAAACATTAGAAAAAGAATACGACTATTTTGATTAGCCGTATTCTTTGCTTATACTAAATTTTTGATAATTTAGAAACACGCTTGCAAATTGACACATCAATTAGCGTGTGTAAAAATGACTTGTCTTTTTAAATCCTAGAAACATATATTATCTGTGAATACTATTTGTGTTTGTATCAGTTTGTTCGTCATAATAACCAAATGCTATATTAACATCATGAGTTAGTTTTGAAGCTTCTGCTAGAGATATTTCACTGCTTTGAACTTTTGATTTAATATTTGCTAACATTTGATTTTTTTCTTGTTCTAATTGTTCAGGAGATTTTTGCTCAGCAACTAAATGCGATTCATTAGCATTAGAAGATAAAACGCCTCCAACAATATTCATATTAGTAGGTCTTTCTCCTAAATGATGTTGAACACTAATATCTGCTATTTTTTTATCATTTTCTTTTTGATCATATAAACTTAATGATTTTTCTAAACTTTCAACTTGTTTTTTTAAGGCTTCTAATCTTTCATATCCTTTTTCCATTGCTTGTTGAATTGATTCGTTGCTTAGATAAGTTTCACCACTTTTCCATTTTTCAACAAAATTTTCTATTTTAGACTCTAACTCAATTCTTTCGTTTAACGCTTTCAAATATTCCTTGTATATTTCATTCCTATTCATATAAAGTACCTCCTTGTATAAATTATATCATAATTTTTTATAATTTTACTAAAAATACAAAAACAATTTTAAATATATGGTATACTAGATATAATTGATTTTAGGAGATGATAAATTTGAAAACATATATTGTACTAGATGAATCAGGAGCAATGCACTTAAAAAATGAAAGATACTTTGTTATAGCAGGTTTTATTACCAGGGAATTGCATAAAGTAACATCATCTCATAAAAGAGTTGAAGAAATTGTAAAACAAAGAAAAAATATACATATTAGTGAAAAAATAGAATTAAAATCATCTCAAATAAACGATAGCCAACAAGCATTATTCCTAAATGAATTATATTCTTTATCAGATGTAGTACCGATAGCAATAGTTGTTGATAAAGAAAATTTGAAAAAATTTGGTGCTTCTGAGAATGTTGCTTATAACTTTTTTGTAAAAACTTTATTAAAATATTTATTTAAATGTAATATTCCTATATTACAAACAAATCAAATTGAACTAAGGGTTGATAATAGAAATACTTCTGTAAAAACCTTAAAAGATTTAGAAACATTTTTACAATGGGAATTTGAATTAATGGATTTAGAGGTAGAAGTTAAATATTTAGACTCTAAAGATAATAGAGACGTACAAATGGCTGATTATGTTGCTAATTTAGTGTGGAAAAAACATAATCGACCAAACGAAGATTTATCAAGAAGAGTTCCTCAATATTATAGGACTTATATCTCAAAGTTCCCATTTAAATTATTTGGACATAATCCAAGTATAAAACAACTAGAAGAAGAAAAAGAAAAAAATTTAGAAGAATTAGTTGTAAATTCATAGAAAAATGATATAATATTATTAGAAGACCTTTAAGGTGTATCGAACCAAGCACTATATGTGCGAATGTTCTAATCGTATGTTAAGTACGGGATCCCTTAGGCAGAAAAGTAATCCGAAAGGGTTACTTTTTCTTTTAAAATATGTTATACTATGATTAGTTAATTGTTATTACTAACTATTTATTTTGTTCTAGAAGTTGTTATACTTCTTCCCTTAGGGCACCAAAGAAAATTTAACATCTATAACAGATGTTTTTTTATATATACTAAAAAGAGGAAATGACATGAAAAAAAACTATTTTATATTTTTTTTATTACTTATATTAATATACAATGTTACAAGTGTAATAAATGTTAAAATCAACAATTTAGATGAATTATGGAACTTTAGTTTTGCAAATAACATTATAAACGGCAATATTCCATATAAAAATTTCAATATGATAACAACCCCATTGTCACCTTATTTGCTTGCAATTATATTTAAAATTTTTGATGCTCAAGTAATTGTTCAAAGAATTTTTTCCGCATTAATTATGACATTAATAGAATACTTAATTTACAAAATTTTAACTAAATTAAAAATTAATAACAATATTATTTTGATAACAATTTTTATTATAGCGTTAACAACTGTAATTAGTTACAATTACAATTATATAAGCTTATTACTCCTTTTAATATTGATATATTTGGAATTAAATGATAAGAAAGACTTTTTTATAGGATTAATAACTGGATTTTGTTTTTTGACTAAACAAACTATAGGAATTTTTATTATAATTGCTACCATCGTAGTTTCAATAATAAAAAGAAAAAAGATAAAAAAAAGAATTATAGGAATAATGCTTCCAATAATAATTTTTATTATTTATTTAATTTTATCAAATTCAGTTAATGAATTTATAAACTATACTATTTCAGGTATTAAAACATTTAATAATCATATTCCCTATTTCAATTTATTTTATAATAAATCATTTTATATAACATTTATGAGTTTCTTTATGCCTCTTTTTCTAATAGTAAATGTCATATTAATAATTAAATATAAAGACTTAACAAAAATTATTATAAATATTTATTCAATAGCTTTTTTTACAATTATTTATCCAATTTGTGATAGTGAACATTTTCTAATTGGGATTATTCCATTTTATATATTAATAGCATATAATTTCAACACAATATTTAAAGTGCCTAAAAATACCTTTTTTATATTTTATTTATTTTTTTGTGGAATTCTTTTGACACTTATTTTAAATAATACTTTTACCTATATAAATTTATATAAATCTAAATTAAATCATTATAAATTTGTTCCCATAAATAAGAATTTAGAAAATGAAATTATTCAAATCGATAATTTTTTATTAAAAAGAAAAACATATATTATAGATGCCAATGCAGTCATATTTATGATTCCTATAGATACTTATAACAAGGATTTTGATTTATTATTAAAGGGAAATATTGGTTTAAATAATCATATATTAAAAAAGAAAATAAAAGAAAATAAAGATACATATTTAATTTTATCCAACAAGAAAAACTTAAATTGGCAATCTATAAACGATATTATATATTATACAGAAAAAGTAAAAAAGAAAAAAAGCAATATTGGAAATTATGATATTTACGAATAAAATTTTTTATTAATTGATTGAACATTCTCATATAATATAAACTTTTGATCAGAATATATTACTTTATAATTTAAATCATTTCTTATCGCATAATCTAAAATGCTATTTTTTTCTATTAATGCGTGTGTTATATGATATTTTTTAAATACTTTTTTATAAACACCTGTTGTTGATACCTTATAAAATTCATCCGATATATCGAATTTCTTATTAAATGGCAAGGTATATAAATCGGCTCTTGAGTCAATAAATACTTTAATATCTTTTAATATTAAATAACTTCCATAATTATAGTTATTATATAAAATCATCTTTTTTTTATCAATATTTTTGTTTATATAAGATGCAGCCTTTTTAGGATAATCATCGGACACATATTTATTAGAAAAATTGTTTATAAATGTACAAAGAGAAAAAATAAAACAAAACATAGTAATAAATAAAAAGACTTTATCAAAATTATTTTTATTATTTGGTTTTAAATGGGAAAACAAATTGATAACTGAAAATGCCCCTATTGTTAGAAAAAAAGCCATATGCCTTGTTGATTGAAACATTAAAAATATTAATCCAAATAGTAGAAAAAAATGCTGTAATTCAATCTTATATTTTGTAAATATTAAATAAAGTATAATAACTAATAAATATATTAACACTCCAAAATAATTATACAAAACAAGAGATTGATGCTCACCAATCCAATTTAATGTATTTCCCATAAATATTTTTAAAACATAAGTAAAACATTGATTACAATTAGGATTTATAAAACCTACAATGATGCATAATAAAAATGCTAAAATTAAATTTCTAAATGTACTGTTTAAATAATATTCTTTTTTAATTTTTATTTTATTAGGTATTTTAATTTTCATATTCCAATTTGCAATTATAAAAGTTGCTATATAGGGTAAAAACAAAATAAAATAAAAGGGCCATACAGCAGCATGAATATTAGCAATCAATACCGAATCAATAATTAAATAAAAGAAATACTTTTTATTATTTTTTTTAATAAGCATTTCTATAAAATAAATTTCTAAAACAAACAAGATATATGATATCATTTGTGCCCTTGAAGCTATAAATACTTTCATAAATGAAATTGATAAAATAGTGATTAAAAAGGATACTAAATTATTTTTATACAATCTCACACTAGCAAAATATATACACAATCCTAATATAAAGGTAAATACCATATTAGATATATAAAGTCCTGTAAATCCATATCTAGAATAAATAAAATATATTAATATATCATCCAACCAATGTTCATAACAATACCCGATATTATGAATTGAAAAATGATCTATCATATCTATTCCATTTTTTAAAATAGCCTCACCTGTTTTTATAGCATAAAAAGTATCATTTTGAAAAGTTTTATCAACAATAAATATAGATATGATTAATAAAAGTAAGACAAATATAACATTTATTTTTTTGTTCATAACTCCTCCATAAAATGAAAATTAAAGATTATTCATTAATTATAAAAACATAATTACAAGCATTCCAACTATAAAACAATATATTGAAAAATATATAAGTTTACCTTCATTAACTATTTTTCTAAACCATTTAGTAACTAAGAATGTAACAATTAAAGAAACAATAATAGAAACAGAATAATTTAAAATAAGAGAAGAATCAATATTCAAATTACCAAGCTCTAATGCCATTGCCGCAATACTCATTGGAATATAAAGCATAAAAGAATATTTAAAAGCTGTATCTCTTTTTAAATTACTAAACATACCACCAACAATAGTAGAACCACTTCTACTTATTCCAGGAAATAAACCTAGAATTTGAAAGCATCCTACAACAAATGCATCTTTAAATTCAATATTTTTATCCGTTTTTTTGCCTTTAAAATTACGAATTAAAAACAACAAAATAGAAGTTATAATTAAAGATAAACCAACTATTTTTATATTATTTTCTATTTTAGAAAATAAATTTAACTTGCTAACTAACAAGCCAGCAAATCCTGCAGGTATACATCCTAAAACAATTAAAAAACAATATTTAAATTCAACTTTATATTTTTTATCTTTCGTATTTAGATATTTAAAAAATCCTGTAATTAAATCTTTTATATCTTTACGAAACAAAATTAATATTGCAATCAAACTACCAAAATTAGTTAAAATAGCAAGCGTGTCAAAATCCACATTAACATCCATCAATTTTTTAAATATCATAAGGTGTCCTGATGAAGAAACTGGTATTGTTTCAGTAAAACCTTGGACAAATCCTAAGAATATGTATTTTAATAAATCCATCATATTATCACCTATTTAATTATATAATAAAAATCAAAATTAATAAATAAAAATTTATTAATTTAATAAAATTTATTAAGGTGGTTAAATGACTAGAATATTTTTCTTCTTACTTGGGTTTGGAATTTCTATTATTGGATTTGTTTACATTATCAGTTATTTAAACCTTTTAACTATCGGGTATAATTTTTTTGAATATGTTAAATTTATAATTAGACATATTGAATGTTTAAATGCGCTTTTAGGAATTGTTATTATGGCATTAGCGCTTTATAAAGGAGAGAAAAATGATCTATATATATGATGTAACGCTAAATTTTAATGATGTATTATATGATTTTTTTGAATGGAATATTAGTGATTCCCTTTTACACATAAGAAAAATACCAATAATAAAAATAAATACCGATGATTTGAAAAATATTATCAATAATGAAATAAAAATATCTGATAATGAATTTAATAAAATAAAAGGAAAAACAGAAATATATGGAAAGAAAAACAAAACGCTTAACTGTTGTTTATTCAGAAACGATGATAATATTATTGCAGTAAAATTTGATGATAACGGAAAAGCAATTAAAATAAGTAGTTTAATTGTTGAAGAAGAGTTAGATATATTAGAAATTAATATAAATAATATTAAAAATTTTAATTATGACATTTTAAAACCAAGAAAATATTTTGTAACTACTAGAAATGAAAGAAAAAATAAAAATTATTTAATGAAAAAACTTAATAATTTAAATATTAATAATGATTCAGAAAAAATTAAATATTTATATTTTGAATATTTTGGAAAAATGATTGATAATCCAAACAAAGCTTTAACTGAACTAAAAAAAGCAATAAATAACAAAATTTTTGATGAGAATATTAGAAATTTATTAAAATTAAGTATTAATTCAAATTAATAATATAGATTTTAATTTATCTATTTGATAAAATGTTATTGGTGGTTTTATGATAATTAACAAAATGGATAATAAGGGGCGTGGTATTACTTACTACAATAATAAAATTGTTTTTGTAAACAATGCCCTGCCTGGTGAAGATGTAGAGATAAAAATTATACTTGATAAAAAAAAATATAGTATTGCAGATGTTATAAAATACAATAAAAAAAGTAAGCTTAGGATTAAAGGATTATGTAAATATTATAATGTTTGTGGGGGATGTCAGTTACAACATCTATCTTACCAGGATCAAATCAACTATAAAAAAAATTATCTAAATGAACTATTTTCACAGATAAATATCAAAATAAAAGAAATAGTTCATTCTAATCAATTTAATTATAGAAATAAAATAACTTTAAAGTGTGAAAAAAAAATTGGTTTTTATAAACTAAATAGTAATAAAATTATAAATATTGATAATTGTTTAATAGCAAATAACAGAATCAATGCAAAACTAAAAATGTTACATGAACTTATTAATACTAATAACATTGATGAAATTATTATTAAAACATTTAATGAAAAAACAATGCTTGTTTTAAATGGCAAAGAAATTAATACAAATTTAAATAATATTTTAGACCTTTTTGATACAATATATATTAATGACAATTTAATTAAAGGACAAAAATTAATTGCAACTATTGATAATATCAAATATTATGTAGCCCCAAATTCATTTTTTCAAGTTAATTTAAATATTACTGAAAAGATGTTTAATTATATAAAAAAAATATGTAATGATTCAAACTATGTTCTAGATTTATATTGTGGTTGTGGTAGTATTTCTTTATTTATTGCAAGTAAAGTTAAATTTGTATATGGTGTTGAAATAAATAAACAATCAATAAAAGATGCATTGGAAAATCAAAAAATAAATAAAATTGAAAATGCATTTTTTAAATGTGATACCACAAATAATATTAATATTAATAATAAATTTGATACACTAATTGTTGATCCACCAAGAAGTGGTCTTTCTAATATTGTTATTAATAAAATTTTAAATTCTAAAATTAAAAAAATAATTTATGTTTCTTGTGATCCTATTACACTTAATAGAGATATATGTCTTTTAAAAGAAAAGTATGATATTTTAGATATATGTGTTTTTGATATGTTTCCAAACACCTATCATGTGGAGAGTGTAATTTTACTACAAAAGAAAGATTAGTAGAAATACTAAAATTTAAAATATTGGCAGACTATTATAGATTTAAAAAGCAGATAAAAATAGTCGTTTAAAAACACTAGAAAATAAAATTTTTGTTAGTATATATATGACATTAGAATAAGAAAACACATTACTAAATAACTAATAAATATAAGTAAATGAGAATTTTAATGTTATGTTTTTAGAACTAATATTAAGAATAATTATTTATATTTCTAATATGTAATCTTATCTTATACCTTCTAACTAAATATATTATTTTATCCATACGAATACTTCGCATGGATAAAATGATAAAAATTTACATAATTGTCAAACTAGGGTAAAAAATTTAGAAAATATTATATTTTTTTTCATTTTATGGTATAATAATCATGATGGTAGGTGATTATATGTTAACGGTAAAAGAAACTAACAAATTATTAGTAGAAAAGAAAATAAAAGAACTTATTAAAATTGGAATTTACAAAGATATTAATGATATAAAAAGAAGAAATCCCTCACTTGAAGAATTTTGTTTCAATAATAAATTAAATTTTATTATTCATTCTTTTTCTACACAATTTACAAATAATGACTACATTGCGCTTTTAAATAACATGAATGAAAATTTTAAAAATTATGGTCAAAATGAAAATGACTTAAAACAAACAAATATTAATGGACAAGTTTTCATCGATAAAAAACAAAATATAAATGATTCTCCAGCTTTGGTTGGTATTGATACAATTAATAAGATAGATAACGCCAATTATAGTTATGATATGGAGAAAAAATTTGAAAAAAAAGAGGCTACATTTAAAAAACTTAATGAAATTGATTATATTAATCTAAATAAAGATCAAATGCTAATATACACTACCGTTTTAAATGATAATGAAGCTAACAAATACAGTATTTTTGTTGATGAAAATGGTAATTTAACCAATATAGTAAAAGATAATAATAACAATTATTTTACAATTGAAATAATTGATGGAAAGCCTACATTTGTAAATCAAAATCAAATAAGTAAAGAATATAACAAAAATAATAGCAAAGAAAAACAAAATGTACTTACACTTAGTAATAAGCATAATATTAGTGCTGCTTTTACTAATACATTGATTTTGTCATTTATTATTGGTTCTTTCTTTGGAATTATATTTTTAGCAATATACACAAAATTAATGCACTAAAAAGGAGGTTTTATGAATAATAAAATTGTCTTTGATGATAATAATCAAATAGATTCTAATGCAGAACTTTTAAAAGAAAATACCCCTACTACTATTGATTATAATAAACTTTATAACATAAATAATAATGCAAACAATAATAACAATAATATTAATTATAACAAAACACAAAATATAGAAAATAACGTTTCTATCAATAACAATATAAAACCAGAAACTACTGTAAATAAAAATAACGAAAACAAGAAGGGTATAAATAGTCTTCTTCTTGTTTTTCTTATTTTTATAATCATCACTGGAATTGTTATATTTCTATTTCCTTTCTTAGGTAAATTAATTCTAAAATGATTACTCTAGTAATTATTTTTTTATATAATTAACTCTTGTCCTATACTAAGTAAATTGTTTTTTAAATTATTAATCATTTTTATTTCATCTACCGTTTTATTATATTCTCTAGCTATAGAATATAAAGTATCTCCTGGTTTTACTATATATGTATTGTTATCTTTTTTTATTATTAATTTTTGTCCTAACGATATATTATCAGTTTGTAAATTATTTAATTGTTTTATTTCGTCTATTGTTTTATTATTTGCCTTAGCAATAGAATAAAGTGTATCACCTCTTTTAACTGTATATAAATAATCTTCAAAAGGTGAAATTTTTAAATTCATCCCTATTGTTAAAAGATTTGTTGATAAATTATTTAAATTTTTTATTTCATTAACACTAGTACTAAATTTTTTTGCTATACTCCACAAAGTATCACCTTTTTTAACTACATAATTAATATTCTCATTCCCATACGGAATATTTAAATACTCTGCTATTGCCTCAACAACAGCTTCAGCATAATCAACAGAATTATTTTTTAATTGATTTACATCATCCTGTTTACTATCTAAAAAACCATATTCTATAATATATGCATCTGTATTTCCTGTATTGCGTAACATAAAATAATAATCTTTACTAGGATTTGACGGTAATTTTCTCTGATATGCCTTTCTTATATTTTGACCTTTATTTTCTAGATTTGATAAAACTAAATTAGGAAATTTATCGGTATTTCTCAATGCATAAATTACTTCAGCTCCATCGCCACCTCGCGATGGTCAAAGTGTGATTAATTTATTTTTTATCTTCTTTTTTTAAATTTTCGTTTATACTTTCAATTTTCTTTATAGAACTCAACACATTAGTTGATCTATTTGCCGCTTCGATAGCTGTTTTTAATTCTTCAAATTGCATGTTTGGCTTAATACTTTCTAACATATTTACATAATCATAAGTTGGTAATTGTTTGTTCAAATTTTCTATTTGCTCAAAAACACCACTTTTTTTAATGGGTTCGATATTTATTTCAATAGACTTTTTTAATTTTTCCATGCTCTCTTTAAATTCATCAGTATAAATACTTGTAATAGATTTAGTTAAAGCAGCTATTAATTTACTAAAATAGTTCATGTTAAATTCAATATCTATCAATTCAAAATTCTCTAATTCAAATTTCTTATTTTTTAATACAATATTTAACTTAATCTTTCCTAACAGCATAGTTTCAGTTTCTATATTTAAATCATCTAACAGATATTTATTGGTCTTAAAAGAAAGTATTACTTCATAAATAGAATTTTTGTCATTAATATCATCTATAACAAAATCATCGCTTGAAAATTCATTAAATTTTATGGTATCCAGTTTTACTAATTTATCATTGTTTGAATATATAACGTCCTCTGTGTAATTATATCTAAGAGATTGAATAATTGATAATAATAAGGATTTATTGTATAATTTCACAACATTAGTTTCAAGAAGATTATTATCTGAAATAATTTTCTGCAAAGATTTCTGCCTTTGATTGCCATCCGGTTCAAAAAATATTATTTCTAATTTTGTTTTTGGATGTTTTTCAGCAAACTTTCTTTCTAAAGTCTCTTTATTTTCAAAAAACACTTTATCGCCTGAAAAAAAATATAATTTCTCACAATTGTTGATATCTTCTGAAAAAAGAATTGTTTTCCATATTACTGCATCTTTAAATCCTGCATCTGTTTTTTTCCCTTCAAAACTTTTGTCAAATGGTGCATTTTTACATATAGCATCATTTATTAGTTCTTTTAATATTTCAGGAGTATATTGTAAGCTAATAACATTAAACTTTTGCATATACTCTTCCTTCTCTTTTCTTATTATTTCATCAATGTTATTTTTAGGTATATCTCCGATTAAAGCATAATTTAACTCCAATATTTTTGATTCCAAACAACTATACTTTTCTTCAAAAACTGCTTTTTTTTGCGCAAATAGCTCTTCAATCACCATTTCAGGCATAAAATATACTAATTCTTTTTTTTCATCAGTTTTACTTAATGATTCAATATACTCTATAAATATATCTGTACCATCAAGAACGCTCTTACAATCATACCATTGCCCTTTTTCTTTTCCCAATATATTTGTATCAGTGACAAAACCTATCTTCATTCTATTTCTCCTTACTACAATAATTCTAGATATTTTTTCAACATTTCTATTTCTAATTTGTTAACTAACTTAACAAAATCAGTATAGTTACCAGTTGTATGTGCCTTATCTAATGCTTCATAATATTTTAATCTTGATTCTTTTTTTATAATTACAGGATTATATCCGTTGTTCATTAAGACTAAATTCATAAGTAATCTGGACGTTCTTCCATTACCATCTACAAATGGATGTATTTTTACTAACTCTCCATGTAGTAATGCTGCTTGAATTATTGGATGATATTCATTCCAAGTATTATAAGTTAATATTAATTTTTCCATTAATTCAGGAACTTTTAAATAATCTGGTGGAATATGTGTTGCACCTTTAATAGTTACATTTTCTTTTCTATATCTCCCAGCATTTTCATTATCAATGTCTTTTAAAATTAATTGATGAATATTTTTAATATTCCATTCGCTAATTGGTTCATTATCTTTAACTAAATCATCTAAAAATAAAATTGCTTTTTCATGGTTAATTGCTTCTAAATGTTCTTTAATAGATTTTCCACC